>JACCTL010000059.1 GCA_013812395.1 Euzebyaceae bacterium
CCTCGTCGGTGAGGCGGCTGCCGAGGCGGGAGCGCAGCAGCTGTTTCTGTGGTGGCGTGAGGGCGCTGGAGGCCTCTAGGTCCCAGCGCAGCTCCACTTTGGTCGACGAGGTGTTGGCGTGCTGACCCCCTGGTCCGCCGGAGCGTGAGAAGGACACGTCAAGCTCGGCCAGCGGCAGCTGCACGGTGCGGTTGACGCGGACGGCGTTCACGGCCCTACGGTACGCACTGATGCGTCGCGCACTCGGCTCGTCGGATCGCGAGATCCTCCGCTTGGCGCTGCCGGCGATGGCGGCGCTGGCCGCCGACCCCTTGCTGTCGCTGGTGGACACGGCCTTGGTCGGCCGCCTGGGCGTGACCCAGCTGGCGGCGCTCGGCATCGACGTCGCGGTCTTCACCACCGTCTTCTTCGGCTTCAACTTCCTGACCTACGGCACGACCGCCGCCGTGGCCCGCCTGCGCGGCGCCGGCGACGACGAGCGTGCGGCCTCCTACGCGTTGCAGGCGCTGTGGTTGGCGTTGGGGCTCGGGATCGTGGTCACCGCGGTGCTGCTGGCGGGCCGCGTCGGCATCCTGCGCGCGATGGGGGCGTCCGGCGACGTCGTCGCGCCGGCGGTGGCCTACCTGCAGGTGCGGGCCTTGGGTGCGGTGCCGTTGCTGGTCAGCCAGGTCGGCCACGGGATCTTCCGCGGCCTCAAGGACACCCGCACCCCGCTGCTGGTCAGCATCGTCGTCAATGTCGTCAACGGCGCCGTCTCGTGGGTGCTGATCTACCCGTTGGGCTACGGCGTTGCGGGTGCCGCGGCGGGCACCGTGCTCGCCGAGACGCTGGCCGCGGTCATCCTGTTGGGGTTGGCACGGCGCCGGCTGCCAACACCCTCGGCACGCATCGACCCGGTGGCGATGCGCGAGATGGTGCGGGTCTCGTGGAACCTGTTCCTGCGCACGGCCGCGCTGCTGTGTGGACTGCTGATCACCACGGCGGTGGCGGCACGGATGGGAGCGGTGACCGTCGCGGCTCACCAGATCGCCCGCGAACTGTGGTCGATGCTGGCCCTGGTGCTCGACGGCTTCGCGATCGCCGCCCAGGCGATGATCGGCACGGCGCTGGGCGCCGGTCGGTCACAGCTGGCCCGCACCGAGGCTCGCCGGCTGGTGTGGTGGGGTCTCGGCGCCGGCGTGTTCATCGCGTTCGGCTACCTGGCGCTGGCGGGGCCGCTGCCGCGCATCTTCACGGCCGACGAAGGGGCGTTGGAGCAGGTCGGCGACGTGTGGCTGATCGTCGCGCTGCTGCAGCCGATCGGCGGGATCGTGTTCGTCCTCGACGGCGTGCTGATGGGCGCCGGCGACTTTCGATTCCTGTTCTGGTCGACGGCTGCGGCCGCGCTGGGCGCTCTGCTGCCGGTCGCGCTCCTGGCGCTGCGCTTCGACTGGGGGCTGCGGGGCATCTGGGCTGGTATGGGAGCCTTGATGCTGGTGCGCCTGGGCGCGACCCTTTGGCGCCTGCGCGACGGCCGCTGGGCGCGGGTCGGTCCCAGCAGCGCCCGAGCCGTGCCCGCCGCGGGCTAGCAGCACCGTCGCGCTCAGGTGGAGTCCAACCCGAGGTGCTGCGGGCGCCGTTGGGCGCGGTCGGCCAGTGCGGCCAGGCGCTGCCTGGCGCGCTTGGACACCACGGGACCGTGGCCGACGCCAAGAGTCTGGAAGTCCAATGCCGCCAGGCGGCGCAGCGTGCTCGCCTCCTGACGACGGGCGCTGCGCAGCGGTCCCGGACCACGCGACAGCCACAGGAGGTTGCTGGCCGCGTCGCCGGCGAGCAGCACGCCTTGCTGGGGCAGGTGGAAGGCGATGTGACCGGCGGTGTGGCCGGGCGCGGCGACCACGTGCACCCCACCGGCGACGTCCAGCGTCTGACCGTCGGCTAGGCCGGCGGCGCCGCTGATAGCGGGGCCAGGGCGCAAGTACCTCGCCAACAGCCGGCCGAGAAGGGAGACGTCGCCGTGGGCGGCGCTGCGCTGTGGCAGTGGGTCGTCGCCGCGCACCGCCGGCAGGTCGGCAAGGCCCGCGTGAACGCGCGGCGCGGCCTCGGAGCGCACGAAGCGCGCGGCGCTGCCGCTGTGGTCGGCGTGCCAGTGGCTGAGCAGGATGTCGCCCACCGCCAATGGCGCCAGCCCCAGCATCCGGATGCTGCGCACCAGCCGTGGGCCTGACGTGCGGGTGCCGCTGTCGACGAGGGTTAGCCCGTCGGCGTCACCGTGCCCGTCATTGGCCAGCAGGTAGGCGTTGATCGCGTAGCTGACCTCGATGCGCCAGACCCCATCGGCGAGCTGCTCGGTGCGGTTGTCCACGCGGTTGGCCGTTAAACGGCGTGGCCCAGCTGATCGAGGCGCTGGGTCAGGTCCTGCAGCCGCTCCAGGTACACCGCTCCGGCGGCACCGGCGGCTGCGGCATCGGCACCTTGCCCACCGACGACGACCATGGCACCGTCGCCCTCGCCGGCGGCGCTCACCAGTTCGGGGTAAACGCCGGGGTCCAACCCCGGGTTGGTGATCGAGACACAGACGACATCGGTGGGCACCACCTGCAGGAACACGCGCAGATCATCCAGCGGGACATTGGCGCCGAGATGGTGGACGTCATAGCTGGCCGCCCGCAAAAAGTCTGCCGCCATCGCCGAGCCGAGGGCGTGCTGGTCGCCCGGAGGCGTCATCGTGATCGCGGTCCCGCGCGACGGACCCCGTCGCCGGAAGTGATCGCCGAGGCGGGCCATGATCGCGGCGGCGATCTCGGTGGCACGGTGTTCGTCGGCGATCGTGGCCTCGCCATTGGCCCATGCTTCCCCGACGTGATGCAAGGCGGGCGCGATGAGATGCAGGTAGACGTCGCCGGCGGCCGCCCCGTCGGCGACGACCTTGCGGACCATGCTGC
Organism: Euzebyaceae bacterium; assembly: GCA_013812395.1. Taxonomy (GTDB): domain Bacteria; phylum Actinomycetota; class Nitriliruptoria; order Euzebyales; family Egibacteraceae; genus JACCTL01. The sequence goes on from JACCTL010000059.1 coordinate 2,925, forward strand.
CGGCATCTACGCCCCTGCCCGTCAGCAACAGCGCCACCAGCCGGTCGACGTGCAACGGCCAGTCGGTGCGCCGGGGATCCCATGACGGCGTCGCCACGTCGACCCGCCGCTGCGCCATGAAATCCGCGAGGTCGTTGACCCGCACCCGCAGCCTGCCGCCGGTCTTGAACGCGGGCAACTCACCCTTGCGCACCCAGCGGTACGCCGTCATGTAGTGCACCTTGAGCCCGTCAGCCGCTTCCTGGAGCGTCAGAAGCCGATCCACGCCGTCGTCTGGTGCGCTACCGCCTGTGGCTACTTGAGCGCTGTGCTGCCCTGAATCGTGTGTGCTGACCATGGTCCTGCTCCCTTCGGCAGCCCGCAAGGTGTAGCACGGCCAGCGAAAAAATGGGTGTACGGGAGTAAACGCAGACTAAGATGCGCTAAGATCGCGGTTGCGGCCGCTTCGGTGACCGCACCGCACCGGCCGGGACCGCCGAGAGGTGATCTAGCCGGCCCCGGGTCGCAGGCGGCGCGAACGATCGACCCCTCCGCCGCGTCGTCTGCGACCTTGTCGCGGCCTGATCAGGCGGGACACCGTTCACGCCGGGGTGGTCGCTGGCCGGCGCGTTGCACCAGTGGGCAACCGTGGAGTTCCCGGGCGAGGACCAGCACCAGACGGTCGGTGGTGCTCGACAGGCGCTCACGCTGCGCCGTCGTCAGGCCGTTGCCGATCACCGCAAGGTGCCACGCCGAGTCGCCCGGGCCAACGACGGTTCCGACTAGGGAGCGGACGTCGCTCAGCGTGCCGGTCTTGCCGTACAGCCGCCGTTCGGCCACCGTGCCGACGAGGCGGCCGGCCAGGGTGCCGCGCCGGCCGGCGAGCGCCATCACCTCCCGCCACGGTCGGGCCAGGTTGGACGTCCACATGCCGGCTTGCAGCCGGACCAGCAGCCCCGCGCTGAGCCGATCGTCACGCGATAGCCCCGACCCGTCGGCCAGGACCGATCCGGCCCACAGCAGGTCGAGTCCGCGCAGGGACCGTCGCGCTACCCGCGCCGAGCCTGCCCACGTTGGAGTACCGCCAACGGCGCCGAGCGTGCGAAAGACCCCGTCGGCGAGGTGATTGTCGCTTCTGCTGGTCATGTAGCGCACGATCGTGCGCAGGGGTGCGCTACGCACCTGAGCGAGCGCCGCCTCGGCCCGAGGCCGCGTGGCCACGACCGAGTGACCCGCGATGTCCACCCCTCGCCGTCGCAGCAGTGCGTGGAACGCCCGGCCGGCGACCGCGGCCGGGTCAAGCGCCGCCCGACCTTGCAGGCCCGCGTCGGTGCGGAACAGCAGCCGTCCCGCATCGACGGTCAATCCAGAGGCGCGTGTGGTATCCAGGTCGTCCAGGTAGCCCGGCAGCCAGCCGGCGGCAAGCGGTTGCGGCGCGAGGACCGTCGGGTCGGCGACCAGCCGACCGGTGACGCGGCGCACGCCGGCCGCCCGTACCCGAGTCGCCAGGTCCTCCAGCGGTGTGCGAGGCCGGTCCGGCTCCGCCCGGCCGAACGCCGGCGTGCCCAGTGTGGGGTCGGCGCCACCGACCAGGACCAGGTCGCCGTGGACGACGCCTCGTCGGGTCGGCGGGCGGACAGCGTTCACCGAGGTCGTGTAGCGGAACTCCGGGCCCAGCCGCGCCAGCGCGGCAGCGGCTGTGACGAGCTTGAGCGTCGAGGCCGGCAACAGCGGCCTCCGGGCCCGCCGACCGAACACCGCGGCGCCGTCGACGTCCAGGACCGAGACCGCGACCCGGTCGCCGTAGCGACCCCTGCGCAGCACCAGCGCCAGACGGTCACGTACCCCGGCCAGCGAGGGGTCCGCCGCGGCGGCCGTCGGGCGAGGTGAGGGGCCGGCGGGCGGGGGGACGGTGCCCGGCGATGAGGTTGCCGGCGAGGCGGGCGCGGAGGCAGCGGGCGAGGAGGAAGCCGCCGAGGAGGGGTTGGGCGGTGAGGGACTAGACGCGCTGGGCGCCGAGGAGGGGTCGGGCGGTGAAAGACTTGACGGAACCGGGGTGATCGTGACCGACGGGCGCGGCGCCGACGGCATACCGCCCGGCACCCCAGCCGCCTCCGGGAACGCGCCGATCAGGCCGGCGCCCAGCAGCACACCGGCTAGCAGCAATCCCCCGAGACGTCGCAAGACCACCAGCGTAGGCAAGACTGGCTCCAGTGGCACCGTCACCTCGCGGGCGTGAAGGTGGCGACGACCTCGATCTGCGCGGTCTGGGCAAACTGGTCAACCGGCACGGCCTCGGTCAGCCGCCAACCGGCCGCGAGCAGCGCCCGGGCATCGCGGGCCAGGGCCGCCGGGTCGCAGGCGACGTAAACGATAGTTCCCCGAGCTACCCGGACCAGGTCGGCCACGACTGCCGTGCCGGCGCCACGCCGCGGCGGATCGAGCACGACAACGTCGGCCTGCGTGCCGTTCGCCGCGGCCTCGGCCAGGTAGCGCTCGACCGGTGCCCTGACCACCCGCGCCGGACCGCTTCCGACCGCTGCACTTGAGGACAGGTCCTGTCCTACCGCTGCGCTGCTTGGGGGCAGGTCGCTCAGGTTGTGGCGGGCGTCGGTGGCGGCTGCGGCGCCGGCCTCGACGGCGGTGACCTCGGCCCCCTTGGCGGCCAGCGCCCGGGCGAACAGCCCCACGCCGGCGTACAGGTCCAGGACGCGATCACCGGCAGCCACAGCTCGGCATACCAACGCCACCAGCGCCTCGGCGCCCGCGCGGTTGGCCTGGAAGAAGCTGCCCGGCGAGACGCGGAAGTCCATGCCCGCGACCGACTCGGTGACGACGGGGTCCCCGCGCAGGGGCGGCCCACCGCCCCGGCGGGTGACCGCCAGCTCGCCGGGCGGCAGCGCCGGACGACCCCGCGGCTTGGCCACCACGTCCACGATGGCCGCAGCGCCCCGGACACCGCTGCGGACCTCGACCTCGGTCGCGCCCGTCCAGCGGTCTCCTGCCGCCTCCCGCGCGGTTTGCGTGGCTTCGTCGAGCAGTAGGCAGCGCTCGACGGCGACGATGTCGTGGCTGGCGGCTTTGCGAAACCCGAGCCGCCCCGCCCGGTCCACGGCGAAGCGGGCCCGCGACCGGTAACCGTAGTCGGCGGGGCGGACCGTCTCGGCGACAACGGGGTTGTCGACGCCGCCGAGCCGCTGCAGCTGTTCAGCAACGACCTGCCCCACCAGCTGCGCCTGCCGCTGCCCAGCGATGTGCTGGAGGCGGCAACCGCCGCAGGTGCCGTAGTAGGGGCAGGGCGGTGCCACCCGGTCGGCGCTCGGCTCGAGCACTTCCAGCAGGCGGGCACGAGCCCATCGCGGCTTGTCCGTGGTGACCTCGACGTGCACGACCTCGCCGGGGATCGCGAAGCCGACGAAGACGGCGCGACCGTCCGACAGATGCCCGACGGCGTCACCACCGTGCGCCATGCCCGTCAGCCGCACTGTCTCCATGCATCCTCCACAAGCCGGGACCATCCAACAGATTCTGCTCTGCCGGCAGGACATCGTGCCCCGACGGCGAAGCTTTCGCGGTACCACAGGCACCGACGGTCTGGCACGGCGGCCCGACTAGAGCGGTGCGCAGCGTGCCGGTCGCGGCGGATCGGCACGGGTTCGAGAACCCCGGGGTTTACCCCCCGGGGTTTCGAGCGTTCAGGGATGTCGGGTGCTCTCGCTGGGCATCGCGGCGCCGGGGCAGCGTCCCACCAGCACCGTCCATTCCCGACCTGGTCGCACCGTCACCGCCAGCCCCGCACCTTGCAGGGCGGTGACCGCCTCACCCTGTCGTTCCAGGCTCACGCCCGCCGCGATCAGTACCCCGGCCTCGTGCAGCCGCGCTGGCACGGCGGGGGCCAGCCGCACCAGCGTCGCCGTGTCCAGGTTGGCCACCACCAAGTCGAAGGACCCGGCGCCGGCCGCCTCGATCGAGCCCTGCCGAACGTCGAGGTGGACGCTGTTGCGTTCGGCGTTGCCTATCGCTGTCGCCACCGCAATGGGGTCGGTGTCGACGGCGACGACCTCGCCGGCTCCGAGACGGGCAGCGGCGAGGGCGAGCACCCCCGTGCCGGTGCCGACGTCCAGCACCCGTTGCCCGTGCAGGTCCAGCTGCTGCAGCGCGGCGAGGCAGCCGGTTGTCGTCTCGTGGTGGCCGGTGCCGAACGCCTGGGCCGGCTCGATGACCAGGGTGACCGCCGGAGCCCCAGCGTCGTCGGCAGCGTGCAGCCAGGGCGGCACGATCCGTACCGCGCCGACGGTCACGGGCTCGATGCCGGACCTCCACGCCTCGTTCCAGTCACGGTCGGCCAGCTGCTCCCAGCGTCCCTCAAGCGGCAGGTCGTCACGGCGCCGCGGCAGGTAGACCGAGGCGCGACCCGACTGCTCTGCGATGCCCAGCAGCCCCGCCACCTCCAGCGCCGCCAGGTGCAGGTTCACCTCGTCGAGCGACAGCTCGGTATGCAGCACCCAGGCGGTCAACCGGGCGGCAACTCGGCGTTGCTGGACTGCAGCTGGTAGTCGCCATAGCGCTTGCGCAGCACCTTCTTGTCGAACTTGCCGACGGTGGTCTTGGGCACCTCGTCGACGAACACGATGTCGTCGGGAACCTGCCAGCGGGCGACGTGCTCACCGAGGTAGGCCAGCAGCTCGTCGGTGGTTACCGACGCGTCGGCCTTGACGACGCAGGCCAGCGGTCGTTCGCCCCACTTGGCGTGCGCCACGGCGATGACGGCCGCCTCGCGGACCTTGTCGTGGGCGATCAGCAGGTTCTCGAGCTCGACCGTCGAGATCCACTCCCCGCCTGACTTGACGAGGTCGGAGGTGCGGTCCAGCAGTTGCACGTAGCCGTCAGCGTCGATGACCGCCACGTCGCCGGTCTTGAGCCAGCGCCGGCCGGACTCGTCCTCGGTGAAGCGGTCCTGGCCGCCGCGGCCTTGCGGTGCCTGCGGGTCGTAGTAGGCGTCGGCGATCCAAGGACCGGTGATCTGCAGCTCGCCCATGGTGCTGCCGTTCCAGGGCGCGACCTGCTCGTCGTCGGTCACCACGCGCACCCGCAGCGAGGGAGCGGGGATACCCTGCGTCAGCCGTGTAGCCATGGCGCGGTCCTCGGGGATCGTCGTCTTGAGGTTGGCCACGGTGCCCAGCGGTGACGTCTCGGTCATCCCCCAGGCCTGGATCATGCGGATGCCCAGGTCGTCGAATCCGCGCAGCAGCGCCTCGGGGACCGCCGAGCCACCGCAGACGATCCGCTGCAGCGACGACAGCTTCGCTGGGTCAACGACGCCGGCCCTGATCGCCTGCAGCACCCCGAACCACACGGTGGGAACGGCCGCGGAGACGGTGACGCCCTCCTCGGCGACCAGCGTCGCCAGGCTCGGCGGGTCGGCCATGAAACGCCCCGGCATCGCCAGGGACGCGCCGGTCAGCAGGGCGGCGTAGGGCGTTCCCCAGGCGTTGACGTGGAACTGCGGCACGATCGGCAGCAGGACGTCGCGCTCAGACAGGGCCAGGCAGTCCACGAACAGCGACGCCATCGCGTGCAGCACCGACGAACGATGGCTGTAGACGAGACCCTTGGGCATCCCTGTGGTGCCCGACGTGTAGCACATCGCGGCCGCGTCCCCCTCGTCCAGCCGTGGCCAGGCGAAGCTGGCGTCGGCCGAGTCCAGCAGCGCCTCGTAGTCCAGGGCATCGGGCAGGACTCCCGCACCGCTGCGTCCTGCTTCGGTGGCGTCGTCCATCACCACCACGGCGCGGATGCCGGCGACCGGCGGGACCTGCTGCCATGCTGGTGCCACCGAGGCGTCGACGAACATGAGCTTGTCGTCGGCGTGTTCGGCGATGTAGCCGATCTGGTCGGCCGGCAACCGGGGGTTGAGTGTGTGCAGGACCGCGCCCATGCAGGGCACCGCCAGGTACAGCTCTAGGTGATGGTCGGAGTTCCAGGCGAAGGTGCCGACGCGGTCACCCGGCTTGATGCCGAGCTGCGTGAGGGCGGCCGCCAGACGGGTGACCCGCTCCACCACATCGCTGTAGCTGCGACGGCGGATGCCCTCGGCCGTCTTGGTGGCCACCGTCTTGTCGCCGTACAGCTCGCCGACCCGCTCGGTCACCATCTGCAGGGTCAGCCCGACGTCCTGCATCAATCCTCGCACGGCGCCTCCTCGAACGGTGGTAGAGGCGGCAGGCTAGCGCTGGATGTGCCCTACCGCTTCGCTACTTGAGGGCTGGCTGCCGCCGCCGGTCTTGGCCTGCGCCACCTCGAAGGTCCACAGCTGTGAACCGCTGGCGGCGGGTCCACCTTCGGCGTGCTGTGCATGGCCTTGACCGAATGCCTGTGAGTCCAACCAGGCCTGAAATGAGGCCTTGGAGTCCCAGCGGGTGTAGACCAGGTAGGCATCCTGGCCTTGCACGGGACGCAGGAGCTCGAAGGCTTCGAAGCCGTCCATCTTGTCGACCTCGCCGGCGCGGTTGGCGAAGCGCTGCTCCAGTGTCTCGCGCATGGCCTCGGGCACGGTCAGCACGTTGATGGCGACGAACGACATGACACCGACCTTGTTGGTAGACGACCGGACCGCCGATGCTACCGAGGTGCACGCAGTGACCGATCCGGCAAGCATCATGGGGGCTGCAGAGGCGCACCCCGGCGCTGACGTTGAGGCTGGCCCACTCGAAGCCGCGCAATGGTGCACGCTGCTGCTGGGTACCGCCCGTGGTCCGCGGGTCGCACCGATGGCCTGTTGGGCGGACGGCGCCGGCCTGTGGCTGGCGACACCGGCGGACAGCGCCACGGTGGCAGCGCTGCGCCGGGAGCCGGAATGCCTCACCCTGGTGGGACAAGGAGCCGACAGGGCCGTCGTGCTGCGGGCCACGGCTCGTGTCTACGGGCTCCACGACCCGCTCGGCTTGCTGCTGCACAGCCCTATCGTGTCCGCCGCGATGGCCGCGCTGGGCGTAAACCACGCGGACAGCGTCCTGGACTATGTCGCCGAGGCCGCTCGGGTGCCCGCACGCCGCCTGCCGCGTAACCCGGTCGCGATTCGCCTGGCGCTGCGCGAGCCGCCGCCGCCGGACGACCCTGCCGAGGAGGAAGGCGGGATCGGCCCCGCACTGCCGTCCGTGGTGCCGGCCGATGTCCGTCGGGCCCTGACCGGCGTCCGCCACGTCGTGCTCGCCAGCGGGGAGACTGGCGGCGGGCGGCACGGCAGCCTTGTCGCCGGGCCGGCGGTATGGGGAGCAGGGTTCACGCTGTCGCTGCCGCCGCGGCGGCAACTGGCGACAGGTACGCCGGTCATGGCAATTGCCACCGCTGAGGCTGGAGGCAAGCCGGCGGGCATCGCCCTAGGCGGCAGCCTCGGTCCGGGTCCCGCCCTTCGCGCCCAGCAGGTCACCTGGTGGCGCGGCGCCCACGCCGAGACCGTCGACGTGCCGCCTGTCGCCTCGTCGATCACCTTGCCGGATTGAGGGGCACCGTGGCCGCCACGCCGACCTGCGTCTACCGCGTCGATCCCGGGCTGGTGGAGCTGCTCGATGCGCGGCTGGGGCCGCCGCTGGACTCCTATGTCCGCGGGTGGCAGGTCTGGCTGGAGTCCAACGGCCCCGGCGGCGAGCGACTGGAGTGGCGGCTGCACCCACCCGCCGGGTTCCGCATGCCACGAGGTGTCAACCCCCACGACCTGTTCGAGGTCGTGCTGTCGGGATTGACGTCGGGTGAGCCGCTGGAAGCTTTCCCGGCTGGTTTCCAGCACCGGAGGCTGGCCGAGATCTGGGAGGTGCTGGAAGTCTTTCCCGCCGATGGCGACCCCATGACGCCGCCGGCGTTGGCGGCGGCGGCCGCCGCCGCCCTGGGCGGGCGCGCGCCCGATGCGGCTGGCCATGCCGACCACGACCGCCTGGGCGACGAGTGGAAGGGGCGCCGAGGCGACTTCTCCGTCGGAGCGGCCTTGCTGGAAACGCTGGGTGCGGCACCCCGCGCAGCGCGGTGACCCGCGATCTGTTCGAAGGCTGCATCGCCGGCGGCGGCTTCGCCTCCGGCCATGCGGTGATCATCGGTGCCTGGCGGACCTCGCCGTTCGGCACCTTCGTCGACGTGATGTGGCGCCGGCCCGACGGCGAGCGGGTCCTGCTGGCACCGACCCCTTCGGTCGCCAGCTACGTCGCGTTACGCCCGCGGTTTCTGCGCCGCCGCCCGTGGTGGATCCGCGTTGAGGATCGCCTCGCACGGCCGGTCGTCGGCCTGCTGATCGGCGGGGGCCAGGGCGTACGTGCAGCCGGCATCGCTCCCGGCGGCCAGCGCGAGTACTACAGCGTAGACGACTATCGCCGCGTGGTGGCCGGGGAGTTGTCGGTCGACGGCCGCGACGCGGGAACCCTGGGCCCGCTACCGGCCGACCTCGGCGTGGGACTGTCGGCGTTTCCCACCGTGCCGGCGGTGGCGTACGTCGGCACCATCATTGAGGGATCCTTCTGGGATGGGGCGCCGGCTCCACCGGCGTGGGATGTGCCGTAGCCTGCGACACCGTGGAGCCCCGAGCCAGCATCAACGGTCAGCGTTCGGCCCTCGACCAGGCACATGTGGCCGTCACCGACGAGGGGTTCGCCCGTGGTGACGGCGCCTTCGAGACGATCGGCGTTTGGCAGGGACGCGCGTTTCGCCTCGACGACCATCTGGCGCGGCTGGTGGTGTCGCTGCGGGCCGCCGGCCTCGAGGAGCCAGACGCCGGTCAGCTGCGCACCGAGATCGACCGGGTGCTGGACGGCGCCAGCGAGGACGCGGCCCTGCGCATCTACGTCACGGCCTCGGGTACCCGCGTCCTCACCTTGGGTCCGCAGCCATCCGGCCGTGGTGTCGCTCACCTCGCGGTCCACCCCGCGCCCTGGATCCGCCCGCTGGGCACCTACGGGCCCGCCGGCGCCAAGACCATGTCCTACCTGCCCAACATGGCGGCCACCCGCGCGGCCCAGCGCCGGGGCGCCGACGACGCGTTGCTCGTGGCATTGGAGGGCTGGGTGTTGGAGGGGCCCACGTTCGCGATCCTGTGGGTCGCCGACGGCCGGCTGTACGCCCCGCCGGTCAGCCTCGGGATCGTCGACTCGGTAACCCGCCGCACGCTGCTGGAGCTCAGCGACGACGAGGTGATCCAAGAGCCGCGCCCGCTTGACCACCTGTTGGATGCCCAGGAGGTGCTGGCGTGCTCGGCGATCCGCGGCGTGGTGGCGGTCCGCCGGGTCGGCGATCAGGCCTTTGACGCGGCGACGCCGGTATGCGACCGGCTGGCGGCCGCGTTGCAGCAACGCCGGCGCGCCTGAGCACCGGCTCATCCGTCACGATGCCGTGCCCTCAGTGCTGGAACGACGGCAGATCAGGCTGGACCGTGCGTTCGCGCTTCAACTCGGAGAAGTTGTCGTAGCGGGTCAGCCACGCGACGTGGCGCCACAACTCGACCGCGTCGGCATCGGTCGGGGGATTGGAGATGACCGGACCGAAGATCGCGGGACCATCGCCGCCGTCCAACACGATGGTCGGCACCCCGAAGCTGCGGGTGCCCTCGACCAGCGCCCGGTGCTCGTCTTGCACCGCCGTCCAGGTGCTGTCGTCGGCCAGCGCCTTGTCGAGCAGGTCGGGGGACAGGCCCGCCTCGACCAGCGCCGCGGTGATGGTGGCGCGGTCGTCGACGGCTTCGCCGCGCTGGTGCACGGCAGCACCAAGTGCCGCATAAAAGCGGCCGACCGCGTCAGCGCCCTCGGCGTCGCGCACCGCGATCACCGTTCGTAGGCTGCTGGCGGAGCGGGCGTGGCCCTTCTCCGCGCTCTCGGCGCTACTCGCGTTGACGATCTCCAGGCTGAACACCGCCCAGTCCACGCGGATCTCACCGAGCTCGGCCAGCCGCCGCACCCAACGCGAGGCCTGGTAGCACCAGGGGCAGAGCGGATCGAAGTGGAAGCGGACGAAGTCAGTCACGGCACGGGCTCCTCGGTCGACGCGTCGGCAGAATCCGCATCATCCCCAGCCCGCTGCGCTGGCACGCCCCGTCGCTCGCAATCCCGCGGTCACCGGGCGGGCAACACCAGCGGGGTCAGCCGGAGGTGCGCTCGCGCAGGTAGCCGATCGCTCGTGCCGCGCTCGCCGTCAGCGGCACCGACAGGAATGCGCCGAGCACCCCCAGCAGGATTCCACCAGCGGTCAGCGCCGCGATCACCGCCAGGGGGTGTAGCTCCGTGGCCCGACCCAGCAGGATCGGCGTCAGCAGGTGGCCCTCCACCTGCTGCACCACCAGGATGAGGATCAGGACCGCAAGGGCTGCGCCAGGCCCGTTGGTCGCCAGAGCCACCAACACCGCCACGGTGCCGGCCAGGAACGCACCGACGATCGG
>JACCTL010000112.1 GCA_013812395.1 Euzebyaceae bacterium
GCTCCGGGGCGCACCTGCAGCGTGCGCTGACGGCCGTCGCGGCGCGTGCGGTTGATCTGCGGGTGCTGTTCCTAGAAGCGTCCGATGACGCGCTGCTACAGCGCTACGACGCCGCCCGCCGGGTGCACCCCATGGCGGCCCAGGACCGGGTGGTGGACGGCATCGCTCGCGAGCGGGAGCTGCTGGCCGATTTGCGGGAGAACGCGGACCTGATCGTGGACACGTCGGACCTGACGGTGCACGACCTGCGGGACCGGCTCGTGGACGCCTTCGACGGCGGCAACAGCCCCGGCCTGGTCGTCAATGTGGTGACCTTCGGCTTTAAGAACGGCAACCTGCGCGACGCTGACCTCCAGCTGGACGTGCGGTTCCTGCCCAACCCGCACTGGATCGACGACCTGCGACCGCTCACCGGTCTGGACGCACCGGTGCGCGACTTCGTGCTCGGCCAACCCGACACCGGCGTGTTCCTCGAACGCCTCCGGTCGCTGTTCGACTTCTTGCTGCCCGCCTACGTCCGCGAGGGCAAGCACTACCTGACCATCGGCGTCGGTTGCACCGGCGGCAAGCACCGGTCGGTCGTGCTGGGCGAGGTCCTCGCCGACCACCTGCGCACCCTCGGCGTGACGGTCCAGGTCGACCATCGCGACCGGGGTAAGGAGTGAGGCGACGGTGGGCTTCACCGACGAGGTGCGCGACGAGTTAGCACACGCACCGCTCGGCCCCGACTGCTGCCGCCGGGCGGAGACCTCGGCGATGGTCCGCTTCGGCGGATCGCTGCACCTGACCGGATCAGGCCCGGGCTGGGTGGTGACCTTGACCAGCGGGGCCGCGACGCGACGCCTGCACGCGGCGTTGACGCAGCTGCTGGCAGCGCGCCCAACCGTCGAGGTGCACCAGCCGACCACGCTGCGGTCCTCTAGCTACCGCCTGTCGCTGGCCCGGCCAGTCCTTCCGGCGCTGGCCTGGCTGGGTGTGGTGCGCGGCGACGGGCGGCCCGTCGACGCCGTGCCGGCCGAGCTGGTGGCCACGGCACACGACAGCGCGGCCTACCTGCGTGGCTGCCTGATGGTGGCCGGCAGCGTCAGCGATCCGCGCAGCCCGCCGCATCTGGAGCTGCGCGTCTCCGGCAAGGGCACCGCGGCGGGGTTGCGACGGCTGCTGTCGCGCTGCGGGGGCCGGGGGGCGCGCGCAGCGCAACGCCCCGACGGCTGGCGCGTGCACTGCAAGTCGGGCGAGGCCATCGGCGCCGTCCTCGCCCGCGCTGGCGCACACGGCGCCTTCCTGGCCTGGGACGCCGCGCGGCTGCGCCGTGAGTTGCGCGGCGACGCCAACCGCGCCGCCAACGCCGACCGGGCGAACCTGGGGCGAGCGGTAGCGGCGTCGGGCCGGCAGACGGCGATGATCGAGGCCGTCGTTGGCGCGCTGGGGTGGGGCGGGGTGCCCGCCGATCTGGAACAGACGGCTCTGGCGCGGCTGGCCAACCCGGAAGCCAGCCTGGCCGAGCTCGGTGCGCTCCACGACCCTGTAGTTGGCAAGGCGGCGGTGCATAGACGGCTCGCCCGGCTGGCGGAGATGGCCGAGGGATTGGGACGGCCAGGAGGCGGCTAGAGTGTTGCCGCAGCGGTACGCCGACCTCGACAACCCCGCAGCGTTACAGACCTCAACAACCCCCTTTCTGGAGCAGGCACATGGGCATCCGCGTAGGCATCAACGGCTTCGGCCGCATCGGCCGCAACTACTTGCGCGCGGCGGCGCAGACGGGCGCGGACATCGAGATCGTCGGGGTCAACGATCTCACCGACAACAAGACCCTGGCCCACCTGCTGCGCTACGACAGCGTCCATGGCCGCTTCCAGGGGGTGGTCGAGGTCAACGACCGCGGCCTGGTGATCGACGGCAAGGAGGTCGTCGTCGCCGCCGAGCGAAACCCCGCGGACCTGCCGTGGAAGGACCTGGGCGCCGACATCGTCATCGAGTCAACCGGCATCTTCACCAGCCGCGACAAGGCGGCCGCGCACCTGCAAGCGGGCGCGCGCAAAGTCATCATCTCAGCGCCGGCCAAGAACGAGGACGTCACCATCGTGATGGGCGTCAACGAGGACACCTACGACGCCGCCAACCACGACGTGATCTCCAACGCCAGCTGTACCACCAACAGCGTCGTGCCGATGGCCAAGGTGCTCGACGACGCCTTCGGCATCGAGCAGGGATTCATGACCACGGTGCACGCCTACACCAACGACCAGGGCACCCAGGACCAACCGCATTCCGACCTGCGGCGCGCTCGGGCGGCGGCGGTCTCGGTCATCCCCACCTCCACGGGCGCGGCCAAGGCCGCCTCGCTGGCCCTGCCGCAGCTGGAGGGCCGCCTCGACGGGCTGGCCCTGCGCGTCCCCGTGCCGGACGGGTCAATCACCGACCTGGTGGTGACGCTGCGCCGAGCCACCGACCGCGACGAGGTCAACGCGACCTTCCGTACTGCTGCGGAGGGACCGATGCAGGGAATCTTGGAGTACACCGAGGACCCGATCGTGTCCGCCGACATCGTCGGCAACCTGCACAGCTGCATCCTCGACAGCCTGTCCACCATGGCCAACGGCTCCATGGTCAAGGTGCTGGGCTGGTACGACAACGAGATGGGCTACTCCGCCCGGCTCGTGGACCTCACCGAGTACGTCGGCAACAAGCTGTAGCGCGTGAAGCCGGACACCACGACGCCGCCCGCGGCGGTCGCCGGCATCCCCGGAATCGACGCGCTGCAGGTCGCCGGACGCCGCGTGCTGCTGCGCGCCGACCTCAACGTGCCGCTGGACGCCTCGGGCGTCGCCGACGACCTGCGCATCGCCGAGTCGCTGCCGACGATCCGGGCCTTGTCCGCCGCCGGGGGGCGAGTGGTGGTGATGAGCCATCTCGGCCGACCCAAAGGCGAGGTCGTCGACGAGTTGCGACTGGCGCCCGTGGCGGCGCGGTTGTCAGAACTGCTCGGCGCCCCGGTGGCAGCGGCGACCGACGTCGTTGGCACCGACGCCCGGCGGCTCGTCGACAAGCTGGACGACGGGCAGGTGGCGCTGCTGGAGAACCTGCGCTTCGAGCCGGGGGAGGAGGCCAACGACGACGGTTTCGCCGACGTGCTCGCCTCGCTCGGCGACGCCTACGTCGACGATGCCTTCGGCGCGGTGCATCGAGCGCACGCCAGCGTCGTCGGGGTGCCGGTCCGCCACGAGCAGAAGGCCGCGGGTCTGCTACTCGCCAAGGAGCTGACGGCGCTGTCACGGCTCCTGGATGACCCTGCACGACCGTTCGTCGCCATCCTCGGCGGCGCCAAGGTATCGGACAAGCTGGGGGTGATCGACAGCCTGCTGGAGCGGGTCGACCGCCTGCTGATCGGCGGGGCCATGTGTTTCACCTTCCTGCGGGCCCAAGGTTTCCAGGTCGGTTCCAGCCGGGTGGAAGACGAGCAACTGGACACCGTGACGGGCGTGCTGGAGCGCGCGGCCCAGCGGGGCGTCGAGCTGCTGCTGCCCACCGACGTCATCGCGGCGGACGGCTTCGACGCCGACGCCGATCACCGCCGGGTGTCGGCCGACGACATCCCCGACGGCTGGCTGGGACTGGACGTCGGCCCCGAGACCGTCGAGCGGTTCGCGGCAGCGATCGGCGACGCCGGCTCGGTGCTGTGGAACGGTCCCATGGGTGTGTTCGAGTGGGACGCCTTCGCGGCGGGCACCGAAGGGGTGGCGCGGGCGGTGGTTGCGTGCAGCGGCTACACCGTCATCGGCGGCGGCGACAGCGCCGCGGCGGTCCGCAAACTCGGGGTCAGCGAGCAGGTGTCCCACGTGTCGACCGGCGGCGGTGCGTCGTTGGAGTTCCTGGAAGGCCGCGAGCTGCCGGGCGTGGCCGCCCTGCGCGGCTAACGGCGGGAGGCGATCCGTATGGCGCGCAGACCGATCATCGCGGGCAACTGGAAGATGAACCTGGACCATCTCGAGGCCATCGGACTGGTCCAGCGGCTCGTCTACCATCTGGAGCCGCGCGACTACGAAGCCACCGAGATCGTCGTGGTGCCGCCCTTCACGTCACTGCGCAGCATCCAGACGCTGATTCAGGGCGACCGTCTGGATATCGGGCTGGGGGCTCAGCAGTGCTCCGAGGAGGAGTCGGGCGCCTTCACCGGCGAAGTCAGTCCCGCCATGTTGTCCCGCCTTGACGTCGGCTACGTCCTGTGCGGCCACTCCGAGCGTCGCACCCTGTTCGGTGAGACCGACGAGTTAGTCAACCGCAAGGTCCGCGCGGTCTTTGCACACGGCATGCTGCCGATCCTATGTGTGGGGGAGTCGGCGGAGCAGCGCGACGCCGGCGAGGCGGAAGCGATCGTGACGGGCCAGGTGCTGGCCTGCTTGGAGGAGGTTTCCGCCGAGCAAGCCGCGTCCATGGTGATCGCCTACGAGCCGGTGTGGGCGATCGGCACCGGTCGCACCGCCACATCGGGTGACGCCGACGGGATGTGCGCGACGGTGCGCTCGGTCGTCGCCGGACGCTACGAGCAGTCGGTGGCCGACCGGCTGCGCGTCCAGTACGGCGGCAGCGTCAAGCCCGGCAACGCCGCTGAGCTGCTGCGGCAACCCGACATCGACGGCGCGCTGGTGGGAGGGGCGAGCCTGGACGCCGACGACTTTGCGGTCATCTGCCGGTACCATCGGACGCGCTGATCGCTGATAGACGCGCTAGCGGACAGACAGGCAGAGTCAACCCCGTCGGGATAGACTCCCGCCGGCAGTCAATCGAGGTGTGCGATGCCCAAGCGCCGGACACAGCTTGACGGAGTGTTAGGGCCGCTCGAGTCCGAGGTGATGGAAGCCGTCTGGACTCGCGGTGACACGACGGTCCGCGACGTGCACGAGACACTGGCTCTGCGTCGTGACATCGCCTACACCACGGTCATGACCACCATGAGTCGTCTGGCGGCCAAGGGACTGCTCATCCGTGACACGTCGGGGCTAGCGCACCACTACCGCGCCGGCCTCAGCCGCGACGAGTACGCGTACAGCACCGTGCACTCGGTGGTCGACTGGCTGGTCAACAGCTTTCCCGAACCCGCCATCAGCTATTTCCTGGACGTGGTCGACACCGAGGATCCTGCCGTGGTCGACGCGTTGCGGGCCAGCGTCGAGCGACTGCGTGAGCGGGAGGGCTAGTGGAGGCGGAGTTCGCCGGGCAGGGCTCTGCCAGTTTCTTCCTGTGGCTGCTGACCGAGTCGTTCGCGGTACGAGCGCTGGTCGGGTCATTGGCGGCGGCGGGCGTGGCCGCAGTGCTCTACCCCTTCCTGCGTACCAGTCGCGCTCGCAGGGTGGTGGTGCTGGCTCCCGTCGTCACCGCGGTGGCGGTGGCGGTCGTGTCATCAGCCGCCTCTGAGGCATACCTCCCGCAGCTGTGGGTGACCGCGGCGGTCGACGGCGGGGGACGGGTCCTGGAAGTGTTCGGCGAGCTCCAGGTCGTCACCCCCGGGTTCGATCTCCTGCTGGTGACGTGGAGCCTGGTGGCCGGTGCCTTGCTGCTGCGCCGCGGACTCGGGGTGCTGGCCGCACGCCGACTGGTGGCGCGCGCGGTCGTTGCCCCCGGCGATCACCCGGTGGTCCGCGTCGCGGCCGACCTGGCCAGCGCCATGGGACTGCGCCGGCTGCGCGTCGGCTTGCTGCCCAGCTGCCCCGGTGGAGCCCTGACCACCGGCACCCGCCACCCCGTGGTCATCATCGACCCTCGCCTGGTCCAGCGACTGGACCGCCACGAGTTGGAAGGGCTCGTAGCCCACGAGCTGGCGCATGTCGCGCGGCGCGATCCGTCGGTCGGGGTGCTGGTGGGTGTGGT
>JACCTL010000120.1 GCA_013812395.1 Euzebyaceae bacterium
TCAAGCTCGACCAGTGCGGCCTGCCCAAGCAGATGGCGCTGGAGCTGTTCAAGCCGTTCGTCATGAAGCGGCTGGTCGACCTGAACTTCGCGCAGAACATCAAGAGCGCCAAGCGGATGGTCGAGCGTGCCCGCCCGCAGGTGTGGGACGTGCTGGAAGAGGTGATCGGCGACCACCCGGTGCTGCTCAACCGCGCGCCGACGCTGCACCGCCTCGGCATCCAGGCGTTCATGCCGCGGTTGGTCGAGGGCAAGGCCATCCAGATCCACCCGCTCGTCTGCGCGGCGTTCAACGCCGACTTCGATGGCGACCAGATGGCCGTGCACCTGCCGCTGTCGGCCGAGGCGCAGGCCGAGGCCCGCATCCTGATGCTGTCGAGCAACAACATCCTGTCGCCGGCGCACGGGCGTCCGATCGCCACGCCGTCGCAGGACATGGTGCTGGGCACCTACTACCTCACCTTCGCCGTGGGTGCCGACGACCAGGCCAGCAAGCCGCCGGAGGGCCTTCGTGAGTCGGCCGCCGAGGGCAAGACGCCGCTGGCGTCCTACTCCGGCGCCGCAGAGCTGATCATGGCGCTGGACGCCCACACGGTGGACCTGCAGCAGTGGGTGTTGGTGCGGCTGCGCGACCGCGCGGTCGGTCTCGACGACGTCTTCGGCGAGTTGCCGGTGGACGCCGAGACGACCGACGGGGTGGTCCGCTCGTCCAAGGGCGTTCGCGTGCTCACCACGCCCGGGCGTGTCCTGTTCAACGAGGTCCTACCGGCCGAGCTGCCCTTCGTCAACCAGCTGGTCGGGCAGAAGGGCCTGGCCGATCTGGTGAACCGCTGCGCCGACAACTTCTCGCGCGCGTTGACGGCCCAGGTCCTCGACGACATGAAGGACATCGGCTTCCGCTACGCCACCAAGGCCGGGGTCACCATCTCGATCGCAGACGTCGAGGCGCCTGCCAGCAAGGGGGCGATCCTCGCCGAGCACGACAAGCGAGCCCAGAAGGTCGAGCGGCAATTCCGCAAGGGCGTCATCACCAACGACGAGCGCAAGCAGGAGCTGGTGGAGATCTGGACGGAGGCCACCACACGGGTCGCGCACGCGATGGAGGAGAACTTCGACCAGCTCAACCCGCTGTACATGATGGCCAACTCCGGCGCCCGCGGGAACATGACCCAGATCCGCCAGCTCGCCGGCATGCGCGGGCTGGTCGCCAACCCGCGCGGTGAGATCATCGAGCGGCCGATCAAGGCCAACTACCGCGAGGGCCTGTCGGTCCTTGAGTACTTCATCGCGACCCACGGTGCTCGCAAGGGCCTGGCCGACACCGCGCTGCGGACGGCCGACTCGGGGTACCTGACCCGTCGGCTGGTCGACATCGCCCAGGACCTCATCATCCGCGAGGACGACTGCGGCTCCGAGCGTGGCCTGCCGATCACGGTCGGCGCGCGCGACTCTCAGTCGCTGTACGGCCGGGTGCTGTCGGACACAGTCCATGTGCCGGGTACGCGCCGCCAGTTGCTCAAGGCCGGCACCGAGATCACTGACGCGGAGGTCCGCCTCCTGCGCTCGGTGCTCGTCCGCGGTGAGGACCCCGAGTCCGGTGAACCGCTGGACCCGCAGCCGACCGAGGCGCAGCGGCAGGTCAAGGTCCGCACCGTCCTCAACTGCGAGGCGGCCGTCGGCGTGTGCGCCAGCTGCTACGGCCGTGCGCTGGCCGAAGGTCACATGGTTCACATCGGCGAGGCCGTCGGCATCATCGCGGCGCAGTCGATCGGTGAGCCCGGCACGCAGCTGACGATGCGGACCTTCCACACCGGCGGTGTCGCCGGTGAGGACATCACGCACGGTTTGCCGCGTGTGGTGGAGCTGTTCGAGGCCCGTACCCCCAAGGGCAAGGCCGAGATCGCCCACCTGTCGGGCACCGTGTCGCTGGAAGAGACCGAGAAGGGCATCACCCTCACCGTCGACGGCGGTGGCGAGGACAACACGTTTGCGGTGAACGTCTCACGGCGAGCGCGCATGCGCGTCGAGGACGGCCAGAGCGTCCGTGTCGGTGAGCAGCTGACCGACGGGTCGATCGACCCGCACGAGATGCTGGAGGTGCTCGGCGCCCGCGAGACGCAGCGTCTGCTGGTCCGCGAGGTGCAGGAGGTCTACCGCTCCCAGGGTGTGTCGATCCACGACAAGCACATCGAGTTGATCGTCCGCCAGATGCTGCGGCGGGTGAACATCATCGAGCCGGGGGACACGACGTTCCTGCCGGGCGAGCTGGTCGACCGGTTGCGCTTCACCGACGAGAACCGTCGGGTGGTGGACGACGGTGGCGAGCCGGCCAACGGCCGCCAGATCCTGATGGGCATCACCAAGGCATCCCTGGCGACGGACTCCTGGCTGAGCGCGGCCTCGTTCCAGGAGACGACCAGGGTGTTGACCGAGGCGGCGATCGAGGGTCGCAGCGACTCGCTGCTCGGCCTCAAGGAGAACGTCATCATCGGCAAGCT
Organism: Euzebyaceae bacterium; assembly: GCA_013812395.1. Classification (GTDB taxonomy): domain Bacteria; phylum Actinomycetota; class Nitriliruptoria; order Euzebyales; family Egibacteraceae; genus JACCTL01. The sequence continues at coordinate 2,498 of JACCTL010000120.1, forward strand.
GATCCCGGCTGGCACGGGGATGCCCAAGTACCGCGCTGTGCGCCCGCTGCCGACCGAGATGCCCGAGCAGGTGCTGCCCGAGGAGCTGCTGGCGCAGTTCAGCGACGGCAGCTACGACTACGAGTCCGACGAGGGCTGGACGATGGGGGAGGGCGGCTACTGAGGTAGCCGCCACATTCCCCGCCCACCTGCGAGGGCAGCTACTGAGCCCATCCCAGGCTCGGACGCGTTCAATTAGAAGGGTTGGTCACGAATACGTGACCAACCCTTCTTTCTGCGTCGTGCTCGGGTCTACAGGGTGTGTTCCCACAGACGCGTCCACTCGGCGTCGGCGACGTAGGCGTCGTCGTTGGTGTCCCCGGCCAGGGTCATCGCCTCAGTTCACCCTGAGGGTGCCGCGCATGATGGTGTCGTGGCCGGGCACGCGGCAGTAGTAGCTGTAGCGCCCGGGTGCAGCGTTGAAGGTCACCCGACGTTCGGCACTGACGGGCACCCGCAAGTCCACGCCGAGCTCGTCGATCGTGAACGTGTGCCAGAACAGGTCTTCATTCTTCACCACGACGGCAACCTGTCCGGCGACGACCGACAGCTCGGGCTTGGTGAAGCGGAGGTTGGCCGTTGCCAGCACCAGGTCCCCGGCCTGCGCGGTCGCTTCGGCACCCGAAGACCGTAGTGCCCCCAGGATCAGCACCGTGGCCAGCAAGACCCCGGCGAGCGCGACCGTCACCAGTGGGCCGGCACCGTCGGTCGTGGTGCGGCGCCGGGAGAGCCAGGTGCCGAGGGCAGCGACCACACCCACCAAGGACAGGGTCGTCAGCAGCGCCGGGATCACCAGGCCGGGTAGGCCGTCGCCGCTGACCAGGTTGCTATACGCGCCCAGCGCCATCCACGCCAGGACGTTGGTGGACAGCAGCCCGATCGCCAGCACGCCGAGGCCGCCGTTGCGCAGGCGCAACAGCGCCATGGCCACCACGAACCCCAGCCCGGTCACGGCGGCCTCCAGGTCGCCGAGCAGGGCGGCGACGACCAGCACGGCCAAGCCGTCGGCCGCTCCCGCAAGACGCAGCAATCGCGGCCAGTCCAAGGACCGCAGGCCTTCGGCTGACGCGATCCGCGCACTGGCTGGCTGCGCGTCGCCCGTCGTGTCGGTCATGCTGCCTCCCGCCCCTTGCACTCGCCGCCCGCACGCAGCCTTGCCGAGTGGGCGCGGGGATTGCACCGGATCTGGGCAAGGGTCCCGCGACCACTCCGGCCATGCGCAAGGTATCCGCTTGCAGGTTGACACCGCCAGAGGGCGCGCCTAATCTGGGGATTCGCGCATGACGCCCGGGTGCTGCCTGGGCGTCGTTCATGTTCGTCATCACACCGGCACAACCCGACGGTCCCCCCGCGGGTGCACCACCGTGGCGCCGCGCGCCAGGCGGTGTTGGCCGACCACGGCGCCACCATCAGTTGCAACACGCGGTGCGCCGCAACAGCCCAGCGAAACGCCCGACCCCGTGGACCGGGGAAGGCCATCCGAGGAACCTGCATGCCCACCATTCAGCAACTGGTCCGCCACGCCCGCCAGGCCAAGACCGACAAGGCCTCCACGCCCGCCCTGAAGGGGTCGCCGCAGCGGCGAGGTGTCTGCACGCGCGTGTACACCACGACGCCCAAGAAGCCGAACTCGGCGCTGCGCAAGGTCTGTCGTGTGCGGCTGTCCTCGGGCATCGAGGTCACGGCGTACATCCCCGGCGAGGGTCACAACCTGCAGGAGCACTCGATCGTGCTGGTGCGCGGCGGCCGGGTGAAGGACTTGCCGGGTGTCCGCTACAAGGTCATCCGGGCGGCACTGGACGCCAGCGGCGTGCGTGACCGTAAGCAAGCGCGCAGCAAGTACGGCGCCAAGAAGGAGGGCTAGACAGGCATGCCTCGCAAAGGTCCTGCGCCCAAGCGGAAGCTGATCGGCGATCCGCAGTTTCACTCGACCCTGGTCACCCAGCTGGTCAGCCAGGTGATGCTGGACGGCAAGCGCTCGCTGGCCGAGCACATCGTCTATGACGCGTTCAACATGATGCAGCAGCGCAATGGCGCCGACCCGGTCGCGACGTACAAGAAGGCGTTGGACAACGTGAAGCCGGCGCTGGAGGTCAAGTCCCGCCGTGTCGGTGGCGCGACCTATCAGGTGCCGATCGAGGTACGCCAGGGACGCGGCACCACGCTGGCGCTGCGATGGATCACCATGTACTCGCGCGCCCGCCGCGAGCACACCATGGCCGAGCGTTTGGCCAACGAGCTGCTCGACGCCAGCAACAACATGGGGGCAGCGGTCAAGCGCCGTGAGGACACCCACAAGATGGCCGACGCCAACAAGGCCTTCGCGCACTACCGCTGGTAGCCCACAGACTTTTCCAGGACAGATTCACGAGGACAGATTCATGGCCAAGCGAACGCACGCACTCGACCTGACCCGCAACATCGGGATCATGGCCCACATCGACGCCGGAAAGACGACGACGACCGAGCGCATCCTGTACTACACCGGTCGCAGCTACAAGATCGGTGAGGTGCACGAGGGCGCCGCGACGATGGACTGGATGATCCAGGAGCAAGAGCGGGGCATCACGATCACGTCGGCCGCCACCACCTGTGAGTGGGACGGTCACATCATCAACATCATCGACACCCCTGGCCACGTCGACTTCACCGTCGAGGTGGAGCGCAGCCTGCGCATTCTCGACGGCGCCGTCGCCATCTTTGACGCCGTGTCCGGCGTCGAGCCGCAGTCGGAGACCGTCTGGCGCCAAGCCGACAAGTACCACGTCCCGCGCATCTGCTTCATCAACAAGATGGACCGCACGGGTGCGGACTTCTACGCCTCCTTTGACTCAATCCGCGAGCGCCTCGGGGCGACCCCCGTCGCCCTGCAGCTGCCGGTCGGCGCCGAGAGTGACTACGTCGGTGTCGTAGATCTGGTTGACATGAAGGCCCGCGTCTGGGAGGGCTCTGGCGACGACTACGGCAGCAGGTGGAACGACATCGAGATCCCCGCCGAGCTGGCCGACCAGGCCGCGGAGTACCGAGCCGCCCTGGTGGAGGCCATCGCCGAAACCGACGAGATCCTGCTCGAGAAGTTCATCGAGGGCGAGGACCTGACCCGCGACGAGATTCTCGACGGCATCCGCAACGCCACCATCGACAACGTCATTACGCCGGTGTTGTGCGGCACCGCCTTCAAGAACAAGGGCGTGCAGCTGTTGCTCGACGCGATCGTCAGCTACCTGCCCAGCCCCATGGATGTGCCGGCGATCAAGGGCGTCGACGTCCGCAGCGGCGAGCCCATGGAGCGCAAGGCCGACGAGTCCGAGCCGTTCAGCGCGCTGGCCTTCAAGATCATGTCCGACCCCTACGTCGGCAAGCTCACCTACTTCCGCGTCTACTCCGGTCAAGTCGACCAGGGCGAGCCGATCGTCAACTCGACCAAGGACCGCAAGGAGCGCATCGGGCGCATCCTGCAGATGCACGCCAACCACCGCGAGGATCGCCCTGCCGCCTTCACCGGCGACATCGTCGCAGCCGTGGGGCTGAAGTACACGACCACCGGCGACACGCTGTGCGACCCGGCGGCTCCGGTGCTGCTGGAGACCATGATCTTTCCAGAGCCGGTCATCCACATCGCGATCGAGCCCAAGACCAAGGCCGACCAGCAGAAGCTGGGGACCGCGTTGCAGAAGCTGTCCGAGGAGGACCCCACGTTCCGCGTCCACACCGACGAGGACACCGGCCAGACCATCATCGGCGGCATGGGCGAGTTGCACCTCGAGGTCATCGTCGACCGCCTGCTGCGTGAGTGGAAGGTCGACGCCAACGTCGGCAAGCCGCAGGTCGCCTACCGCGAGACGATCCGCAGGCCGATCACCGACTACCTGCTGCGCTTCAAGCGCCAGACGGGTGGTTCAGGGCAGTTCGCCGAGATCGTCATCACCCTGGAGCCGACCGGCACCCTGGCCGAAACCCCCCGGGTCGACGAGGAGACCGGCGAGACCGGCGGCTACGAGTTCGTCAGCGCCGTCAAGGGCGGCTCGATCCCTCGCGAGTACATCCCTTCGGTCGGCCACGGCATCAGGGAAGCCATGGAGGGCGGTGTGCTGGCCGGCTACCCGCTGGTCGACATCCGCGCCACCCTCACCGACGGGTCCTATCACGAGGTCGATTCCTCGGAGATGGCCTTCAAGATCGCCGGTTCCATGGCGCTGAAGGAAGCGGCCCGCAAGGCCGGCGCCACCCTGCTGGAGCCCATCATGGACGTCGAGGTCGTGACCCCCGACGACTACATGGGCGACGTCATCGGTGACCTGTCCGGGCGCCGCGGCCGCATCGGCCACATGACTGCCCGCGGCAACAGCCAGGTGATCAACGCCAAGGTGCCCCTGGCTGAGATGTTCGGCTACGCCACAGATCTGCGGTCCAAGACCCAGGGCCGGGCGACCTACACGATGCAATTCAGCGGTTACGAAGAGGTGCCCACCTCCCTGGCGACCGAGATCATCGCCAAGGTGCGCGGCGAATGACCAGTGGGCTGGACTCGCAAGGGCTGCCGGCACCTGCCCTCCGGGGCGGGAGATGGTGTGTCATCCGGCCTACGGGGTCCTCAGGGTTGACCCCCCTCCGGCCGGACGACACACCGGCCGCTAAGTGTTCAGAGCAAGAATCGAAGGAGAGAAGCTAGTGGCCAAGACGAAGTTTGAGCGGACCAAGCCGCATGCCAACATTGGCACGATTGGTCATATTGACCATGGCAAGACGACGCTGACGGCGGCGATCACCAATGTGCTGCACAAGCACAACCCGAACGTGGCGTTCATGCCGTTCGATCAGATCGACAACGCCCCCGAGGAGCGCGAGCGGGGCATCACGATCTCGGTGTCGCACGTCGAGTACGAGACGGCCAACCGTCACTACGCGCACGTGG
>JACCTL010000121.1 GCA_013812395.1 Euzebyaceae bacterium
TGAAGTCGTAGCGCTGCGCCACTTCCTTGGAGGCCTGGTTGATCGCGTTGTCGACCTCTTGGCGGTCGACCTCGGCGACGACGTCGAAGCTGCTGTCGGCCACGTTGGCTGCTCCTTGCTGCGTCGGGTGACCGGATGCTACCGCCGGGGTCGGGCGGCGGCGGTTGCGGGGGCTTCACGGGGACGCCTACCATGCGCGAGCCTGGTGGGATGCCCGAGTGGCCAAAGGGAACGCGCTGTAAACGCGTCGGCTCAGCCTTCGAAGGTTCGAATCCTTCTCCCACCACCAGCTATCCTGCAGCGTTTGGGCATCCTGATGAGACCGCAGCCGGATCCGGCCATCGCGGCTGCCGGTAAGCGTCGTACTTGCCGCAGAGGCTGATCATCGTGCGGGCCGCGATCGCGTGACACGGGATGACGTAGACGTCCCCAGCGTCAGTCAACGCGAACAGCAACTCGCTGGCGGTGTTGTCGAATGGCTTGCGGGTGTGAAAGCTCTGATTACCCCCTGCCGTCTGGAGAGCGAGCTGAAAATTCCCATACCTGCCGCGAGCTGTCGTGGTCTTGACTTGTACCCGCAGTAGCCGCTCGCTGTCGTCGACCACGAGGTCGTAGGGCTGGTTGTCATTGAGGGGAATCGACACGACGTATCCGGCGCGCGTGAACCAGTCGATTGCGGCGCCCACGCCGATGAGGCCCTGCAAGCGCGGGTTGCTGCGGCGCATCGACATGCAGGCGACGCTACCGAGCGGCTGTGACAGAGCCAGTCGCGGCAAGCCGCCAGCCGTGGATATACCGAAGCGTGTTTGCGGTGCCGGTCCGGGTAGTCCGGCGAACCCGGCCCGTCCAACGCTCGCCGAATGTTCGCTGCAGGGCCCCGTTGAGGACAGCGCCGAGGGCCGCTCCACCGTCGACCGCAGCGACGCGTACGACGGACTTGCTGGTCGGGCTGACACAGGGTGGAGGTGAACGGCATGAACAGCGCTGTGAGCAGGACCGTAATACTCGCAAGCGTCGCCGGCGGCGTCGCGGTGCGCCGGATCCTGTCGTTGCGTGAGCCCGCTGATCACGCGTGGGAGTAGCCGTAGCACCCGCCGATGGCATAGCCCCACATCATCTCGGTCAGCGCGGGATAGGCTACGACATGTTCAAGCACAAGAAGGACGGTTGCGTGCGGGCGGTGTTCCAGCCGTAACGGTAGCCGGGTGGGCCACGAGAGGCGGCTCTTCGACCAGCAGGCTCAGCTCGGCGCGGTCAAGGTCTCCAGCAGCCCCGAGGCGTGGCGCTCATCTAGATCAATGAACCGCGGGTCACCCCTGGCACCCCGTCCTCGGGCAATCTGCAAGGCCAACGATGCCAAGCGGCGGCGCTGCTGGAACACACTCTGACGCAACGCCAGGCTCTGCAACCGATCCCGAGGCACGAACGAGGTGCGGCGCACCACGACGCCGGCGCGGGCCACCAGCATGTCCCCGGAGCGGCCATGACCCAGACACCGGTAGGCCGCCAGCGCCAGCGCCACTGCCGGCGCCGCGAGGAGTAGCGCCAGCAGCCCCGCCCAACCCTGCACGACCAGGCCGACGGCCGTGGCAGCCGCCACCAACCCCGCCGCTCGCAGCAACCGTCGGTCGCGGGCGCGGCTGGGCATCGGCGTAAGCCGAACCTCGGCGAGGCCGTCGTGGCCCAACACCTGCTCCACCAGACGCAGTGCCTGTGCCCGGGTGCCGAGAGGCAGCAGATAGCCCGACTGCTGCGCCTCCTCGCCGCCGCTGCGTCCCGCGACCTCGACGGTAACCGCCGCGAGCCGAAACGGGCGCCGCAGCAGGTTCTCGTCCACGTGCAGCGCCTGCACCCTGCGCAGTGGGATCGTGTCGGCACGCTGCTCCAGCAGCCCGCGGCGGACGCGCAGCGCCACCCCGTCACTGGTCAAGGTGAAGTTCCAGTACGTCAGCAGGGTGGCCGCGATCGACAGCAGGAAGGCGCCAGCCAGCACCAACGCCGCGAGGGCGAAGAAGCCGCGCAGGTCGCCTGAGAGGTCGATGCGGGGCAGCAGATCGCCGATGCGGTCACCGAAGAAGTCCTGCCCGACACCGAAGATCGCGGCTGCCACACCCACCCGCCCGCCGGTGAGCCCAGCGATCACGAGCCGGTCGAGGCTCAGCCGCGCCAGCACCACCTGCTCGGGTTGCGCGGCAACCGGCTCACCGGCCTGCTGCGACTCCAAAGACGTCGCGGGCGTCTCCCGCAGCAGCAGACGCCGGAGACGTTCTGCGTCACGAGGATGCAGCGCCTCCAGCTTGCCCTCAGTGCTGGCCCCGCCCACCGTCTCGATCCGCAGCTCGACCACCCCGAAGACGCGATGGCGCAGCTTGCGTACGGACTCCACGGCCTGGATGCGGTCGAAGGGGATGACCCGTCGCTGGCGCTGGAGCAGGCCTGACTCGATTACGATCGCCTGGCCGTCCACCCGCCAGCGGAAGCGCAGCCAGCGGACCACGCCGACCAGTATCGAGATACCCGCGGCGGCCGCGATCACCGGACTGTCGCGCCTGCCCGCGACCAGGATGACCACCAGAGGGCCCAGGGTGTTGAAGGCCCAGACGCCGATGGCGGCGGGATGCAGTCGCTCCCCGCTGGGCTGGGGGCCGTCAGACGCCAACGTCGTCGTCCTCGATGTCGGCCAGCCGCTCGCGGAGCCGCTCTGCCGCATCGGCTCTCAGGCCCGGCAGGTGGCCGGAGGTGCCGACGGCGGCCGTGTACACCACCAGCTGGGCCAAGCCGAACAACCGATCCAGCGGCCCCTGCTTGGTGTCGACGAACTGCAGGCGTGCATAGGGGATCACGCTGGTGGTCGTCCACAGCACGCCGCGGCGAAGCCACAGGTCGTCGGCGCGCAGGGCGTAGCGCCAGCGCTTGAATCGCAGCACCGGCAGGCCCCAGGCGACGGCGACGGCGGCGATCGTGACCACTACCGGCAGCACACCGGTCGGCAGCGGCACTCCGATGAAGACGTCGACGAGGAGCACCGCGACGATGATCGGCAGCGCCGTCAGGGCCGCCGTGGTCCACCACAGCCGGCGCACCCCCGGATCCAGTGGCAGCAGCGGTGCGGCGGCGGATTCTTCCATGCGGGTAGCGTAGGTGCGGTCCGGCATCGGCGGCTCAGGCCACAGACCCCCGGACACGGCCGGTTGGCGGGTTGCGAGCCCCTAGGGCGGGCTTCATACTTGCCCTCGCCGTGCCCCCCTAGCTCAGTCGGCAGAGCGTCTCCATGGTAAGGAGAAGGTCAACGGTTCGATTCCGTTGGGGGGCTCTGTCCACAGCGTTGGGGGGCTCTGTCCACAGCACGGACGAGGCGGCGTAGCTCAGGGGTTAGAGCACTCGGCTCATAATCGAGTTGTCGGTGGTTCGAATCCACCCGCCGCTACCGAACGCTGCGGCTCCGCAGGACACAGGCCGACTACCGAAACTCGCGCCCCGCTAGGGGCGCAGCCCATCCGGGAGGGATCAAGCATGGCGAAGAGCAAGTTCGAGCGGACCAAGCCACATCTGAATATCGGCACCATCGGTCACATTGACCATGGCAAGACGACGCTGACGGCGGCGATCACCAATGTGCTGCACAAGCAGAACCCGAACGTGGCGTTCATGCCGTTCGATCAGATCGACAACGCCCCCGAGGAGCGCGAGCGGGGCATCACGATCTCGGTGTCGCACGTCGAGTACGAGACGGCCAACCGTCACTACGCGCACGTGG
>JACCTL010000126.1 GCA_013812395.1 Euzebyaceae bacterium
AGCACGATGCCGTACACGCCCAGGGAGCTCATCGCCAGGATCCACAGCAGCCCGATGTTGGGATCCCAGACCTGCAGCGAAACCTGGCGGCCGGCGAGCTCGAAGGTGCCGCCGAAGGGAATGACGGCGAAGGTCATCAGCGCCACCACCGCAGACACGAACGGCGCGGCCAGGTAGACCAGCCGGTCAACGTTGCTGGGGGTGATGTCTTCTTTGAAGAACAGCTTCGCCCCGTCGGCCAGCGTCTGCATGAGCCCTGCGGGGCCCAGCCGGTTGGGGCCGATCCGCGACTGCATCTTGGCCACGACCCGGCGCTCGCCCCAGATCAGTAGGGCGGTGCCGACCAGCCACAGCGCGAAGGCCACGATGGCCTTGACCACGATGATCGCGACGTCCACGGCATCCATACCTAGTGTCCTACCGCTTCGCTGTCTGTGGCCATGTCTACTGTCCTACCGCTTCGCTACTTGAGGTCGGGTCGCTGACCCGATCGCTGGCCTGGTCGAGCGGCTCCAGGCCCACGCGCAGCACGGCGCCCGGCGCCACCAGCGTCGCCGCGGCCAGGCCACTGGAGGGACCGGGCACCACCACCACGCCCGGCGCCACATCCGTGGTCACCTTTGCCGGTAGCTCCACGCTGCCGGCGTCGCCGGTCAGGCGGACGTGGCTGCCTTGGGCGAGCCCGATGCGCCGCGCGTCCTCGGCGTTGACCCACACCGTCACCGGCGCAGCCGTCTCCTTGAGCGCTTTGGCGCCCAGCAGCATCGTGCCGTCGCCCAGCAGCGAGTCGACCACCACGACGTCGAAGGACCCCTCGTCGCGGCTCGGCCGGTCGACGGGCTGCGGGTGGGGGTCGCCCAGAGCGCGGAGGCGCTCGGTGGCCCGGACCGGCACCTCCATCAGCGGCGCGGCCTCCCGACGCACGTCGGCGGCGGTCTCCCAACCCAGGTCGGTCCCCATTGTCAAGGCGAGCTGGCGGATGATGTCCCAGTCCAGTTGCGCCAGCCCCTGCGCCGGCACCACGGAGGCGAACGGCTGCCGTCGACCCTCCCAGGTGGTGAAGGACCCGACGCGCTCCTGCGCTGACATCGCCGGGAAGACGACGTCGGCGAACTCGATGGTCTGGGTCGGCAGCAGGTCCTGCACGATGACGGTGTCGGCGCACTCCAGCGCGGCGCGTGCCAGCCGGGGATCCTCGAAGTCGCGCACGGGATCGACCCCGACCAGGTACAACGCTTTGAGCCGACCGTCCGCGGCGGCCTGCAGCATCTCGGTGGTGTCCATCCCGGGCGTGTCGGGCAGCCGCCGCCAGACCTGGCCCACGGGGCCGGCGGCGGAAGCCTTGCGCCCACCCGGCAGCAGCCCCGGCACCAGCCCAGCATCCAGTGCCCCCCGGGCACCATTGCGCCGGGGGACCCACGCGAAAGCGATATCGCGCTCGCTGGCCAGCCGACCGGCGGCTCGCAGCGCGCCACCCGATGCCGCCAGGCGCTCGCCGGCCAGGACCACAACTCGCTGGCCCGCGGCGGCCAGCGCCTCGACCACGTCGTCGATGTCACCAGGATGCCCGCTGCCGTCTGCGGTCCCGGGTCGTGCCAGGGCGTCGAGCGCGTCGGCCTCGCCGCCGGCCGCGGTCTGCACCCAGCGCCAGGCGATCTCGGACAGCGATCCCAGCACGGGCCCCACGACGACGATCTTCTGACGGCTGCGCCGCCAGGCCTTGCGCAGCCGCAGGTACAGGATCGGTACCTCCTCCTGCGGCTCGAGCCCGGCCACGACCACCACGTCGGCGCGCTCGACATCGTCGTAGGTGGGACCGACGCTGCCGGCGACGGCGCTCAGGACATCGCGCTCCTCGACCGTGCGCGGGCGCAGCCGGAAGTCGACGTTGTCGGTGCCAAGCACGTCACGGCTGAACCGGGACAAAGCGTAGGCGTCCTCGTCGGTCAGCCGGCCACCGGTGAGCACGCCGACCGCCTGCGGCCCGTCGCTGTCGATCGCGGCCTGCAAGCCGTCCGCGGCCTTGTGCAACGCGGCGGCCCAGGAGGTGGCATGCAACCCCTCGACCTCGTCGCGGACAGCTGGGGTACGAAGGCGGTCGCCGGCGGCCACGAACTCGTAGCCGAAGCGCCCCTTGTCGCAGCTCCACATCTCGTTGACGGCCATGTTCTCGGCAGCGAGCTGCCGTTGGATCTCCCCTCGCCGGACGTCCACGCGCAGGTTGCAGCCGGCCGAGCACTGGTTGCACACCGACGGGTGGCTGGTCAGATCGAACGGCCGCGCCTTGAACCGGTAGCTGGAAGCCGTCAGCGCGCCGACGGGGCAGATCTGCACGACGTTGCCCGAGAAGTAGCTGGAGTACGGCTCGTCTTCGTAGATCGCGACCTGCTCCAGCGCGCCGCGCTCGAACAGCTCGATGAAGGGGTCGCCGGAGATCTGCGACGAGAACCGGGTGCAGCGAGCACACAGGACGCAACGCTCGCGGTCCAGCGCGACGAGCGCCGAGATCGGGATCGGCTTCTGATACCGGCGCTTGGCGTCGATGAAGCGGCTGCCCTCCGGCCCGTGGGCCAGCGTCTGGTCCTGCAGCGGGCACTCACCGCCCTTGTCGCACTGCGGGCAGTCGAGCGGGTGGTTGATGAGCAGGAACTCGAGCTGGCCTTCCTGCGCCTTGCGCGCGACCTCGCTGGTCAGGTGCGTGGAGACGACCATCCCGTCGGTGCACGTCGTGGTGCAGGAGGTGAACGGCTTGCGCTGCCCCTCGACCTCGACCATGCACTGGCGGCACGCGCCCAGCGGGTCCAGCAGCGGGTGGTCGCAGAAGCGCGGCACCGTGATGCCCAGCTGCTCGGCGGCGCGGATCACCAGCGTGCCCTTGGGCACCTGCAGCTGCTGACCGTCGATCGTGACCGTCACCAGGTCGGTCGGCCTCATGATGCGACTCCCGCCGCAACGC
>JACCTL010000136.1 GCA_013812395.1 Euzebyaceae bacterium
GGCGCGACCAGCACAAGCCGCGGGTCGCGCTGGCCGACACCAATCGCCACGGCCACCGCCATGCCCAACGCCACCAGCACGACGAACAGCAGTTGCACGCGCAGCTGCGGTATCCGCCACAGGTAGCGCAACTCTCGAGCTGCGGCGGCACCGGTGCGGTTGCGCGGCAGGAAGCCCACCACCCTGGGAAACAAGGGGGCGTCGCGTAGCACGCCTCGGCCGACTGCTTCGCTGCCGACGGCGGTGTTCTCCAATCCCCGTAGCCACCAGCGGGCCAGTGCGCCGACCAGGAGCGCGGCGGCGGCCAGCCATAGCAGTGCTGGTAGAAGGCGCCCGGTCGCAGCCTCGACGATGGCACTGCCGGCCCAGCCTGACGGCAGCCAGCGCAGGACGCCGGCAGCCTGTTCGGCGAGGGTCAGCAGCTGGCCGCCTTCGGCATCGAGGTCGCCGAAGTTGAACAGCAGGTTGGGTAGCTGCGCCAAAGCGGCCACCGCGATGCCGAGGAACGCCGCCGAGAAGGCCGCGACATCCCGGCCACGGCGGCTGCGCAGCCGGGAGGACAACGCCGTCGCCAGCGCCCTCGACCCGACGATGCAGACGGCGAACTGCGCGAGCACAGCGGCCAGGACGATTGCGGCGCCGAGTCCAAGGGGGGAGAAGCCCGCGACCACGCCGGTCAGCGCCAGCAGGGTCGCCAGCGGACCGATGCCGATCGACGAGGCCGCTGCCAGTCCCACGGCCAGCTGGCGACGGCTCAGGGGCAGGAGACGCAGCCGCAGCGGGTCGAGAGTCTCGTCCAGCCCGAAGGCCAGCAGCGGCACCAGCAGCCAGCCGAGCGTCAGCACCGTCAGCGCCAGCAGCAGCACGGTCGGCGCCAGCTCGGCCAAGTCATCGCGACGCCCCAAGGCCGTGAAGCCCACCGCAGCCAAGACAGCGATCGGCAAGGCGTACAGGGCGCCGAACACTGTGGCGATCACCTGCTGCCAGCCGCGCCGCAGGCCGTTGCGCAGCAGCGACAGCTTCAGCCGGATGAAGAGCCGAGCCACCGCAGCCCTTCTGGACCGGCCACCTCGTCGGCGCCTACCAGCGACACGAAGGCGTCCTCCAGCGATCCGTTCCCGCGCACCTGCTCCAACGGTCCCAAGGCCACCAGCCGGCCGGCGTGTAGCACGGCGACGGTGTCGCAAAGCCGCTCCACCAACTCCATGACGTGGCTGGAGAAGATCACCGTGCCGCCGTTGGCGCGGTGCTGCTCCAGCACCGCCCGGAGCGTGCGAGCGCTGACCGGATCGATGGCCTCGAACGGCTCGTCGAGGAACAACACGCGCGGCGCGTGCAGCAGCGCAGCGGCCAGCGCCACCTTTTTGCGCATCCCGTGGCTGTAGTCCACGACCAGCGTGCCCTCCGCCTCGGTGAGGCCGAGCACGTCGAGCAGCTCTTCGGTCCGCTGCGCCACGGTGGCGGCCGGCATGCCGCGTAACAGCCCGGAATAGGTCAGTAACTGTCGACCCGTCAGCCGATCGAACAGCGCCACGTCCTCCGGCAGGACGCCGATCCGCCGCTTGGCCTCCAGTGGATCGAGCCACACGTCGACGCCCTCTACCTCGGCCGACCCGGCGTCGGGACGTAGCAGCCCGGTGACCATCCGTAACGTGGTGGTCTTGCCGGCGCCGTTGGGACCCACCATGCCGAAGAACGAGCCGCGCGGTGCCGCCAGGTCCAGCGAATCGACCGCGACCTTGGTCCCGTAGACCTTGCGCAAGCCGCAAACACTGAACGCGGCGTCTTCCGCTTGTGCTGTCATCGCCTCAGCGGCGCTTCTTGCGCTTGCGCTTCGGCACGGTCTTGTTGCGGGGGCGCCCAGCGGCCGGCCCCGTCGAGCCGGCGCCCACCCCCTCCAGCCCCCCGAAGCCACCGGCGCCACCCATGCCGCCGCCCATGTCCCCGAGCCCCGGGAAGCCGCCCCCCGGGAACCCGCCGCCGAGCTGACCGGCGAGATCAGGGTCGTTTCGCAGCTGGCGCATCGCCTTCATGCCCTTGGCGCCGCCGAGGGATTTCATCATCTTCTGCATCTGTTCAAAACTGCGCAACAGCTCGTTGACTTCTTGCGAGCTGCGTCCCGACCCCGCCGCCACGCGCTTCTTGCGCTTGCCGTTGAGCAACTTGGGATTGCGGCGCTCCTCGGTGGTCATCGAATGAATGATGCCTTCCACCCGGTTGAGTTGGCCGTCGTCGAGGTCGACGTCCTTGAGCGCTTTGCCCATGCCGGGAACCATCCCGAGCAGCCCTTGCAGCGGGCCCATCTTGCGCAGCTGCTGCATCTGGGACAAGAAATCTTCGAGGGTGAACTCCGCGGCCAGCAGTTTGGACTGCACCTGCTCGGCCTGCTCGGTGGTGTAAACGTCCTCGGCCTTCTCGATGAGTGTGAGAACGTCGCCCATGCCGAGTATGCGCCCCGCCATGCGGTGGGGGTGGAAGGCCTCGAACTCGTCGAGCTTCTCCCCGATCGACGCGTACTTGATCGGCCGGCCTGTGACCTCGGCCACCGACAGCGCCGCCCCGCCGCGCGCGTCTCCGTCCAACTTGGACAGGATCACGCCGGTAAAGTCGACGGCCTCCTGGAAGGCCTTGGCGACGGTGACGGCCTCCTGGCCGATCATCGCGTCGATGACGAACAGCGTCTCGACCGGCTCGACGGCGGCTTTGATGGCCGTCGCCTGATCCATCAGCTCCTCGTCGACGTTGGTACGCCCGGCGGTGTCGACGATGACCACGCCCGCCCCGAGCCGCCGGGCCTCGGCGACCGCCTGACGCGCCACCGCCACCGGATCGCCCGACTCAACCGGCGCGTACACCGGGACGCCGACCTGCTCGCCGAGCACACGCAGCTGCTGCACGGCGGCGGGACGCTGCAGGTCGCAGGCCACCAGCAACGGCTGGCGACCCTTCTTGCGCAGCAGCCTGGCCAATTTCCCGGCGGCGGTGGTCTTGCCCGAACCTTGCAAGCCGGCCAGCATGATGACCGCGGGCGAGCGGCTGCCGAGATCCAACGGCGCTGACTGCTCGCCGAGGATGCGGACGAGCTCGTCGTGCACGATCTTGATGACCTGCTGGCCGGCGTCCAGCGCCGCGCTGACCTCGGTCCCGACGGCGCGTTCCCGGATGCGCGCCACGAATGTGCGGACGACCTTGAAGTTGACGTCGGCTTCCAGCAGTGCAAGGCGGATCTCCCGCAGCGCCTCGTCGACCTGCTGTTCGGTGAGCTTGCCGCGGCCGCGCAGGCCGGCGAAGACGGCGTCGAGCCGGTCGGAAAGCGCGTCGAACATGAGCAGTGATCCTGTCGGGGTGGCGGGTTGGAGAGTGTAGCGGGGCAAGCTATGCGCTCGCCGGGCGGGTTGTGCGCTCGGTGGGCCGGGTAGACCGCGGCCATGCAGACCCGAATGATCGCAGGCCATAGCGTCAGTGCCATCGGCTTGGGTGCCATGCCCATGTCGCTGGAGGGGCGCCCCGACGAGCGGCAGTCCCTGCGTACGATCCACGCGGCGCTGGGCGCCGGCGTCACCCTGATCGACACCGCCGATGCCTACTGCACCGGCGCAGACGACGTCGGTCACAACGAGCGGCTCATCGCCAAGGCGCTGTCGACGTGGTCAGGCGACCCCGACGATGTCCTGGTGGCGACCAAGGGGGGTCACACCCGAACCAGCAACGGCTCCTGGCAGGTGGACGGCCGCCCCGAGCACCTCAAGAAGGCCTGCGAAGCCAGCCTCAAGGCGCTGGGCACCGAGGTGATCGGCCTCTACCAGTTCCACCGGCCCGACCCGGACGTCGCGTACGCCGAGTCCGTCGGTGCTCTGGCCGAGTTGCAGGCCGCCGGCAAGATCCGCCTGGCCGGCGTGTCCAACGCGTCGGTGGAACAGATCCGCGAGGCCATGAACATCCTGCCGTTGGCCAGCGTGCAGAACGAGTACTCCCCCGCCTTCCGAGGGTCAGAGGAGGAGCTGCTGTTCTGCGCCGAGCATGGCATCGCCTTCCTGCCGTGGAGTCCGTTGGGTGGCGCTGGCACGGCGGGTGATCTGGGCGATCACCATGCCGCTTTCGACACGGTCGCCGAGGAGCGCGGGGTCTCACCGCAGCAGGTGGCCCTGGCCTGGGAGCTGGCCAAGGCGCCCGAGGTCATCCCCATCCCCGGTGCCACTCGACCCGAGACGATCACCGACAGCTTGCAAGCGGCCGACCTGGAGCTCACCCCCGACGACCTGGCGCGGCTCGACGTCCTGAGCTAGGGCCGCTGACCTGCGGGAACGTCCTCAGCGGACCGCTACGGCTTGCTATCCCCAAGGGTCTTCGTGGTGATGGCCTCTGGACTCGCGATCAATCATCTATAGCTCTGGTTGAACCTTAGTGCTTCGAGAGTCGACTCCTTGCTGACCAGCGCTTTTACCGTGACCAGCTAGCCTCGACCATAACTTTATGACGGCAGATCAGTCCGGATTGTGCTCGATCTGGCCGGGCAGGAGCCGCAGCCGGCCGATGCGGTCCACGGCGAACGTCCGCTCCCCGGCGCGCAGGTGACAGTAGCCACGCAGCAGGTCGTCGCGGAAGGACCACGGGTCCACCACCCGATCGGTGGCGGCGCCGCCACGCGAGGACGCGAAGTACTCCAGGCGCACCTGGCGGCTCTCCGCAACCGCGCGGTCGAGCAGCCCACGAATGGCGCGCGGACCGACCGCGTCCTCGGCTGTGCCTGGTAGCGCCGGCTCTTCGCGAACGGCGGTGACCGCCAGGTCGTCGGCCAGCGGGATGCCGGCCGCACGTAGTGCCGCACTGACGGCTCGGTCGGACCGCTGTGACACGGCGACCGTTGGCGCAATCGCTCGCAGCCCCGCCGGCCCAACCGTCAGGGCGCGATCCAACGTTGCGATCACGTTCGCCACGACGACACAGCGGATGGCTTGTACCTGCAAGGACCCGTCCTCTCCCCCGGTGTCGACCGCCAGATCCAAGGTCAGGTCGAGCCAGCCGCTGCGGGCCTCCTCAGTGACGTGCACGACACCCTCGTCGGACACAGCCACCAGCGCGCGGACCTGCAGCCAGTCAAGCGGAGGTGGCAGGGTGCCGTGACCCCACCACCCACGCCCTAGCAGGGTTTCGACGTCGGCCGGGCCGTCCTGTGCCAGGCGCACGAACGCCGTACGCGCGCCCTCGGGAGCCCGGTCGAGGGCTGTGCGCACGGTGCCGTACGCCTGTAGCAACTCGGCCAGGCGGCGCGCCGCCACAGCGCGGTTGGCGGGAGGGTCGTCGATGCCCAGGAGGCGCAGTGCCTGCCGCACATCGTCGGAGCGCAGCTTGTCCACTCCCGCCACCGGTTCACGCTCCTCGGGGCGGCATGCCACTGCGCTGCTGGTCCAGGTCGCCCGCCGCGACGTCGCCGCCTGCTTCGACGTCTTCGACGTGAACCTCCTGGGCAACCTGGGAGAACAACGCGTCCACGAAGGCGTCCGGGTCGAAGTCGGCGAGATCCTCGACGTCCTCGCCCAAGCCAACGAGCTTCACCGGCAGGCCCAGCTGGCGTTGGATCGCGATAACGATCCCGCCCTTGGCGGTGCCGTCCAGCTTTGTCAGCACCACGCCCGTGACCGCAACAGCTTCCGTGAACGCCTTAGCCTGTGCCAGCCCGTTCTGCCCGGTGGTCGCGTCCAGCACGAGCAGCACCTCGTCACACGGACCGGCGTCGCGTTCAAGCACACGCTTGACCTTGGACAGCTCGTCCATCAGCGCCCGCTTGTTCTGCAGCCGGCCCGCCGTGTCCACCATCAGCAGGTCGGCGCCGTCGGCCTTGGCCGCCTGCCAGCCGTCGAAGGCCACGGCGGCGGGGTCGGCGCCCGAGGCCTGCCGCACCACGCGCGCCCCCGAGCGCTCACCCCACAGCTGCAGCTGCTCGGATGCGGCGGCGCGGAAGGTATCGGCGGCCGCCAGCACAACCGTCTCGCCGGCTGCCGCCGACCGGGCGGCGAGCTTGCCAATGGACGTGGTCTTGCCGGTGCCATTGACGCCGGTCACCAGCCAGACCGACGGTCCCGACGGGCGCCGGTGCAGGGATCGGTCCGACACCGACAGCTCCAGGCGCAGGACCTCCTTGAGCAGGGCCAGCGCCTGGTCACCGGTACGCACGCCCTCGGCCCGAGCTCGGTCGCGCAACCCCTCGACGAGCTCCATGGTCGCCTCGACGCCGACATCGGCCGCGATCAGGGACTCCTCCAGGTCCTCCCAGACTTCCTCGGTCAGCCCTCGGCGGAAGATTGAGGCGATGTTGCCCCCGAGCGATCCGCGGGCTCGGCCGAGCCGCAGCTGGAAGCGTTCGCGAGAGGACAAGGGCGCCCGCGCCACAGGCTCAGCCACCCCAGGCTCAGCGACCTTGGGCTCGCCGATCTCGGGTTCGGCGGCTGGCGGTTGCGCCACCTCGGGTTCGAGGACCTCCGGCCCTGCGACATCGAGCCCGGCGGCATCCAGACCCGCCCCGGGGTGTCCGCCGACATCAGGCTCGCGGGCCCTGACGGCGTCCAGTGTCTGGTCGTCCAGCGGCGGTCGACCACGGCGCCGGTTGCGCACGAAGCCGACGAGCAGCCCCACCAAGAAGATCAGCACAACCCCGGCGGCAATCAGAATCTCGAGCAGTTCCATGCCGCCAGTATGCAGGCGTGCGGCTGGTCAACGGGCGGCCGGTACCGCCTCAGTCAGCCGCTGCGAGACCACGGTGGAGACCCCGTCGGTACGCATCGTGATGCCGTACAAGCAGTCGGCGATCTCCATCGTGCGCTGCTGATGGGTGACGATGATCACCTGGCTGGTGGAGCGGAAGTCGGTCACGAGGTCCAGGAGCCGTTGCAGGTTGACGTCGTCCAGCGCTGCCTCGACCTCGTCGAGCACGTAGAAGGGCGAGGGCCGAGCCGCGAAGATCGAGAACAGGACCGCCAGGGCGGTCAGGGAGCGCTCGCCGCCCGACAACAGTGACAGCCGCTTGACCCGCTTGCCCGCCGGGCGTGCTTCGACGTCCACCCCACTGGCGAGCAGGTCGCCGGGATCGGTGAGGAACAGCCGACCTTCGCCGCCAGGAAACAGTCGCGGGAATATCCGCTGGAAGTGCCCGGCCACATCGGCGAACGCCACAGCGAACACCTCGCGGATGCGCTCGTCCACGGCTTCGATCACCGTGAGCAGGTCGCGCTTCGATGCACGCAGGTCCTCCAGCTGACCGGTGAGGAAGCGGTGGCGCTCTTCCAGCTGCTGGAACTCCTCCAGCGCCAGGGGGTTGATCGTGCCGAGCAGGCCCACCTTGCGCACGAGCCGCTCCTCGTCCTCGGCGAGGCTGTCGGCGCGCTGGTCGCCTCCCGCCAGCGGCCCTTCCTCGGGCGTTGCACGGGCGTGGCGCAGCGCCGCATTCGGGTCGACGCCGAGGTCGTCGCGCAACCTTGCGGTGACCGCCTCCAGGGCATGCCGCAACTCCTGGCGTGCGAGATCCTCGCGGTGGCGTGACTCGCGCACGGTCGCGATCTCCTCGTCACGCTCGCGGATGCTCATACGCACCACACCCAGCTGCCGCTGCTGCTCGTCACGGGCCCGCTCAACGAGCTGCCGCTGGTGGGCGGCGTCCTGTGACGACGACTCGGCGCGTGCCAGCGCGGCTGCAGCCAGCGCCGCCAACTCGCCGCAGCGCTGGATGGCGGCCAGCCGGCGGCGGCGGCGTTCCTCCCGCTGCGCCAGCGCCTGCTCGACCGCGTCGGCTTCTGCCCGCAGCCCGGCGATGCGCCGGCCGAGCTCGTCGGCGCGCTGATCGACCGCCCCCGCCGCCAGCCTGGCTTGGACCTCACGTTCGCGGGCGGCCGTCAGCTCGTCGTCGAGCCGCTCGGCTTGGACGTCACCGCCCGGCTCTTCGCTGCCCGGCTCTGCGTCCGCCGGTGCTTCGCCCGCCGACTCGACCGGATCTGACGCATCGGCATCCCGAGGCGGAACCGGCACCCCATCCCTGAGGGATCTTTCCCCGGCCGGCGGAACCGGCACCCCATCCAAAAGGGATCCTTCCCCGGCCGGCGGAACCGGCGCCCCATCCCGGAGAGATTCATCCCAAGCCTCGAGCTGCGCCAGCCGCTGTTGCCGGCTGGCGACCTCCTGCTCCAAGTCGGCTTGCTGGCCGGTCAGCATCGCCAGCTCGCGCTCGCAGGTCTGTAGCTCCTTGCCGAGCCGCTTGAGTCGTTCAGCCGCGGATGTGATCAGGCCGTCAGACTCTTGCATGGCCACGGTGGCAGCCTCGAAGTCACGCTGCGCCGCCTGCAACTGTCGATCGGCTCCAGCCACCGCACCCTGCGCGCGCGGCAACTCGTCAGCAACGTCGGCCAGCTGCGCCTCGGCTTGTTCGGCGGCCTCCCGCGACAGCACCGCGCTGGCGGCGGTCGCCGACCCGCCGGACCACCCTCGCGGTCCCGCAACCTCGCCGTCCTTACTGACGAAGACCAGCCCGGGGAACCGCTGTGCCAAGTCGGCGACGGACGCCCCGGTGTCGGCGAGATAGACGCCCTGCAGTCCCCGCGCCAGAGCGGCCAGCACTCCCGGCTCCGCGTCCAACGCCTCCACCAACGGGGTGGCGGCCTGGTCGGACAGGTCAGGAGCCTCGACCGGCTCACCGCCGTCCGCACCGGCAGCGACTAGCAACAGTGTCCGACCGTGACGGTTGGCGCGCACGAAATTGATCGCGGCGGTCGCGGCAGCTGGTGAGTCCACGATCAGGGCATCACCGAGCGGTCCGAGGGCGGCGGCAACGGCCCTCGCCTGCCCCTCGGTCACGCGGACATGGTCGACCAGCGGGCCGACCACCCCGGCAACAGCGCCGGAATCCGCCGCGACCAGCAGCGCCGAACTGCCCCCGGTGGCCTCCCGGCCAGCGGCATGCAACGCGTCAACACGAGCCTCCAGCGACGCCCGGCGCCGCTCCAGGTCCCGCTCGTGGCGGGTCGCGGCGTCAGCCTCGTGCCGGCGGCGTGCCAAGAGTTGCTCCGCGGCCGTCAGCCGCTCGGACAGCGCCACCGTCTGCCGATCCAGGCGCTGGATTTCGGCCCGCACAGCGTCCCCGTCGCTGGCCAACTCAGCGCGACGGGCCGCAGCACCGGACACCTGGCTAGCCAGACGCCCCTCCTCACCGGCCGCCTGGGCGATCGTCGACTGCAGCGCCGACACCTGTGCCTCCCAGCGCAGCCGGCGCTCTCGCGCCTCGGCGCGGCGTCGCGCCTCGGCGGCCGCGGCTTGCTCGTGGGCGCGACGGCGCTGCTCGGCGAGCTGACGCTTGGCCACCGCCGAGTCCAGCACGCTGCGCGCCGCCATGCGCTCCTGTTCGACCCTTGCGGCCGCCTCCTGGTCCACGCCCGCCTGTGCCCGCAGCTGGGCGGGGTCCCGGCCGGCGACAGGCTCCTCGACCGCCTCCACCAGGCCGCGCCGGCGCTCGTCGATCCGTTCACCCAACCCGCGGAAGCGTTCGGCCTGGTTGGCCAGACGAAAGTGGGTCTGGCCGATGTGCTGGGACTGGGGATCAAGGTCGGCTAGGACCTGCTCGATCGCCGCCTCGTTGGCGCGGGCGACGACCAGCTGCGATTCCAGCTGTTGCAGTTGTGTGTCGGACTCGACGACCCCGGCACGGTCTGCGTCCCAGCGAGAGGTCAACTCGTCCAGCGTTCGCAGCGCCAGCGTGATGCGGACCTCGCGCAGCTTGGCTTGCAGTTCGACGTGCTTGGCCGCCGCTTCGGCCTGGCGCTCCAGGGGTCGCAGATTGCGGCGCAGCTCGCGCAGCACGTCGGTGAGCCGCTCGACGTGGGCGTCCATCTGCGCCAACTTGCGCACCGCTCGTTCCTTGCGGCGCCGGTGCTTGAGGATGCCCGCGGCCTCCTCGATGAACGCGCGACGATCCTCGGGCCGGGAGTTGAGGATCGCGTCGAGTTGGCCTTGGCCGACGATCGTGTGGTTCTCGCGCCCCAGCCCCGTGTCGGACAGCAGCTCCTGGACGTCGAGCAGGCGGCAGGCGACCGAGTTGATCGCGTAGTCGTTCTCCCCTGAGGCGAACATCGACCGCGAGACAGTGACCTCGCTGAACTCGATGGGCAGGGTGGCCGCCGGGAGCGGCGCGCCCTCGGCGCCATGGCCGTCGGGAACGGTGTTGTCGATTGTGATCTCGACGGCGGCTCGCCCGAGGCCGGGCTTTCCCCGCGATCCGGCGAAGATGACGTCGGACATCGACCCGCCTCGCAGGCTCTTGGCGGAGTGGCTGCCCAGCACCCAGGCGAGCGCATCGACGACGTTGGACTTGCCCGACCCGTTGGGCCCGACGATGACGGTGATGCCGGGCTCGAAGGTCAGCTCCGTCTTCTCAGCGAACGACTTGAATCCGCGCAGGGTCAGCGAACGCAGGAACACGGGGCGAGTGTAACCAGTGCCTGGGGCCATTCCCGGGAGGCGAGACGCTGTCGGCGGACACAGTAAAGCGGCCCGCTCGGGGCCGCTCCAGGTGGTGCAGCAGTGGGTTAGCGGGAGAGTGCGACCTGGATATTATCCTCGTGCAGCGCCTCGGCGAGGCGTTCGTTCTCCGCCCGCGCTCGGTCCAGCTCCGCCTGTAACTCGGCTACTCGCGCGCGCAGCGCGGTCACCTCGGCGATGAGGCGGTAGGGACGGTGGTCCCAGGATCCGACGAGCGCCTTCATGCCAACCTCCTCCGCGCCGGTGCGCAACAAGACACCGGCTGGGTTATCGATTGCAGCGCCACACGTCGGGGCGCTGTGCGATTCACGAATGCACTATAGCCGTTTACGCCAGCTGCTGGCAAGCCCCTATCGCGAGCCGCACCCCGCCCACAGAGCCGCCTGATCGGCTGGCTACGCTGGACGCATGCCTGTCGTGCGCCGCCTGTTGACCGCGACGTCCGCGCTCGGCGCGTTGATCGGCGTAGGTGCGACATGGGTGGCCTCCCGCCCTCGGCCAGACCTTGCCGACCCGACGGTGCCCGACCCGCCACCGGGTCTGCCTCCCGCCCGGATCGTGGCCGTTCCGGGACACGGCGAGCTGTTCGTCCGTGAAGCCGGCCCCGCCGACGGCCCGCCGGTGGTCCTGCTCCACGGGTGGATCTACCCGGCGGACCTGACCTGGTGGACCTGCTACGGCCCGCTGGCGGCGACCGCTCGTGTGATCGCGATGGACTACCGCGGGCACGGTCGCGGGCCACGCCCAGCCAAACCGTTCCGCCTCGCCGACGCCGCCGACGACGTCGCCGCCCTGCTGCGCCACCTCGACGTATCGCCTGCCGTGGCGGTCGGCTATTCGATGGGCGGTCCGGTGGCGCAGCTGCTATGGCAACGCCACCCGGGCCTGGTCCGGGGTCTCGTGCTGTGCGCCACCAGCTCGACGTGGACCGCGAGCCCGCGTATGCGCTGGGGATGGCGTCTCATCGGCATCTTCCAGGTGCTATTGCGGGTCATCCCCCGCCACTGGTGGGAGCGCCTGTACTACGCCCAGGCCACCGGCCAACTCCCGGTGCCGATCTCCCAGATGATCAACCCTGACACGCCACGAGAGCTCCTCGAGCTGCTGCCCTGGATCATCGCCGAACTCGATCGCGGCAGCGCCGAGGACGTGGCCGAGGCAGGCCGCGAGCTCAGCCGCTACGACGCCCGCGGTTGGCTGGCGACGGTCGATGTGCCCGCCGCGGTCCTGGTGACCACGCGCGACAGCCTTGTGCCGGTGGACCATCAGCGCGACCTGGCCGCCCGGATTCCCTTTGCCCGGACGTTCGACGTGGACGGCGACCATGATGTGGTCATCGCCCGGCCCGAGATCTTCGTGCCGCAGCTGTTGGCCGCTGTCCGTGCCGTTCTCGACGCCAGCTGAACGGCCGCTCGAAGCTTCGTGCCCAGCTCCGTGCCGTCATCTGCGCCGTGCGCCACGCCGGCTGAGATGCCGCCGCTGCACTGATACTGCTCGAAACCCCACCGATCACTGTGGATCTATGTCCACAACCTCGATCGATCTCCTGCCTGCTTGTCGCACCCTTGCGGTAGGTTATCGAACATGAGTTCGAGTGCAGCAGTCGTCGAGTGGCCGACCGTCGGGGCGGGGTGTCTTGGCGGGTTGGACGACGCTGGGCTGCTGGCGCACCTGGTCCAGGTCGTGCGGCGGCTGGGCGCCAACCCGCTGTCGGCGGCGGTCGATGACGACGCGTTGACCGCGTCAGTGACGGTGTTGCATCGGGTAGAGACGATGGTCGCGGCCGAGAAGCTGCGCCGCACCGGCAAGGTCGACGCTCGCAAGGCGTACGTGGGCAGAGCCATGTCCACCGCCGACTGGGCGGCATCACGACTGGGCCTGACCCGCGGGGAAGCAAAGACCGCCACGGCCACCGCGACAGCGCTCGCCGAGTTGCCGGCGACCGCCGCGAAGCTGGCCGACGGCCGCATCGGCGTGGGGCAGGCGGCGGTCGCGGCAAGGGCGTTGGAGGAACTGCAACGGGCTCAGGAAGCCGCTGGCACACAGGGCTGCCCACCGGCCGACGACAACGACGCGGCTGGCGCCGAAGTGGCGGAGGCCGCCGTCGCCGCCGAAGCCGCAGAGGCTGCCCGTGCCGCGTTGGACGCGCTGGTCGCCGAACACGCCGGCGGTGAGGACCGCGGCCGGCTGCGCCGGCGGTTGGATGACTGGCAGTCCCGCAACGGCCACCAGGTGCTGGGTGACCGGCAACGCCGCGCGTTCGCTCGCCGACACGCCTGGCTCGGCGCCGACCCCGGTGACAGCGACGGCATGCTGCGCCTGGAAGCCCGCCTCGACGCCGTCAGCGGGGCCACCGTCCGCGCCGCACTCGAACCCCTCGCCCGCCCCCCACCCGAGCCGACGACCCCCGCAGCCAAGGGCAACGCCTCGCCGACGCCCTCGTCGCGCTCGCCGAATTGGCGCTCAACCACGGCGACCTGCCACAAACCGCGGTTGCCCGACCCCACGTGCTACTGATCACCACCCCCAACGCACTGCACCGCGTGCCTGACGCTGACCCGTCGCTGCTCGACGGCGTCGGACCGGTGTCGCCCGACACCGCCCGGCAGATCTGCTGCGACGCCGACATCACCCCCATCACCGTCCGCAACGGCGCCATCCTCGACGTCGGGCGCAGCCGCCGTGAGCCCACCGCAGCGCAACGCAAAGCCGTCATCGCCCGCGACCAGACCTGCGTCGGTTGCGCCGCCCCCGCCGTCCGCCGCCAGATCCACCACATCCGCTGGTGGCGCCACCACGGCACCACCGATCTGGACAATCTCACCCTGCTGTGTTGGTCATGCCACCACAACGTGCACCACAACAACTGGACCATCACTCGCAAACCCGACGGCCGCTACACCGCCCAACCACCCGGCCGACCCGACCCGCCCGACCTCACCGACCACCGACATAGCACCTGATCCGCCACCCCGACTCATCCGTCGGGGTATTGGCCTGCGCCGTGCGGGCGTACGTCACCGCATGCCAGCCACCCGAACCCCGTTGGGCGGGGCAACACTCCCGTGCCATGCACGTGGCGAAGAAAGCGCCCGGCCGCACCGAGGCCAGCAGTGCCATCACGATCAAGCCGAGTCAGGATTCGGCGAACCAAGCCGGACCCAAGTCAGCATGCCTGACCCCGGGGAGCGGCCTTGCCAGTTGACGCTATGTCTGGCAGTTGGCGCAGAAGTAGGAGTCGTGGCCTTCGACCGCCCCCCGGTGGATCGGCTGACGGCAGCGCCCGCAGGCCTCGCCCTCGCGGCCGTAGACCTTGATGAACTCGCTGGACTCGGTGTCGAAGTCGTCGTCGTCGAACTCCGGGGTCGCCTCGGTAGCCCCACCCTGCTTGACGGCCTCGAACAAGACCTCCAGCACCGCCCGGTACAGGCGGCGGACCTCCTGGCTGGACAGGCCGGCCGACGAGCGCTGGCCCGACAAGCCCGATGCCCACAGGATCTCGTCGGAGTACAGGTCACCTAGCCCCACCACGAAGGTGTCGTCGATGAGCACCAGTTTCAGGGGCGCGTCACGTTCCCGCAGCTGCTGGCTGAACGCGGGCCAGGTGAAGGTCTCGGTCAGGGGGTCGATGCCGCCGGGCACCAGCTCAGGCAGGTTCGGCACCTCGTCGCGGGCGACGACGTACAGCTCGCCGTCCTTGGCGGGATCGACCATGTGCAAGGCCCCACCCGTGGTGAACGTCGCCACCACCGGCGTGGTCTTGCCAGCCTCGGCGGTCGCGATCTCCCGCACGAGATTGCCCTGCGTCCCCAGGCGGACCACCAGTGCCGCTCCCTCGTCGAGCTCGAGCACCAAACTGGTGCCGAGGCGCACGATCGACTCGATCCGGCGGCCGGTCAGCGCCTTGATGAACGCAGGACGGTTGCGGTGACGGGCGACGACTGCGGTGGTCTTGACGGTAACGTCCTTGACGCGCTTGCCCACGAGGTCGCGCTCGAGGGTCTTGCGGATGACCTCGACCTCGGGCAGCTCGGTCACCTACGTCCTCCGGACGCTGGGGGGCATGACGCCGGCGCGAGCGGGATGTCAGGCCTCCTCGTCGCTGGGCGCGGACCCTACCGCCAAACGCTCCACCAAGGCACCATAGGCGTGCTCTGCGGCTGCCTGCTCGGCTTCCTTCTTGGACCGCCCGTGCCCGCTGCCAGCCACGTCACCGTCCACCGACACCCTGGCGGTGAACTGCTTGGCGTGGTCGGGGCCCTCTTCGGTGAGCTGATAGACCGGCAGCGTCGCCAACTGACCGGCCGTCAGCTCCTGCAGCGAGGTCTTGTAGTCCAGCGACGTCCGCCGGGTGGCGATCTCGTCGAGCAGGTCGCCGAACAGCCGACCGATCAGCTCGGAAGCGACTCCCTGACCGCCGTCGAGATACACCGCGCCCAGCACCGCCTCCATGGTGTCGGCGAGGATCGAGTCCTTGTCACGGCCCCCGGACTGCTCCTCGCCGCGGCCGAGCAGCACCTCCTCGCCGATCGACAAGGCGCGGGCGACCTCGGCGAGGCTGTGCGCGTTGACCGCCGCCGCCCGGATCTTGGCCAGACGTCCCTCGCTGGCCTCCGGGAAGCGCAGGTAGATCCATTCGGTGACGACGATGCCCAGGACCGCGTCGCCGAGGAACTCCAAGCGCTCGTTGGTCGGCAACCCGCCCGCCTCGAAGGCATGGCTGCGATGGCTCAAGGCCAAACGCAGCAGGTCGGGGTCGCCAAAGGCGACCTGAAGGGCCTGCTCGAGGCGGCTGCTGCTCATGGCCGCCCCGCACGGGCGGTGGCTGCCATCGGCTCGGCCGTCCATCCGACCGAGGCCGCTGCCGCCGGCGCGGCGTCAGGCAGGCCACCGCCAGGTGGCTTACCGCCGTCCGTAGCCGGTGCCAATGTCGTCATGTGTCACCTCCACCACCCACTCGGTGCACTGCTTAAGCGCTGAGGTGCCGCTCCACCCGACGCCACAGCCCCGCGCCGGCGACAGCGGCAGCGGTGCGCACCGCCGCGGCCACCGCCGAGGCGTCAGCGGCGCCATGGGCGACCAGCACCTCGCCGGCCACACCCAACAGGACGGCGGCACCTGCGGTGTCGCCGCTGTCGCCGGCCATGGCCTCCAGCGTCTTCAGGAACACGTTACCGGTGAAGCCGTCGGTGATGACGACGTCCGCCCGTGCCGCCAGCACGGCTGCCGGCTCGACGTTGCCGACGAACCCGTCGCTGCCGTGCAGCAACGTGAAGGCATGCCTGACCAGCGCGGTGCCCTTGCCCGCCTCGCTGCCCACGTTGAGCAGCCCCACCGATGGTGCGGCACAGCCTCGCGCTTGGGCGTACGCCGTCGCCATGCGCGCGTAGGCCACCAGCGCCTCGGGCCGCGGGTCCGGGCTCCCCCCAGCGTCGGCGAGCACGACGTCTCCCGCAGGGGTGGGCAGCACTGCGGCAAGCACCGGGCGACGCACGCCCCGCACGCGGCCAAGACTCAGCAGGGCGGCGACCAGCGTTGCCCCGGTGGAACCGGCCGACACCATTGCGTCGGCCTGACCGGAGGCCACTAACCCTGCAGCCACGCGGACGCTGGCCGTGCGCTTGTTACGCAGCGCCATCACGGCCTCGTGCATGCCGACGACCTCGTCGGCGGCGGCGATAGGTAGGCGCCCGGCGGCCCCGGCGCGCTGCAACTCGGCGGTCAGCATGTCAGGCGTGCCGACCAACACAACGTCCAAGCCGGCATCGGCCGCCAACAGCGCCCCTGCGACAGTCGCGGTGGGGGCGTGGTCGCCGCCCATCGCATCCAGCGCGACGCGCATCGACCGCTGCGGTGGAGGCCGCTGCCGAAGAGAACCGGGTTTACTCCTCGACCGCCACGACCTGCCGGCCGGCGTAGTGGCCGCACACGCCGCACACCGTGTGCGGGCGCAACGCCGATCTGCAGCGAGCACAGCTGGCGCTGGCCGGTGCGGCGGTCCGCAGCCACTGCGCCTTGCGGTGGCGGGTGCGGGAGCGGGACTTTTTGCGCTTTGGAACAGCCACGAGGAGGGTCTCCTTCTACAGGGTGCGTCAGTCCGGCAGGCGTAGCCCCTCCAGGGCCGCCCAGCGGGAGTCGGTGGTGTTCTCCATACAGCCGCAGACGCTCTCGTTGCGGTCACTGCCGCACTCGGGGCACAGCCCCCGGCAGTCTTCGGTGCACAGCGAACGCAGCGGGACCGCTGGCACGAGGGCGTCACGCAGCAGCGCGTCGAGGTCGAGCACCCCGTTGGCGTAGGTGTACCCGGGCTCCAGCTCGGCGTGGGGGTCGTCGGCGGCGGCGAACAGCTCCACCACGTCGGTCTCGACCGGCTCGGTCAGCGCAACCAGGCAACGTGCGCAGCTCATGCGCAGCGGCGCTGTCAGGGTCGCCCGCACCAGCAGCCCGTCCACGACGCTTTCCACCACGCCGCTCAGTTCCAGGGGCCCAGTGACCTCGGCCAGCTGCAGCTGCAGGTCGTCGAGAGCGGTGAGGAGCAGATCCAGGCGCCGTGAAGCGCCCGGCCGGTCGATGAGGTCGGCGACGTTCAGGATTCGATCGTCAACAGCAGTCATGAGCATTGGATATGAGTCGAGACGCACGGCGGCACACGCCCTAGATGCGGGGAGGCGCCACTCTAGCATCAGGGTCCGGGGAGGGGCAGGGCGTACGGGGGCGGCCAGCCGACCTGTTCCGCGACGGCCGCAGCTGCCGCGACGACCAGTTTCCGCCGTGGAGCTTGGCCGGTCCGCGCTCAGCCCTCGTGGTCATACAGCCGGCGGGAGCCGTTGCCAGCCTTGCCCTGGGCCTCGTCCAGCCCGTCGTCGGTGACGGCCAACTCGTCGCTGGCCAGACGCCCGCGCAGCCGCTCGCGGCCGTTCTCTACGGCCTTCATCGTCTTGGCCAAAACGATCTCGAAGTTGGCAAGCCGGCCATCGACGTAGTCCTCTGCCTCCAAGCGCAGCACCCGCGCCTGCTCACGGGCTTCGTCGACCACACGTTCGGCTTGGCGGGCAGCGCCGCGCGCGACCTCCGTCTCGCTGATCAGCCGATCGCGGTGAATCTGGGCGTCGGCCATGATCCGCTCGCTGTCGCGTTCGGCCTGTTCCAGCAGCTCGTCGCGCTCCTTGATGATCCAGCGGGACTGACGCAGCTCCTCGGGCAGATGGTTGCGCAGGTCGACCAGGAGCTCGTCGAATTGGCTGCGGTTGACCATCACGGAGGCCGACAGCGGCACGGGCCTGGATTCGGCCAGCAGCTGCTCCATCCGGGCGATGTACGCCTCGACGTCCACGGCACGGGTCCTTTATGGCTCGATGGGGGGCTAGCGTCTCACAGATGCTCGGCGAGCCGGTCGACCACGGCGGAAGGGACGAAGTCGGTGACGTCCCCGCCGAACCGGGCCACCTCCTTCACCAGGGAGGAGGAGAGAAAAGAATATATCGGGCTTGTGGTCATGAAGAATGTCTCCACGTCGCCGAGGTGGGAGTTCATCTGCGCCATCTGCAATTCGTACTCGAAGTCGCTGACCGCCCGCAGGCCCTTGACGATCACGGTGACGCCACGCTGGAGGCAGAAGTCGACCAGCAATCCGTCGAATGCGGCGACTTCCACGTTGTCCAGGTCGGCGACGACCTCGTTGAGCAGGTCCAGCCGCGTGTCGACGTCGAACAGCGGCTGCTTGCCGGCGTTTCGCAGGCAGGCCACCAGCAGCCGGTCGAAGCGCGAGGAGGCCCGCCGGATGACGTCGAGGTGGCCGTTGGTCACCGGATCGAAGCTGCCGGGGCAGACCGCGGTGACGGTCATGGCATGGTCGCTTCGACGACGCGCAGGTAGAGCAACATCGTGTCACCGTAGGAGCGCAGGCGCTCTTGCGCCAAGAACGTCGGCAGCCCCGCGGCGGGGTCGGGCCCTCGCCGGTCCCGTTCGACGACCGCCAGGGCGCCGACGGCGAGCCCTCCCGCGTCGCGCAGGGCAGCCAGCAGATCGCCGACCGCGGCAGTGTCCAAGGCGTAGGGCGGGTCGCACAGCAGCAGGTCGAACGGACCGCCTGCCGGGCGCCGACAGAAAAGTGCGGCGTCGGTATGGACCACCTGCCCGGCAGGGGCCACGCCCGCCCGGCGCAGGTTCTGGCGGATCGCCGCCACCGCCCGCGGGGCCTGCTCGACGAAGGTTGCGCGCACCGCGCCACGCGACAAGGCCTCGATGCCAAGCGCCCCCGAGCCGGCGAACAGATCCAGGACGGCGGCGCCGGGCACCGCAGCGCTGATGGAGCTGAACAGGGCTTCTCGCACCCGGTCGCTGGTCGGGCGGGTGTCCCGGCCGGCTGGGGCGGTCAGCCTGCGGCCACGGGCCGTTCCGGCGATGACGCGCACGCGCTAGCCCGTCTCCAGCGCCGCGAGCCGCTCGTCGCCGTAGCGCCGGCGAACCTCCGCCGCCAGCAGCGGGTGACCGGCGAGGTCCGGGTCAGAGGCCACCAGCTCGCGAGCGTCCTCCCGGGACCGCACGACCCACGGAAAATCGCGCACCAACTTGGCCAGCTTCAGGTCGGGCAGCCCCGACTGGCGGGTGTCGAACAGGCTGCCCTCACCCCGCAACTCCAGGTCGGTCTCGGCCAGCCGGAAGCCGTCGGTGGTGGCGGCCACCGCCGCCAACCGCGGGCTGTCCCCCTCGTCGTCGCTGGCCGCCGACGAGAACAGCACGCAGTAGCTGCGGGCGGTCCCCCGTCCCACCCTGCCCCGCAGCTGGTGCAGCTGGCTGATGCCGAAGCGATCGGCGTCCTCGATGATCATGACCGTCGCTTCCGGCACGTCGACGCCGACCTCGATAACGGTCGTGGCCACCAGCACCTGGGCGGCGCCGGAACGAAACGCCTCCATCGCCGCATCGCGCTGGACGCCGCTGAGGCGCCCGTGCACCAGCGCCACGCCAAGGTCTGCAAAGACCTCGTCGGCCAGACGGCGGTGGACGTCCTCGGCGGCGGCCACGTCCAAGGCCTCGGACTCGCTGACCAGCGGGCACACCACGTACACCCGCTCACCCGCGGCGACGCGCTCACGAACGAAGTCATACAACCGTGCGCGACGCGGCGACGCGCTGGGCAGTACCCGGGTCACCACTTGCTGGCGACCGGGCGGCAACTCGTCGAGGACGGTCACGTCCAGGTCGCCATACAGGGTCAGGGCCAGGGAGCGCGGGATGGGCGTGGCCGTCATTACCAGCACATCGGGGCTGCGGTCGTCGGTGCGCTTGTCGCGCAGGCGGGTGCGGTGCTCGACGCCGAAGCGATGCTGCTCATCGACCACGACGACACCGAGGGCATCGAAGGCGACGACGTCCTCTAAGACCGCGTGGGTGCCGATCAGCAAGCCGACGTCACCGACGGCCAGCTCGGCCAGCAGGCCGCGGCGCCGGCGCAGGGCGGTGGAGCCGGTCAGCAGTTCCAGCCGGGGACCGGCGGGTGCATTGACGCCCAAGGGCGCCAACAAGGCGGTGAAGGTACGCAGATGCTGCTCGGCCAGCACCTCGGTAGGCGCCATCAGCACCGCCTGGTGTCCGTGATCCAGCGCGCACAGCATGGTCCAGGCGGCGACCAGGGTCTTGCCGGAACCCACGTCGCCCTGCAACAGGCGGTGCATCGGCTTGGCCGCCGCCAAGTCGGCGCCGATGCCGTCGAAGGCCCGCGACTGGGCGCCGGTCGGAGGAAAGGGAAGCCCCGCCAGGAACCGCTCGGCCAAGCCCCCTGCCAGCGGCGGTTGCGCCAGCCCGACCGCCTCGGACTCCAGGCGGTGGCGGCGCTGCTGGAGACCGACCTGCAGGCTCAGCAGCTCGTCGTAGACCAGGCGGTCGCGCGCCGCGCCGACCTCGTCGAGGCCGGCCGGACGGTGGATGCGCCGCAGCGCGGTGTCCAGGTCGAGCAGCCCGTGACGCCGGCGCAGTTCGATCGGCAGGTAGTCGGGTAGGAAGCCCAGGCCCTGCAGTGCGGCCGTGGCGTAGCGGGCGATGCGTGCCGACGGCAGCGCCTCGGTGGCGGGATAGGTCGGCTGGATACGGTCAGTCTCGTCGGGCGCCTCACCCTCCTCGAGCACCACGAGCTTGGGGTTGCGGACCTGCAACGCCGAGCGGAACCGCTCCAGCGTCCCGCTGACGGCCACGCGCGTGCCGGCGGGGGTCTGGCGCGCCCGCCACTCCTGGTTGAAGAACGACGCCTCGACCCGGCCGCCACCGTCGTCGACGACCTGCGCCTTGGCGATGGTCAGGCGCCGGCCGCGCGGCCGGATCACGTTCCAACGACCGATCGTCCCGACGATGGTCACCGGCTCGCCCAGCGGCGCGTCGGCCAGCGCGACCTGCTCACCGATGTCGCGGTAGCGTCCCTGGTGCGGATAGTGCTCCAGCAGGTCGCGCACGGCGACGATGCCCAGCGCGCGCTCGAGGGTCGTCGCGGCGCGGCCGGTGACGCCCTCGACGCTGCTCACCGGTGCGGCCAGCCACGCCTGCGCGTCGGTGGTAACTGCGGTGCCCACCGTCATAGGGTCCAAGTCTAGGAGGGGGGTGCCCGCGCGAAGGGCTGGCCCCGCGGGGTTGCGTGGCTGGCGGCGTGGTGGCGGCTGCGTTAGCCTTGAGTTCGTTCGCCGCTGGACGGCATCTGCTCATGTGCGCGCCACGGCCACCCAGGATTCTTCCGACCAACTGCGAGGCACTGATGGCCGCCGTCTGCGAGATCTGCGACAAGCGACCGCATTTCAACTACCAGGTCAGCTTCTCCCACCGCCGCTCGAAGCGGAAGTGGAGCCCCAACGTGCAGCGCATCCGCATCTGGGATAACGGCGGGGTGCGCCGTGCCTCGGTGTGCACGTCGTGCATGAAGGCCGGCAAGGTGCAGCGCCCGCCGCAGCGCACCGCCTGACGGCCCGACTGGGCGTCAACGCCGACCGCGGCCTACTCAGAGGGCTGCAGGAACTCCAGGTCGGTGGCCCGGTAGCTGCGCACGACCGTGCCGCCGAGGCGTTCCTCCATCTCCAGCATGATCCCCGACGGCTGGTGCCAGGTGCTGACTCGCACCAACGGCAGCCGTTCCTCGCCCCGGCAATCCGACAGGCCCTGGCTCGCGCAAGTCGCGGTGGTGGCCAGCACGAGTGAGTTCACGTCCCCCGTCGGGACGCCGAGTCGCTGCGCCACAGCCGGCGCACGCTCGCGATCGACCACGGCTCCGGCACTGCGCAACCCGGCAACGCCACGCATCCGCAGGTAGTCGTTGGGCATGGCTGGCTGCCCGGGTTCTAGCCGGTCGAACTCGGTCAACTCGCCGCAACCGGCAAGGCCTTCCAACATCACCCCGTCGGGTCGCTTGATCGTGCAGGTTCTCAACTCACCCCAGACTCCCTCGTTGCGCCAGTCGCTCCAACTGTCGCCACGAAACACGTACTCTCCGCGCGCGAGTTCACTGTCCAGCCGGTCGACGCTCAACGTTGCAAACTGATACGCCACGCGCACGGGCCACGTATCGGACGCCGCAACAACCGGTCCAGCGCCGATGTTCGTAGCAAGCAGCGCGCCGAGGCACACCGCGGCCAGCACGATGGTCACTCGCAAACGTTGACCATGCACAGGGCAAGCCTATTCCCCGACGCCGGCAGGTTCCCGCGTCAACGTCGGCGCCACCCGTGGTCGACCGGCCCGATGCCGCTGCCCAGTCGCAGGCCGTGCTCGATGGAGCCCGTGACGTAGGCCTTCGCGGCACGCACGGACGCCTCCATGCCCTCGCCGTGGGCGAGCTGCGCTGCGATCGCCGAGGCCAGCGTGCAGCCGGTGCCGTGCGTGTCGCTGGTCGGTGACCGAGGCGCGGTGATCGTCACCTCCCGCTGACCGTCGAAAAGCAGGTCGATCGCGTCGTCGCCGCGCAGGTGGCCGCCTTTGACCAGCACCCATCGCGGGCGCGGCGCGCCTCCCTCCGGCCGCATGAGCTCCAGGACCGCTTCGGCCGCGGCTCGCAGGTCACCGGCCGACCGGACCTGCACCCCGGTCAACACCTTGACCTCGCCGAGATTGGGGGTGACCACGTCGGCCAGCGGCAGGATGTGCTCGCTGAGCGCCCCGACCGCCTCGGGGCGCAGCAGCGGGTCCCCGTGCTTGGAGGCGCACACTGGGTCCACCACCAGCGGCCGCGCGCCGTGGGCGCACAAGCCCTCGGCAACCGCCTCGATGATCGCCGCACTGGACAGCATGCCGGTCTTCACCACGTCCGCGCCGATGTCGCCGAGCACCGCATCGATCTGCGCGCGCACGAACGCCGGCGGGACCTCGTGGACGCCGTGCACGCCAACCGTGTTCTGGGCGGTGAGCGCGGTCAGCGCGCTCATTCCGAACACGCCGAGCTCTTGGAGGGTCTTGAGGTCGGCCTGGATGCCGGCGCCGCCTCCCGAGTCCGACCCCGCGACCGTCAGCACCCGAGGCAAGCTCACGCCGGCTCCGGACGGTAGTGATCCCAACCCAGGCCGGCGAGATCACGGGTGCTGCCATCGGCGAGCAGAAGGCGTGTCGCGGGTGGACCCTGGCCGACCTCTCCGACGACCATCCCGCCAACGTCGGCGGCGATGGCCTGGGCGCGGTCTCCGGGCACGGCCGCGAGCAGCGCGTAGTCGTCCCCGCCGCCGCAGACGAAGTCCAGCGGATCCCGGCCGAGGGCGATGGCCGCCGCAACCACGCCGTCGGCGACGGGTAGCGCGTCGGCGTGGACCGTCGCGGAGACATCCGACGCCGCGCAGACATGGCCGAGATCCGCGCCGAGGCCGTCAGAGACGTCGATCATCGCCGTGGCCCCGAGCTCGGCCAGACGGCCTCCCGCCTCGACGTGCGCCTCGGGCCGGCGGTGCAGCGCCAGCAGCAGCTCGTCGGGCTGCAAGCCTTTGCGGTCCTGCGCCAGGGCGGCGGCCGGCCCGCCGAGCGTCCCCACCACCAACAGCCGTTCGCCGGGACTCGCCCCGGAGCGGCGCACCGCCCTGGCGACATCCACGTCACCGAGCACGGTCACCGACAGCGCCAGCGCGTCGGCGGCGACGGTGTCGCCACCCACCAGGCGCAGACCCCAGCGCCGGCAGGCTTCGTCCATCCCGGCATACAGGGCTTCGACGTCGGCGGCGGGCACGTCTGACGGCCGGCACAGTCCGACCACCGCGACCGTCGGTGCAGCACCCATGGCGGCGATGTCGCTGACGTTGACGGCGACGGCCTTCCACCCCACGTCACCCAGCGAGGACAGGTCGCGGCGGAAGTGCACGCCCTCGACGAGGACGTCCACGGCGATGCACACCCCGCGGCCACCGACCTCGACGACGGCGGCGTCGTCGCCATGCCCGACGATCAGCCCGTCGCCGTCCTGCGCCAGGAACGGCGCGAGCCGCCGGATGAGGTCAAACTCCCGCTCGGTCATAATCGTGCGTCCTACCGCTTCGCTACATGAGGACCGGCAGCCAGTATCGCGGGCGCAACTAGCGCCCGTTAGGCTGCCGCGATCCCAGCGAGCGAAAGGACATCCACGGTGGTCTCGGCGTACATCCTGATCCTGACCCAGGTCGGCAAGGCGGCGCAGGTCGCCGCGGCGGTGTCCGATATCGAGGGCGTCGAGGCCGCCGAGGACGTCACCGGGCCCTACGACGTGATCGTGCGGGCCAAGGCCAACGACGTCGACGAACTCGGCCGACTGGTGGTGGCTCGCATCCAGGCGATCGATGGCATCGACCGGACCCTGACGTGCCCGGTCGTGCACCTCTAGCCAGTCCGCACCAAGCCCGCCCGCGCTCAAGCAGGCGCTGGCGGTAGGGCGCCGGCTCAAGGGGCGTAGCGGGCCTCGCTGCGCGCGGCGTCCAAGGCCAGGTCCAGCAGCCGCCGGATCAACGCCGGGTACTCCAAGCCCTGGGTCCGCCACACGTAGGGGAACATCGACACCGGCGTGAACCCAGGGATGGTGTTGATCTCGTTGACCAGCACCTGTCCGGTCGCCTCGACGTAGAAGAAGTCGACCCGCGACATACCCCGCGCCCCTATGGCCAGATACGCCTCGCGGGCGTAGCGCCGGCATGTCTCAGCGACCTCGGCGGGCAGGTCGGCGGGGCAACGCAGCACCAACTCGTCGTCGAGGTACTTGCCCTCGAAGTCGTAGAACTCGCGGGTCGTGGTGATCTCGCCTGGCGGTGTGACCTCGATGTCGCTGTTACCGATCACCCCGCACTCGACCTCGCGCACCCCCTCAAGGCCGGTCTCGACGATCGCCACCCGGTCAAATCCGAACGCCTCGTCGATCCCCTCGATCAGGTCACCACGCGACATGCACTTGCGGATGCCGATCGACGACCCCTGCCGCGCCGGCTTGGTGAACAGCGGGTAGCACAGCGCCGCTTCGATGTCATCGAGCACCGCGCCGCGATCGGCGTCCCACAGCTGGCGGCGCACAGCCAGGTAGTCCACCTGGGGCAGACCTCGCGCGGAGAACACGTTCTTCATCTGCCGCTTGTCGATGCCGACCGCCGAGGACGCAACGTCGGCGCCGACATAGGGCACGCCGCACGAGCTGAGCAGCCCCTGCACCGTCCCGTCCTCGCCGTAGGGACCGTGCAGCACGGGGAAGCAGACGTCCACCGGACCCACCTCCTCGCCGTTGAACCCGTCGACGAAGCGCACCAGCCGGGGGCCCTTGCGGGTCTGCACAAGTCCCACGGTGTCGCCACCATCGGGCACACTCGGCAGGACGCCGGGGGCGGTGTCGCCGACCCCGTCGACCAGCGTCCAGCGGCCCTCCCTCGTGATGCCGACAGTGGTTACGAGGTAGCGCTCGTCGTCCAGCGCGGCCAGCACCGAGCGCGCGGACAAGCACGACACCTCGTGTTCGGCGGAGCGGCCGCCGAACAGCACGAGGACGCGGATGCGGGTCGTCACGGGCCACCCTCCAGTCCATAGAACTCGGCCTTAGGGTCGCGGGCCATCAACGCGCGCACCATGTCCTTCGGATCCATGCCGTCGCGGACCACCTTGACCACGTGCGCGACGATGGGCATCTCGACGCCGCGCTCCTCGGCGATGGTGAGGATGGCCGCCGACGACTTCACGCCCTCGGCCACCATGTTCATCTCCGCGGTGATCGCGTCCAGCGACCGACCCCGCCCCAGCTGCTCGCCGACGTGGCGGTTGCGTGACTGGCGGCTCATGCAGGTCGCGACGAGGTCACCCATGCCGGCCAGACCAGAGAAGGTCAGGGGGTTGCCGCCGTGCGCCATGCCGAGGCGGGTCATCTCGGCCAGTCCCCTGGTGATCAGCATCGCCTTGCTGTTGTCGCCGAAGCCCATCCCGTCGCCCATCCCAGCGGCCAGCGCCAGGGCGTTCTTGATGGCGCCGCCCAGCTCGACACCCACGACGTCGGGGTTGGTGTAGACGCGGAAGTAGGGGGTGTGGCTCATGGCCTGGACCCGACCCGTGACGGCGCTCTCCGGCCCGGCCGCCACGGTCGCACCGGGCAGGCGGCGAGCGCACTCCCTGGCCAGGTTGGGACCGGAGACGACGACGCAGCGACCGTAGGGGACGTCGAGCACTTCGCGGATCACCTGACTGGCGCGCTGGTGGGTGGACAGCTCGATGCCCTTGATCAGGCTCACGTAGATGCCGTCGCGCGGGACGCGATCCAGCCAGGCCGAGAGACTGTCGCGCAGCACATGGGACGGCATCGCCAGTACCACGACCTCGGCGCCGGTCAACGCCTCCTGCGCATCGGCGGTGGCCTGCAGCGACGGGTGGAGCTCGGTGTCGCCCAGATAGTCAGGGTTACGGTGGTCAGTGTTGATGACCTTGGCGACCTCGTCGCGTCGCGCCCACAGCACGGCGTCCTCGCCGGCATCGACACACATCTGGGCGAACGCCGTTCCCCAGGAACCGGCGCCCATGACCGCGACCTTGCCCATCCTCACGCCTTCCTGCCTGCCCCCACCGCCGGGAGTGTAGGCAGCGGCCTCACCCTCGGTCCCGCGACGTTGTCGCTCTGGCGTTGACAGCGTCGCGGGACTTCGGGTCGGAGCGCGTGGTAGTCGCATTACAGTGATCGCATGTGGCACGCCGAGCCGGGCGGCATCATCGCGATCGTGCCGCTCAAAGCGCTGAACGCGGCCAAGGGTCGTCTCGCGACCGTTGTCGATCCGGAAGGGCGGCGTCGTGTCGTCGGCCGGATGCTGCGCGCTGTCCTGTCAGCCTGCCGAGCTTGCGGGTCGGTGACCGACGTGCTCGTCGTCGCCGGGGACGAGGCCGCTGCCCGCCTGGCCATCGCGGCGGGGGCACGTGCCCTGGTCGAGCCCGAGCCAGGCCTGGACGCAGCCATGGCGGCTGCGGACGCGGCGACCGTGCAGGCACGGGCGACCCTGGTGGTGGCCGCCGACCTGCCGCTGGCCACCGGCGCGGACCTCGACCGGGTATTCGCGGCGGCGCCTGGCCGTGACGCGGTGGTGGTGGTGGCTCCGACCCGTGACGGTGGCACGGGCGCCTTGCTGCGGAGGCCACCAGGCGTCATCGTCACCACCTACGGACCCGGGTCGGCGGCGGCACACCTGCGCGGAGCGGCTGCCGAGGGGGTGCGCGGGATCCGGGTGGAGGTGGCGGGACTCGCCCACGACGTCGACACCCCGGCGCACCTCACGGCGGAGCTGCTCGGTCCCTAGCTCCGGCGACTGGCTCGGAATCGCCGAGCTGGTAGCTGCCTTCTTGGGGTTGACCCTGCTGGCGCACGGGAACTTGGATCGCGTGGTCCCCCAGCCGTTGCGGCTGCAAGACGACGTCATGCGGCAAGCGGGCCCCGGCCGACGCATCGACACTGACGACGTTGTTCGTGACCTTGATCTGGCCCCGCCCGTCGCTACGGCGGGCGGACTCGTAGCCATCAGGGACGAGGACCGCGAAGGTCGCCGTGTCGCCGGTGCGCAGCCGCAATGGCAGCCCGTGGTCGCGCACGTCGGACGGCCGCGCGCACTTGGCGTTCGCGACATCGCCGCCGTCGGCTGCCGCCATGACCGCGATGATGCACAGCTCGCCGTCGGCGTTGGTTGCAACGTAGTGGCGAACGAAATGGCGAAGGTCGCCTTCCCGGCGGAGCAGGCGCGCGCTGTCGGGTAGCAGCTGGGCTTCGTTCAGACCGTCGGCCACGGCGGCCGGCAGCGCATCGTCCGTGGTCGCTTCCCTCGCCAGAGCGCCGACCACGTCGGCTGGAGCGGGCTCGTTCCAGTCCGCCGTTGCCAGGATGGCAAACCCGGTGAGGGCCAATGCGCGGAGGACCCACTTCGACTTGATCACCACAGCGCCTCGTTGTTGATCGCCTCACACCTGATCTTGTGTCCTACCGCTTCGCTACTTCAGGACCGGTGAGCGCAGCTTTGTGGCCGGGCGGCGCACGACTAGGCTCAGGCGGCCACCGATCGGCCACGCCAGGAGCACGGTATGCCCCAGGGCACCGTCAAGTACTTCAACATCGAGACCAACACGGGCACCGTGCTGACCGACGATCAGACCGAACTGCCTGTTGACGCCGAAACCTTCGCCGCCTCAGGCCTTCTCGAACTGCGGCTGGGACAACGCGTGCGCTTCACCGTCCACGGCGACGGCGATGACCGCCAGGTGCGGGACCTGACGATCGCCAGCCTGTAGAGCCTCGGCGGCGTCGGCGGCTCACCTCGGCAGTCGGCGTCAGGGCCGCTCCGGGCCGGGCGCGTGAGCGCTCGGCGGCGGTGGTCGGCGCCTGGGAGTTCAGGCCGTCTTGCGGGCCGCCTTGCGCCCGGCCGACTTCTTCGCGGTGGCCTTCTTCGCCGTGGACTTGCTGCCAGCGACCTTCCTGGCCGTGGACTTCTTGGCGGTGGACTTTGTCGCCGCCTTGCGAGCCGTCGACTTCTTCCCCGTCGAGCGTCCAGCCGTCTTCTTGCCGCCAGATGTCGACTTCTTGGCGGTCGCCTTCTTCGTCGCCGACTTCTTGGTCGCCGACTTCTTGGCCGGTGACGCCGCCTTGCCGGCTACCTTCCTCGTTGCCGATGCAGCCTTCTTCCCTGCGGTCGATTTCTTCGTACCGCTCTTGCTAGCGGTAGCCTTCTTCGTGCCGGTCGCCTTCTTGCCCGTTGCAGCCATGGTGTCTCTTTTCTGCGCCCGTCTGTGGGCGCGGTCGTCACAGCGCTGCTGCGCAATTGCCGGGTTGGATGCCGCTCAGGTGCACGGCAACTTCGACATACGGGTCGAGCAGTCGCTCGACAACCATCCACGACGGCCGCCGCGACGCAGCAGGAACGGCGCGCGACGACCGCTGCTGCGGTGCACCGATCGCTCGTTGTGCCACCACGACTCCCAACGGCCTGCGCCGGACGGATCCG
Organism: Euzebyaceae bacterium; assembly: GCA_013812395.1. GTDB lineage: Bacteria > Actinomycetota > Nitriliruptoria > Euzebyales > Egibacteraceae > JACCTL01. The sequence goes on from JACCTL010000136.1 coordinate 28,944, forward strand.
ACGCTTCGCAATCGCGACATTACTCAACTCGATGGCATGCAGGCAATGACCCGTGACGGTGCCGCTTCATCGAATGGCCACAACCTTCTCCCGCCGCGGGGCTGAAAACGATCCGCCGGTAGCATGGCGGCGATGCAGACAAGGCTGGCAGACGGCGAGCGAGTAGGCCGTGGCTCCGCCACTGCGGCTACGGTCATCGGCTGGCTGTCGGGCGTACTGTCGGCCGGCACGGTCCTCATGGCACTCGCGCACGCTGGGCTGTCACTGCCGTTGCTGTCGGCCCTGGGACCTGGTGGCGATCGCGCCGTCCCGCCGGCGGCCATCGCCTTTGGCGTCCTTGCTGTCCTGGCCGCGGTCGTCGCCGCCGGCGTATTCGCCCGGCGATCGTGGGCATGGGCGCTCGGCCTGGTCGTGCACGCACTGACGGTGTTCGGGGCAGCCACCCCGTACCGTGGACCGGTCAGTCTGGTCGGCATCCTGTTGAGCCTGACCGCCGTGGCCGTCCTGCTGTCGCGGCCGGGCCGCACCGCCTTGCTGCCCCGGCACTAACTTCCACGACCGTGCGTCGCCAGCCTAGTCAACGACCGTTGCGAGCCCCAGTCGCAACACCTCGACGCTGCTACCCTTTCGTCGTCGACGCGCCGCCGGCGTCGAGCTCAACCGCAGGACCACCCGAGCCATTGGAGAGGCCGTCATGGCCGACCTGACGAGGGGCGCTACCAGCGCCTGCTGACCCAAGCGCGGCACCGGCCGCGTCGGCATCGACCTCGCGGATGTCTCCATGCTCACCTTCTCTGGCGTCTCCAAGTCCTTCGACGCGCGCCCGGCTCTGGTCGACGTAACGCTGTCAGTCGCCGCCGGTAGCCGCACGGCGGTCGTTGGCGTGAACGGCTCGGGCAAGACAACGCTGTTGCGGTTGGCTGCCGGCGAGCTGGATCCTGACCGAGGCAACGTGTCGCTGCCAACCGGGGCGACCGTGGCCTACGTGCCACAGGACTACGGCATCGTCGCGGCCGCGACCGTCGAGCAGTACCTGAAGCTGCGTGCCGGGGTGCTCGGCATTGAGCACGAGTTGCACGCGCTGGAGGGGGCGGTGGCCGCCGGCGACGAGGTGGCCGCGGCCGCATACGCCGATGCGCTGGACCGCTACGCCGCCGTCGGCGGCTACGAGATCGACGGCCGCGTGCAGCGAGCGCTGGCGGCGTTGCAGCTACCAGCCGCGACGCTGCCACGCCCCCTCGGAGAGCTGTCCGGCGGCCAGCAGGTACGCGTTGGCCTCGCCGGGATCCTCGCTTCGCGCTTCGACCTGTACCTGCTGGACGAGCCGACCAACAACCTGGACCTGATCGCCTTGGAGCTGCTCACCGACTTCGTCGCAACCGCGGACGCGACGTTCCTGCTGGTGTCTCACGACCGGGCGTTTCTCGACGAGACCGCCAACAGCATCATCGAGATCGACGAGCACAGCCACACCGCGGAGGCATTCGGCGTGTCGTTCGCCGAGTACCGGCAGACTCGGGCACGGCTGCTGGCCACCCAGTCGGCTCGCTACCGCGCCTACCTCGACGAGGTCGCGCGCTTGCAAGGCTCCATCCGTACGAAGCGGACCAGTGCCGCGCGAAGGACGGACAACCGGCCGCCGCGCGATGGCGACAAGATGCAGCGCGACTTCCTCACCGAGCGCGCAGCGACCGGCGCCGGCAAGTCGGTGCGCGCGCTGGAACGCCGACTGCAACGCCTGGAGGCGGTGGCCGAGCCGCGCACCGGCTGGGAGCTGCGCCTGTCGCTGGCCGCGACGAGCCGTAGCGGCGACCTGGTGGTGGAGGCGGACAACGTCGTCAAGACCTACGGGCCGTTCAGGCTTGGTCCACTGGCGCTGGCGGTGCACTGGCGCGACCGACTGGCATTGCTGGGCCACAACGGCGCCGGCAAGAGCGTGTTGATCGGGTTGCTGACGGGTGCGGTCAAACCTGACTCCGGCACGGTCCGCCGTGGACCGGGCGTGCGGGTCGGTGTGCTGCAGCAGGGTGGCGCGGATCTCGCCGGACGCGGTTCCGGCCTGGCGACGTTCCTGGCCGCCGTGCCCACGACTGAGGCCGACGCACGCACGCTGCTGGCGAAGTTCGACCTGGGTGCCGACCACGTGCTGCGCGGCGTCTACAGCTACTCCCCAGGCGAGCGCTGCCGCCTCGGACTGGCGATCCTGATGGCCAAGGGTGCCAACTGGTTGGTGCTCGACGAGCCGACCAACCACCTCGATCTGGAAGCGCAGGAGGAACTGGAGCAAGCGCTGACCGGCTTCGACGGCACGCTGCTGATGGTGTCGCACGACCGCGAGTTCCTGGAACGCATCGGCATCACCCGCCGCGTCGAGCTGGCCGACGGGCAGTTGCTCAACGACGTCCCGGCCTGACTCGGGGCATCCACAACACGGCAGAAATCAACCCGTCCTCGTGACACACCTTACCGTCATACTGAACACATGTTCGAGTCCGGCGACCGCAGGTGGGTACGGGTGCAGAAGCGCATGGAGTCAGTGGCCCCACCGACTTCGCTTCTGAGGGCAACCTCTCAGTTGTGTACTGGTAGCCTCGAGGGGATTCGAACCCCCGTTACCGCCTTGAGAGGGCGGCGTCCTGGGCCGCTAGACGACGAGGCCGCAGCTCGGGGGGAAGGACTCGAACCCTCAATAACTGGACCAGAACCAGTCGTGTTGCCGTTTACACCACCCCCGAAGGGCGGACCCAACGGTAGCAGCCGCCACCGCCAGCCTCCAACCCACGACCGCCGTCGGATCAGCCGACCAAGGACTGGGCCGCCCGGATGCGGGCCAATACCAGCTCGCGATCCAGCAGGGCCAGCGTCTCGGGCAGCGGCGGGCTCACCGCGGACCCGGCGACGGCCACCCGCACGGGTTGAAAGGTCTTGCCGCGACCCAGCTCCAGGTCGGCCGCCACGCCGTCAAGCGCGCCAAGAATCGCCTCGGCGTTCCACTCGCCGACATCGGCCAACACCCGCTCGGCGGCCTGGAGCACGTCACCGGCACGGCCCTTGAGATGTTTGGCCACGGCCGCTTCGTCGAACACGACGTCGTCGCGGAAGCAGAACGCCACCAGCGGCTCGGCCTCGGCCAGGGTCTGGATGCGCTCGCGCAGCAGCGGCGCCAAGCCGAGCAGCAGGCGCTGCTGTTCGGGTAAGGCAGGCTCGTCAACCAGCCCAGCGTCGTGCAGGTAGGGCTGCAGGCGCTCGGCGAGCTCGGCGTCGCCGAGCTCCTTGATCCGGTCGCCGTTCATCGCGCGCAACTTGGCCGTATCGAAGAGCGCGGGGTGGCGCCCGACTCGGTCGAGGGTGAACCGGTCGATCAGCTCGTCGACGGTGAACCGCTCGGTGGTGGCGTCATACGACCAGCCGCACAAGGCCAAAAAGTTGACCAACACTTCGGGCAGAAAGCCTTGCCGGCGGAACTCGTCGATCGCCACCGAGCCGTGGCGCTTGGACAGCGGCTTGCGGTCCTCGCCCACCAGCAACGGCTGGTGGGCGAACACCGGCGGCACGGCGTCGGCGGGGCGGCCCGGGTAGGCGTTGTCCGCCAGCGCCCGGTCCAGCAGGTCGTCGGCGAGCAGCAGGTTGTACAGCAGCAGTTGACGAGGCGTCGCCGACAGCAGGTCCTCCCCGCGGCTGACGACGTTGATACCCATAGCGAGGTCGTCCACGGCGTTGGCGAGGTAGTAGGTCACCGAGCCGTCCGCACGTTGCACCACGAAGTCGGCGATGTCGGCCCACGCGAACTCCACGGGCCCGCGGATGAGATCGGTGAAGCCGACCGAGCCCTCGTCGGGCGTACGGATGCGGACCACCGGCTCGCGGCCCTCCGCCAGGAACGCCTCACGCTGTTCGTCGGTCAGGTTGCGGTGCCCGCCGCCGTAGCCGGGGGGCCGCCCTTCCCGCTGCGCAGCCTCGCGTTCGGCGGCAAGCTCGGCGGGAGTCTCGTAGGCATCGTAAGCCCCGCCGGCCTTCAGCAGCGCTGCCACCACCGCCGCGTACAGCGCGGTCCGCTCGCTCTGGCGGTAGGGCCCGTGCGGGCCTTCCACTTCGGGGCCCTCGTCCCAGTCCAGGCCGAGGAACCGCATCGCCTCGACCATCCCTTGCATGGACTCGTCGGTGACCCGCTCGGCGTCGGTGTCCTCGATGCGGAACACGAAGGCGCCGTTGTCGTGACGGGCGGCCAGCCAGTTGTACAGCGCCGCGCGGGCGCCGCCGACGTGCAGCCAGCCGCTGGGCGCGGGGCAAAAGCGAGTGCGGGTCACGGGCATGGGCAGGCTCCTCGACTCCGGGCCGGAACCGACCTAAGGCTAGCGGCCGTCAATGCCGTGACTTGTGATGGTGGCCCGTCAGCGACTGGCTCAGGGTCACGCCGCGCCGCTTGGCCAGGAACGCCTGGGCGCCGAGGAACACGGCCGCGAAGAACACCCCGCGGATCAACCTGGACTCGAACGACCGGTCGTCGCCAACCAGGCCGAAGAACCAGGCGTAGGTGAACGCGATCACCGCCGCCAGCGCGAGCAACGACAGCCCGCGACGCAGCATCAGGTGTCGGCCGCGACCAGGTTGGTCAGCTCACCGATGCCCTCCACCGAGACGCTGACCTGGTTGCCGTCACGCAACTGCCCGACGCCGGCCGGCGTGCCCGTCAGCAGCACGTCGCCGGGCAGGAGCGTCGTGAACGCGGCGCAGTAGGCCACCAGCTGCCCCACGCTGAACAGCAGATCCGCCGTCGACCCGTCCTGGCGGATCTCGCCATCGACCGTGCAGCGCACCGCCAGCCCGGCGGCCGGGTCAAGCTCGGTCTCGATCCACGGACCCAACGGGCAGAAGGTGTCAAAGCCCTTCCCGCGGGTCCACTGGCCGTCGCTGCGCTGCAGGTCGCGTGCTGTCACGTCGTTGGCGCAGGTGTAGCCCAGCACCGCACCGAGGGCGTCTTCGACCGCAACCTTGCGGGTCAGGCGCCCGATGACGACCGCCAGCTCGGCCTCGTGCTGCACGTCGTTAGACAACGCGGGCAAGCGGATGTGCTCGCCGGGCCCGATGACCGAGGTCGCGGGCTTGAGGAAGATGAGCGGTTCGGCTGGCACCTCGTTGCCCAGCTCGGCCGCGTGCTGAGCGTAGTTGCGCCCGACACACAGCACCTTGGAGGGCAGCACCGGCGCGAGCAGCCGCACGCGATCCAGTGGCGCCACGTGGTCGGTCAGCTCGAAGGGGGCGAACGGGTGGCCGTCGATTGCGACGACGACGCCGTCGCGCAGGAGGCCGAAGGCGGGCCCGTCGGGGCGGGCGACACGGACCAGACGCATGCCGCGACGCTACCAGGGTCACGTCCTACCTCTGCGCTACATGAGGACAGCGGCGTCACTCGCCGAGGCGGGACAGCCACGCCTCGGCGGCCCCCTCCAGCGCCTCGGCGAGCTGCTCCTCGCCGTCGAGGTCCGGCTCCTCACCGCAGGCGTGACAGGCGGCGGCGGCCAGCTGCGCGTCGGCGTGGGCGACGGCGACCCCGACGCTGCCACCTTCGCCGGGACGCACCTGCAACGCGACATCGCGCAGCACGACCTCTGCCTCCAAGGCGTACTCGCCGCAGTTGGGGCAGGGCAGATCAAGCCACACCGCTTCGTCGACCATCACAGCCTGCGTTCCCTTCGGCCGCCATGCGTAGTCGTCGGCGTGTCGGCGGACGCGCTTCGCCTGCCGTCAGCCGGCGAGGAGGGCGGCTGACCGTTCGGCCTCGTCGGCACGGGCGGTCAGCACGACCGGGCCGTCCTCAGTGACGGCGACGGTGTGCTCCCAGTGAGCGGCGATCTGTCCGTCCAAGGTTTCCGTGGTCCAACCGTCCTGCATGGTCCGCCATGCGGGCGCGCCGAGGGTGAACATCGGCTCGATGGCGAACACCAGACCCGGCTTGAGGCGCATCCCGCGGCCAGGACGACCACAGTTGAGGATGAACGGGTCTTCGTGCAGCCGCCGACCGATACCGTGGCCGCCGAGGACATGGCCGTCGTGCTCGGCAATAACGCCGTAGCCGCGCGCCGACCCCACCTCGCCGATGGCGGCTGACACGTCACCCAGGCGGTTGCCGACCACCAGCGCGGTGATGCCCCGCCACATCGCCTCGCGGGTATCGTCGACCAGGTCCGCGACGGCATCCGGGACACAGTGCCGTCCGCCGACGATGGTGGTCCACGCCGAATCAGCGTGGTATCCGTCGAGCAGCACGCCGCCGTCGATGCTGAGGACGTCTCCGGTGCGCAAGGTCACGTCGTCGGAAGGGATGGCGTGCACGATCTGGTCGTTGATCGAGGTGTTCAGCGTCGCCGGATAGCCGCGGTAGCCCTTGAAGGACGGCAGCGCGCCACACCGGAGGATCTGTAGTTCAGCGATCCGGTCCAACTCGCCCGTCGTGACTCCTGGCTGCGCGACGCCTGCGAGTAGCTCATGCACCGCGGCGAGAACGCGACCTGCCGTTGCCATCAACTCGATCTCGGCGGGCGACTTTCGAGTGACCATGGTGCCTCCCTGGCGCTTGCGGGACTCGGTGGCACCGGCTCTGCCGAGCTACCGGCATCATGGCAGCGGACAGCCGCTTCCGCCACCGCGGCCTAGGGCTGCATCGAGCTACCGGCCTGATCCATATCCGGTTGGGGCTACCACTAGGTCGGGGGCGCCTCCTGCGGCACCATGCGCCGGCCGCTCACCCGCGACAGGACCACGACGGCGCTCAAGATCAGCGCGCCGCCAACCATCTGACCGGGAGTAACCGTCTCGCCGAGCACCATCGCCGCCAACACCACCGTGACCAGCGGCTCCAGCGCCGAGATGGTCGACGCGTCGGCGGGGCCGACCCGTTGCAGGCCGGCGAAGAAGGTGCCGATGGCCAGCACCGTGGACACCAGCGCCAGCGCCGCGACCGCCGCCCAGCCGCCGGCGTCGCCGGGAAACGGTGGTCGCTGCACGACGGTGAGCACCGTGTACACCAACGCCGCCGTCGAGATGATGACCGTCGTGGACGCCACCGCGCCGGCGTGCGGCGTCACCCGCGACCCCACGATGATGTAGCAGGAGTAGAACATCGCCGAGGCCAGCGCCATGGCGATGCCCAGCGGGGTGCCGCCACTCGCCTGTCCCACGGTCAGCGCCGAACCGGCCAGCGCAGCCAGCAGCGCAAGCAGGCGCACGCCGGTGATCCGCTGGCGCAGGAAGGTCGCCGCCAACACGGCCACGATGGCGGGGTAGACGTACAGCAGCAGCGACGCCAGCGACGCCGGGATCAGCTGCGCGGCGGTGAAGAAGGTGAACGACTGCCCGACATAGCCGATGCCACCGAGCGCCATCAGCGCGAGCAGCACGCGGCCGCGGGGCAGGCGTTCGCGCCGCAGGACCAACAGCCCGACCATGCACACCGCCGCGATCACAAAGCGGGCCGCGAGCACCGCGATGGGGTCCGCCCCCGAGGCGTAGGCCGTCTTGGCGAAGATCGCCAGCGCTCCGAACGCCGCCGCGGAGACGACGACCAGCGCGACGCCAGTCAGGTGGTCAGAACGCCCTTGCCGCGGGACCTGGCCACCGTCGTCAGCCGTTGACGTAGTCGAGCATGTAGTCGTACTTGGGCTCCTTGCCCTTGACCACGGCGAAGAACAGGTCCTGCAGCTGCTTGGTGATCGGTCCGGGCGCGCCGATCTCGCGGTCGTCGACCGAACGCATCGGCACGACTTCGGCCGCGGTGCCGGTGTAGAAGGCCTCGTCGGCGGTGTACAGATCATGGCGCAGCAGCGTCGTCTCCGCGAACGGGATGTCGAGGTCACCCGCGAAACGGATCACCGCGTCGCGGGTGATGCCTCGCAGTACGCCCTGTGACAGCGGCGGGGTGAGCACCACGCCGTCGCTGACGATGAACACGTTCTCGCCGGGGCCCTCGGACACGTAACCGTTCTCGTTGAGCAGGATCGCCTCGTCGTAACCGGCCTTGATGGCCTCGACCTTGGCCAGTGCAGAGTTGATGTACACCCCGCAGGCCTTGGCGCCCGTCGGGATCATGTTGGCCCCGATCCGCTGCCACGACGACACCTTGGCCCGGACGCCGTTTACAAGGCCCTCCTCGCCTAAGTAGCTGCCCCAGGGCCACACCGCGATCGACACCGACACTCGCGACGGCAGGGGGTTCAGACCCATCTCGCCGTAGCTGAGGTAGACCAGCGGCCGGATGTAACAGGACTCCGGGCCGTTCACGCGGATCAGCTCGCGGGTGGCGTCCATCAGCTCGTCGACGGAATAGGGCACGTCCATCTGCAGGATGGCCGCCGACCGGTGTAAGCGCTCCATGTGCGCGCGGTGATGGAAGATCGCCGGGCCGCGATCCGTGGCGTAGGCACGCACGCCCTCGAAGGCGCCCCAGCCGTAGTGCAGGGTTGGGGTCAGGATGTGCACTTTGGCGTCGTCCCAGTCGACGAACTCGCCATCCATCCAGATCTTGGCCATCTTCGTGATCGGCATCGGTCCCGGCTCCTTTGTGAAGGTCACGGCGTGTGGTCGTCACGTGACGACTTGTTGCGGATCGGCGAGGGCGGCCCAATACACGTGCCGATCGGTGCCGTCGAGTATCCCATGCACGGGCCGTGGCTCGCAGCCGGATCCGCCAAGCCATCGGGGCGCCAGAGTCGGGGGCGATGCTGGCCGCGTACCGCTCCAGCCGCCCTTCCACGGCCTGCAGTGGCTGGCGCATGCCGGGCAGGAAGCGGTAGCCCATTCCGGCCGGCCGGGCGGGTCGGCGAGGCGCGTTCCTGTGACAGGATGCTGGCGATGACGGCACTCCCCCCGCCAACGCTGCATGGCACCGCGACCGTGTTGCGCCCCATCGCCCAGCACGACGCCGAGGCGCTGGCCAAGATCCTGGCCGAGCCCGAGGTCGCGGCGTGGTGGCCTGCCTACGACGCGGAACGGGTGCGCAGGGAGCTGATCGAGGCACAAGGACCCGTGGTGTTCGTCATCGAGGCCGACGGTGAGGTGATCGGATCGATCCAGTACTTCGAGGAGCCGTCGCCCGACTACCGTCACGCCAGCATCGACATCTTCATCGCCACTGCGCATCACGGGCGCGGCCTCGGGGCTGACGCCATCCGGACGATGGCCCGCTACCTGGTCCACGACCGAGGGCACCACCGGCTCGCCATCGACCCGGCCGTGACCAACGTGCGCGCAATCCGCAGCTACCAGCGCGTCGGCTTCCACCCGGTGGGCGTGATGCGACGGTACGAGCGAAACGCTGATGGCGAGTGGCAGGACTGCCTGCTGATGGACGCGCTGGCGCAAGATCTGCACTGAGCCATGCTTCCGGTGGCCGAGCCCCTCGACCTTCCCGAAACTACGGCAACCGACTCGCACGTTGGCGTGGTCGCCCGTGCCCCGGTGACAGTCCGGAATCCCGCTGAGGCTGTGTCATCCGGGATTGACCGGCTACCCAGACAGCCCATAGGATCGCGGTAGCGCCTGTCGCGGGACAGGCCAGGGAGCGGGCTTGGCGGTGATGGATCGCGGCCCCCCTTTGGCGGACATGGAAGGGATGCTCATGGCTGAGCGAACAGACCCCACGAAGATACAGACCGCGCTACGGCTGGAGTTGGCGAAGGCGGTCGCCGGTCGCGAGTTCCCCGACGACGTCGTCGCCTCGGTCACCAAGCAGCTCGTCTTCGCCCACGAAAAATGGCCCATCCACCGGATCGACGTGTGCGTCTACGGCATCTGCATCGACCGATTCGTTCCAGTCGATCGGTACCGCGAGGTGCTGGAGGTCCTGCTCACTGACGACCTGCCGATCCGCAAGGTCGAGCTGTTCCCCTGGGGCATCATCGACTGGGACATCGTGCAGATCCGCGTCGAGCAGAAGATCCCCGAGCTGGCTGGTCTCACGAGGGGTCACTGACCGGCTCGGGCTTCCTCTCGCAGCGCATCGTCCACGTCCATCCGACGCT
>JACCTL010000151.1 GCA_013812395.1 Euzebyaceae bacterium
CCGGTCAGCGTGGCGGCGTGGCGCACGCCGGACAGGCCCTCGCCGCCGGCTTCCACGCCGACCAGCCGCACGCCCGCGTCGGCGATGAACGGGTGGAACAGGCCAATCGCGTTGCTGCCGCCGCCGACGCACGCGATGACCGCCCCGGGCAGGCGCCCCTCGGTCTCCAACAGCTCGGCACGGACCTCCTGGCCGATCACCTTGACGAAGTCGCGCACGATCTGCGGGAACGGGTGCGGACCCACCACCGAGCCGATCAGGTAGTGGGTCGACTCGACGTTGGTGACCCAGTCGCGCATGGCCTCGTTGATCGCGTCCTTCAGCGTCTGCGTGCCGGAGGTGACGGGGACAACCTCGGCGCCCATCAGCTGCATGCGCACCACGTTCAGCCGCTGGCGGCGCGTGTCCTCCTGGCCCATGTAGACCACGCACTCCAGGCCCAGCAGGGCGGCGATGGTGGCGGTGGCCACGCCGTGCTGGCCGGCGCCGGTCTCGGCGATGACGCGCCGCTTGCCCATCCGTTCGGTGAGCAACCCCTGGCCGAGGACGTTGCACAGCTTGTGGCTGCCGGTATGGGCCAGGTCCTCACGCTTGAGAAAGATGCGCGCCGCAGCCGGGCCGGCGTGGTCGGTGAGACGTTGCGCGAAGTACAGCGGCGTGGGGCGCCCGCCGTAGCTGCGGGCCAGACCCCGCATGCGTGTCTGGAAGGCGGGATCGGCGCTGGCCTCGTCGTAGGCCGCCGCCAGTTCGTCGAGGGCGGCGATCAGCGCCTCGGGCACGAAACGGCCGCCGAAGCGGCCGAACTTCGACGCCGAGTAATCGGCGAGGGACTGCTCGGTGGGGGCAGCAGACATCAGGCGGTTCTTTCTTGGTCATCGTCCCGGCGCCGGCCGGCGATCACGAGGCGGCGGACAGCGGCCGCAGGGTCGGAGGAGCTGCCCACGGCCTCGCCTACGAGGACTGCATCGGCGCCGGCGACCGCAAGGCGTCGCACGTCGGCGGGTTCGCGTACACCGCTCTCAGCGACGGCGATGGCGGTTTCGGGCACAGCGCCGCGCAGTGCGGCGAAGCGGTGCGGATCCACGTCGAGTGTGGTGAGGTCGCGAGCGTTGATGCCGATGACAGGCTGGCCGCGGGCGCCGGCGGCCTCGAACGCGCCGATGGCACGGGCGACCTCGTGGGTTTCGTGGGTCTCGACCAGCGCGCCCAGCTCGGCCTCGCTGGTGGTCCGTAGCAGTGCCACCAGGTCGTCCTGTTCCAGGGCCGCGACGATGAGCAGGACCGCCGCCGCCCCGGCCGCGCGCGCCTCCCACACCTGGTAGGCGTCGATGACGAAGTCCTTGCGTAGCGCCGGCAGCGGGGTGGCGGCGGCCACGTCGACGAGGTCGTCCATGCTGCCAGCGAAATGGGCCGGCTCGGTCAACACGCTGATCGCGGCGGCGCCGCCGTCAGCGCAAGCCCGGGCGAGTGCACCGGCGTCCGGGATGATCGCCAGATGGCCGCGCGACGGGCTGGCCCGCTTGACCTCGGCGATGACCGCGACGTCGGGGCCGCGCAGGGCCGCGGCGAACGAGGGCGGCCGAGGGCAGCGGCGGGCACGGTCGCACAGCTCGCCCAGTGCCAGGGCCTCGTGTGCCCGCGCGGTGCGCTCGCGCGCCTGGGCGCACGCCTGTGCCAGGAAGCCGCTCACGCGTCTCCTCGTGTCGGGGGGGCGCCATCGTAGTCGCTGCCCGCCGCTGGCGGTCCTGGGCCGGCGTCCGCCGCGCGGGTTGGCGCAGCGCCTTCGGTGCCCGCTGGTGGTTCCTCGACGCTGGCCATGGACCACTCGTCGTCGGCCGGACGCTCCGCCTGGTCGATGGTGTAACGGGTGCGTGGCGGCGGGCGGACGGGTCCGTGCAGCCCCAGCCAGCCTCCGGCGGCTACGAGCACGCCGCCGAGTCCCGCGGCGAAGGGCGCCGCGGTGAGTCCGGTCTCGCCGGCCGCACCGGCGGCGACGCTGACGATTGCCGCCACGCCGGTCCCTATCGCGAGCAGCGCCCCACCGCGACGCGCCAGGCCGCGCAGCGCCGCCAGGGCGACGCCCACGGCCAGTGCCAGCAATCCCAGCGGCACCACGGCGGGGGCCAGTCGCGTGCCGCTGGCGCCGGCGGCTTCGGTTACCGCCACCTCGCCAACCTCGCGGGTGACGACCCCGGCGGTCCAGTCGGCCGCTGTAGCCACCAGCAGCGCCAACCCCCCGGCAAGCACCGTCATGATCGGCAGCAGCCACCCGCGACGGCCGCTCACAGCCGCTCCGCCGCCCGCACCGAGGCCAGCAGCGCCATCGCCTTGTCCTGCGTCTC
>JACCTL010000162.1 GCA_013812395.1 Euzebyaceae bacterium
CGCTGCTCGGCGTAGATCTCGGCGAAGTCCCCGCCGCTGCCAAGGGCTGCCGACAGCACGGCCCGCACGTCGGCGTCGTCGAGGATGAACGCTTCGCTCATGGCCGCGCAGACTAGGCGGTGACCAACTCGCTTGACGAAACCCGTCCGTTTTCACACCATACGGGTGGTGCAGATGCTGACCGGGCCGTTCGCCGCCTTCTCGCTGCTGCTGGTCGCCGCCGCCGGCCCGAAGATTGTCCGGCCGCAGTCGACGCTGCGGGCGTTGTCCTCGCTGGGGTTGCCGGGATCGCCGGCGGCGGTCCGCCTGCTCGGTGTAGTCGAGGTCGCCGTCGGCGTGGGCGCTCTGGTTACCGGTGGACGGGCGTTCGCCGCGCTGGTCGCCGCCTCCTACCTGGCCTTCGCGGCGTACGTGGCGCTGGCGCTGGTCCGCGGCGGCGCACTTGCGTCCTGCGGTTGCTTCGGTAAGCCGGACACGCCGCCCACCCGCTTGCATCTGATCGTCAACGCCACTGCCGCCGCAGTGGCGATCGCGGTCGCCGTGAATCCGAGCACCGCTGCGCTGGCCGCGCTCGGCACGCAACCGCTGGCGGGCTTGCCCTTTCTGGTGTTCGTTGGCTGCTGCACCTGGTTCACGTACCTTTCGCTGTCGGCCCTGCCTGCCCTGCGTCGCCCCACTGGGGCCACCCGATGAGCCGCACGCGATGAAGTGCAGCCGCTGGAGCCACTCGATGAGCCGCACGCGATGAGCCGCACGCTGGTCGAGCGCAGCGCCGAGTTCCTGCAGGCCCGCACGTCGCGGCGCAGCTTCCTGGCCAAAGCCGCGATTGTGGGGTCCGCGCTGGCTGCCGCGCCAGCCACCTACCTGCTACGCCCCGGCTCGGCCTACGGGGCGGTGTGCGGACCGGATTCCTCCTGCAGCGACGGCTACACGGTCTTTTGCTGCTCGATCAACCGCGGCATGAACAAATGCCCGCCCGGCACCTTCGTCGGCGGCTGGTGGAAGGCGGACAGCTCGGGCTACTGCTGCTCGTCGGACGGGCAGCGCCGGGCGCGCTACTACATCGACTGCCAGGGTCGCTGCGGCGACTGCAAGTCGGGCTGCCACGACTCGTTCTGCGACCCCCGCTGCGTCAACTGCCGCTGCCGCTGCGGCACCAACTCCTCCTGCGACCAGCGCCGGGCGTGCTGCAACTACTTCCGCTACGGCCAGTGCCACCAGGAGATCGGCTGCGGCGGGCCGGTGGCGTGCCGCGTCGTCACCTGCACGCCCCCCTACCGGCTGTACGACTCCTGCGGCACCACGAATCTGGTTGATCAACGCACTGTGGCGCATACCGCTCCCTGCCTGGCCGGGCGCTGTGACTGAGCCATGACCGCACTGGTGATCGTCGAGGCCCTGGCCATCGTCCTGCTGGGCATCCTGGTCGCGGGCCTGCTGCGCAGCCATGCCGAGATCCTGCGCAGCCTGCACCAGCTCGGCGTCGGCCTCGACGACGAGCACGATCACAGCGACGCCGACTTCTCGGTGCAGCCCAGCCTCCCCGAGCCCGGCCGCGCGTCCACCCCCGCCCACGACCTGTCCGGGGTCACGCCCGACGACCAGGCTGTGGCACTCGGGGTCGTCGGCGCCGGCCACTCCACGCTGCTGGCGTTCCTGTCCAGCGGCTGCCCGACCTGCGCGGACTTCTGGCGCGCCTTCCGCGACGAGTCGAGCTTGGGCTTGCCGGCGGGTGCACGCCTGGTGATCGCCACCAAGGGCCGCGACGACGAGAGCGAGTCCGCGATCGCCAAGCTGGCGCCTCCCGGCGTCAGCCTGGTGATGTCCTCGGCGGCGTGGGACGACTATGCGGTGCCCGGCTCGCCGTACTTCGTGTACGTAGACGGGCCGAGCGGCCACATCGTCGGCGAGGGCGCCGCCACCAGCTGGGAGCAGGTCACCAGCCTGCTGGGCCAAGCCTTGGGCGATACCAAGCGTCGGCGCTCCCGAGCACATGTCAACGATGACGCGGCACGCGAGGCCCGCGCCAACCGAGAGTTGGCGGCTGCCGGCATCCATCCCGGCCACCCCAGCCTCTACGGCACGGAACCCGAGTCCGAGGCCGGGTCCAGGTCCGAGGCCGGGTCCAGGTCCGAGGCCGGGTCCGAGGCGGACATCCAGTTGGAGCGGCAACCCACTCCGGAGCCGCGGCGATGACCCCCGCGTGGCTGCTCGCCGCCGGCCTGTCGGTCGCCGCTGTGGCCGGCATCCGTTCGACCTGGTCGCCCTGAGGAGAGTCGATGCTGTCCAGCATCACCCCGCTCGGGGAGCGGGGCAGGCACAGAAGATGGGGCGCCACCGCGGCGCTGTACGTCACCGGCTCGGTGCTGGGCGGCGCCGCGCTCGGCGGGTTGCTCGGCGGCCTCGGCGGCATGGTCGCGCGGCTGTGGTGGCCTGGGTGGGGCTCGCTGGCGCTGCTGGTGGCCGCCGCCTGCCTGCTGGCCGTCGCCGTGGACCTCGGCGGGCTGCGACTGCCAACGATCCGCCGCCAAGTCAACGAGGATTGGCTGGGCACCTACCGGGGGTGGGTGATCGGGTTGGGCTTCGGCTTCCAGCTGGGACTCGGCGTGGTCACCATCGTGACGACGGCTGCGGTGTACCTGACCTTGGCGCTGTCGCTGTTGAGCGCATCGCCGACCGCCGGGCTGGCGATCGGCGCCACCTTCGCCCTGGTGCGGGCGCTACCGGTCCTGGCACTGGGCGGCGTGACCACCCCGCAGCGGCTCCTACGTGCGCACCACCTTGTCAGCGCCTGGGCGCCAGCAGTCCGGCGCGGCGCCATCGCCGCCCAGGGCGTTGCGGCGATCGCGGTGCTCGCGGTGGCGGGTGCGGCGTGAGGCTGCAGCGCCAGGGCCTGGCCACCGACCTGCCACGCGGGTGGGACGGTCGCATCTATCAGCGCGCCAGCGACGAGACCAGCGACCAGGCCGGCGGCACCACCCAGCAGATCCTGCACGCCGGCAACTTCGCGCTGCCCGTCGAGCGCGGCGACTACGGCAGCGGCGCGGTCGAGGTCATGCGCGGCGGCGACGTGTTCGTGGCCCTGCTGGAATACGACCGGGAAGCGGCCGGCACCCCGCTGTTTGCCCGCGAGGGATTTCCCTGGCAGGTGTCGGCCTCGTCGTTCAGCCCCAACCGGCTGCAGCGTGCACTTCCCGGCCAGGGCGGCTGCCAGTTCTTCTTCACCTCCCAGGGGCGGGCCTACTGCCTGTATGTGGTCCTGGGCAGCTACGCCAACCGGGAGCGGCTGGTTGCCGAGGTCAATCGCCTGCTGGCCACGATCACGGTGACGCCGTGACAGGACACCCGATGACCGGCCGACGTCGCCTGGCAGGAATCGCACTCGTCGTGGCACTCGCCGCCAGCGTCGTCACTGTCGCCCGACCCGCGGCCACCATCGAGTCGGGCAAAGGTCGCTTCGCCTTTTTGCAGACCTTCGACGACGGCTTCAGCTACCAGCTGGTCCTCACTGACCACGACGGCTCGGACAAGCGGGTGCTGCGACGGCGAGCGGTCGGGCGACCGTCCTTCTCGCCCAACCGGCGGCGGATCACGTTCGCCGGCCCCCTGACCGACGACAGCGACGGCCGCTACGCGATCTACGTCGTCAACGTCGACGGGTCGAGGCTGCGCCGGCTGACCAGACCCAAGTTCGCCGACTTCGACCCGGTGTGGGCGCCGGGCGGCCAGCGCATCGCCTTCTCACGTGACCGCGCAGGTAACAGCCGGCCGTCGTCATGCTGCGTGCTCATGACCATGCAGGCCGACGGCAGCAACAAGCACAGGGTGCCGCACACAGAGGGCGGCACGCGACCGTCGTGGTCACCGGACGGCCGGCGGCTGGCCTACCAGCGGCCTTCCGGGCTGTACGTGGTCGACGTGGACGGGTCCAGCGGGCGGAGGTTGGTCCCCGGCAACCACGTTAGCGAGCCGTCGTGGTCACCGGACGGCACCAAGATCGCTTTCGTCAGCAAGGTCTCGCCCAACCGTTCCCGGGTCAACGTGATCCCGGCCGGGGGCGGAAAGATCCACTCCCGCGTCCGCAGGCCCGGCCTGGTCGAAACGCCAACCTGGGGTGCGGACAACCGCACGCTGTTCTTCGTCTACTACCACGGGCTCGGCGACGACGGGCGGCGCAGCTCCGGCGTGTGGCGCTCGCCCGCCCGCCACCTGGCCGCCAACCGGCTCTTCAGCTACCCCCGCAACATCTACAAACTCACCTACGCCAACCAGTCACCCCCGCCGAGGGACACGCCAGTGACCGGCGACTGGGATGACAACGGAACCTCCACCGCCGGAGTCGTACGAGGGGTTAGCGGCAACCTCCAGTGGCGGCCAAGCAACGCCAAGCAGCCGACCGGGCCGAAGCGGACCTACGTGGTCGGCAGGGTGCGGCTGCGTGATCGTCCCGTTCCCGGCGATTGGGACGGCAACGGCACGACCACCGCCGGGATCGTGCGCCCCCTCAAGGGGGATCTGCAGTGGCGGTTCACCAACCGGTTCGACCCCGACGGCGCACGCAGGAGTTTCCGGTTAGGCAGGGTGCCGTTGTATGACGTGCCGATCGTGGGTGACTGGGACGGCGACGGCACCGACACCGCCGGGCTCGTGCGCCCCGTCAAGGGCGATCTGCAGTTCCGGCTGACCAACCGATCCAGGCCCAAGGGCGCCACGGCCGCGTTCCGCGTCGGCTCCGTGCGCCGCTACGACGTGCCGGTCGTGGGTGACTGGGACGGCGACGGCACCGACACCGCCGGGCTCGTGCGGCCCGTCGGTGGCAAGCTGCGCTGGCGGGTGACGAACCGGCGTAGGCCGAGCCGATTGGGCATCCGCTTCCAGCTCGGCAGCGTGTCGACTCAGGACATCCCCGTGGTCGGCGACTGGAACGGTGACGGTCGGGACAGTCCCGGCATCGTGCGCCCCGTCGGCGGCAGGCTGCGGTGGCGGCTGAGCAACAGGCTGGACGGCCCAGAGGTCTCGACCGTCTTCTCCTACGGCCGCGGCTGAAGGTCAGCGGCCGCCCGTCAGCGTTCGCGGTATCGGCGTTGGGGTAACCCGCCCTGTCAGCGGCCCACCGCGTAGCCCTGCATACCCCGCGGGTTCGCCGCCGCCTTGAGCAGCCCGCGCTGCGGGTCGCGGCCCACGGCGCACAACCGTCCCAGCGACCAGTCGTCGGCCACGATCACCTCATGGCCACGGCGCCGCAGCTCTGCGATTGTCCCCTCGCCCAGCCGTCCCTCGACCATGATCTGGCCGGGATGCGACTCCCGGGGATAGAACGAGCTAGGGAAGTGGGTGGTATGGAACATCGGCGAGTCGATGGCCGCCTGCAGATCCATGCCGGCGTGGACGTGACGCAGGAAGAATACCAACGACCACTGGTCCTGCGTGTCGCCGCCGGGGGTGCCGAAGGCCAGGGAGGGTTCGCCGTCGCGCAGGGCCAGCGAAGGTGTGAGGGTCGTTCGCGGCCGTTTGCCGCCGGCCAAGCTGTTGAGCAGGCCCTCGGTCAACCAGAACATCTGGCCGCGGGTCGTCAACCCGAAGCCGAGGCCCGGCACCACCGGCGAGCTCTGCAGCCAGCCGCCGCTGGGCGTCGCGGCCACCATGTTGCCGTGGCGGTCGACCACATCGACGTGACAGGTGTCGCCGTACGCGGGCCCGGGTGTCTGGCGGCCGGGCGTCGGCCCGCCGGCTGCCTCGCGGTTCGGTGCCGCCCCGCCCGCGCCGGGCACCGTCGGTTCCCCGACGCCAGCCGCGTCCGGCTTTCCGG
>JACCTL010000167.1 GCA_013812395.1 Euzebyaceae bacterium
ATCTGGTGTGTTGCCGTAACACGTCGGGGTCGACTACCCTGGCAGCGACTCCGTCCCCTGCCGGCCGCGATCGGTCGCCCAGGCGTTGACGACGGCTCGCGTTGACAGGCTGCTCGCAGCGACCGGCGACCCGGTGCTGCGCCGATCAGGGAGCGCTGACCGATGGCTGCTGCACCGCTCACGCCCGACCCGGTCACGCTGCTCCCAGCCGCCCAGCCGGTGCAGTTATTGGACAACCAGGGTGCGCTCCACGAGGTCGACGGTTACCCACTGGACCTCAAGGACGAGGACTTTCGCAACCTGTACCGCTTCATGGTGCTGGCAAGGCGAGTCGACAAGCAGGGGATAAACCTGCAGCGGCAAGGCCAGCTGGGTGTCTACGCGTCGCTGCTCGGCCAGGAGGCGGCGCAGGTCGGCGGGGCCTACGCCCTCGACGAGCAGGACTGGGTATTCCCGTCCTACCGTGAGATGGGCGCGGCACTGGTCCGCGGGGTTGACCCCGGCAAGATCCTGCAGCTGTTCCGCGGCACCTGGCTGTCCGACCACGACCCGCATGCCACGCACTTCGGACTGCTGTCGATCCCGATCGCCACGCAGGCCCTGCACGCCGTCGGCTTTGCGATGGGTGCCAAGCTCGACGGCAAGGATCTCGTCGTGATGAGCTACTTCGGCGACGGGGCGACCTCCGAGGGCGACGCCCACGAGGCGATGAACTTCGCCGCCGTCTACGACTCGCCGTGCGTGTTCTTCGTGCAGAACAACCAGTACGCCATCAGCGTCCCGCTGTCCAAGCAGACCAAGGCGCCGACCATCGCGCACAAGGCGGTCGGCTACGGGATGCCCGGCTACCGCTGCGACGGTAACGACGTGCTGGCGTCCTACGCGGTGGCCAAGCAGGCGGTCGAGCGGGCACGGGCGGGGGACGGCCCGAGCCTCATCGAGGCCGTCACCTATCGCATGGAGGCGCACACGACGGCCGACGACCCGACGCGCTACCGCACCGCTGAGGAGCTGGCGGAGTGGAACGCGCGCGACCCGATCGCGCGCTTCGAGACGTTCCTGACCAAGGAGGGGCTGCTCGACGACGCGTTCCGCGCGCAGATCGACGATGAAGCCAAGGCCTACGCCTCGCGCATGCGCGAGGAGATCTACGACGCGCCGCACGGTGATCCCTTGGAGCTGTTCGAGCACGTGTACGTCGAACCGCCGGCGTCCTATGAGGAGCAGCGAGCGCTGCTGCGCCGAGAGCTGGGGGCCCAGTAGCGATGGCGATCACGATGGCGCAGGCGCTGAACACCGCCCTGCACGACGCGATGGAGGCCGACGACAAGGTCGTGATGTTCGGCGAGGACGTCGGCATCCTCGGCGGGGTCTTCCGCATCACCGACAAGCTGCAGGAGCGCTTCGGCGAGAAGCGTTGCTTCGATACCCCCCTTGCGGAGTCGGGCATCGTTGGGACGGCGATCGGCATGGCCATGTACGGCTACAAGCCCGTCGTCGAGATGCAGTTCGACGGCTTCACCTACCCGGCCTTCGAGCAGATCGTCAGCCACCTGGCGAAGATGCCCAACCGCTCACGCGGAACCGTGCAACTGCCTGTGGTCGTGCGCATCCCCTACGGCGGCGGGATCGGCGCCGTCGAGCACCATTCGGAAAGTCCCGAGGCGTTCTTCTCCCACGTCGCCGGGCTCAAGATCGTCTCGCCGGGCACCCCGTCGGACGGCTACTCACTGCTGCGCCGCGCCATCGACTCGCCGGACCCGGTCATCTTCTTCGAGCCCAAGCGCCGCTACTGGCTCAAGGAGGACGCGGAGCTCCCCGTCACCACCGAGCCGTTCGGCACCGCCGTCGTCCGCCGCGAAGGCACCACCGCGACGCTGTTGGCTTACGGCCCGATGGTCCGCACGGCTCTTGACACCGCCAAGGCCGCCGAGGAGGAGGGCTGGGACCTGGAGGTCGTCGACCTACGAACACTGAACCCCTTCGACGCCAAGACCGTGGTCGCCAGCGTCCGCAAGACCGGTCACGCGGTTGTCGTCCACGAAGCGCAGGTCTTCGCCGGCTTCGGTGCCGAGGTCGCCGCCCAGATCACCGAGCGCGCGTTCTACGACCTGGAGGCGCCGGTGCTGCGCGTTGGCGGCTTCGACATCCCCTACCCGGCCGCCAAGCTCGAGGAGTTCTTCCTGCCCGACACCGACCGCATCCTCGACGCGGTCGAGCGAAGCCTGAGCTTCTAAGTGGCGGCGCGCGACTTTCTGCTGCCCGACCTCGGTGAGGGTCTCACCGAGGGCGAAATCGTGGCCTGGCTGGTGGCGGTCGGCGACACCATCGACGTCGACGAGCCCGTCGCCGAGATCGAGACCGCCAAGGCCGTGGTCGAGGTGCCCTCGCCATTCGCCGGGACCGTGTCGACGCTGCACGGCCAGGTCGGTGAGGAGGTGGCGGTTGGCACCCCGCTGGTCACCATCGAGGTCGGCGGCGGCGCTGCGCCGGCTGCGGCGCCGGCGGCGGGTCACGCCCCGGAAGAGGCCGAGGTCGCCGAGATGGTGCCCGATGTCGAGGCCGACGCTGGTGACGACGAGGTTGTGGCCGACGCGGGCTCGGGCAACGTCCTGGTCGGTTATGGCACCGGTGCGCCCAGCAGGCGCCGCCGCCGCTCTGCGGGCGGCGCGCCGGCTGGTGCGCCGGATGGGAGCGCTTCGCGCCCTGGGAGCGGACCCGGTGGCGGTACGGGGGCCAGCCGACCGAGCAGCCGACCGGGCGGCCGGCCGAGGGCCAAGCCGCCGGTGCGGAAACTGGCCAAAGACCTCGGGGTCGACCTCGCTTCGGTCGGCGGCAGTGGACCCGACGGGGTCATCACCCGCGAGGATGTCCGGACCTATGCGGGTAACGGCGCCGGGGGTGCGGCGGTCCCTGCCGCCGAGGACTATCAGGAGCTGCTGCGGCAAGCCGGTGACACAGGGGACATCACGCCCACCCATGTCGGCGCGGGGAGGCGCATCCCCGTGCGGGGGGTGCGCAAGGCGATCGCCGAGAAGATGACGCTGTCACGCCGGGAGATTCCCGAGGCTGTGACCTGGGTCGACGTCGATGGGACCGGGCTGTGGGACCTGCGCCAGTCGCTCAACGCCAGCCAGACGGACGTCAAGGTCAGCCCGCTGGCGATCATCTTGCGCGCCTGCGTAGCGGGGCTGCGCCGCCACCCCGAGATCAACGCCAGCCTGGACACCGAGGCCAACGAGATCGTCCTGCACGACCACGTCAACCTCGGCTTCGCCGCTGCCACCGACCGAGGCCTGGTGGTGCCGGTGATCAAGGGCGCCCAGGCGCTGTCAACGCTGGAGATTGCCGCCGAGCTCAACCGGCTCGCCGCGGCGGCTCGCGAAGGCAAGATCACGCCCGACGAGATGCGCGCGGGTACCTTCACCGTGTCCAATTACGGCTCCTTCGGCGTGGACGGCGGCAGCGCGGTCATCAACCATCCGGAAGCCGCGATCCTGGGTGTGGGGCGGATCACCGACCGGCCGTGGGTCGTCGATGGAGAGCTGGCCGTGCGCAAGGTGACGCAGCTGTCGATCGCCTTCGACCACCGCATCTGCGACGGCGGGGAAGCCGGAGGGTTCCTGCGCTTCATCGCCGACTGCGTGGAGGACCCGGCCGTCCTGCTCGGGGCGCTGTGAGCTCCGACATCGTCGTCCTCGGCGGCGGGCCAGGTGGCTACGCCGTCGCGCTACGAGCGGTGACGCGCGGCCAGACCGTCACCATCGTCGAGTCCGACAAGGTCGGCGGCACCTGCCTGCATTGGGGCTGTATCCCGTCCAAGGCCATGCTGTACGTCGGCGAAGTGCTCGACACCGTCGCCCATGCGCAGCGGTTCGGGTTGGACCTGGCCGTCAACGGGGTGTCGGTCGAGGGCATCGGCGCGTTCCGGGAGAAGGTGGTCGGCAACCTGCACAAGGGGTTGGCGGGCCTGCTGCGCAGCAGGAACGTCGAGGTCGTCGAGGGTCACGGCACCGTCGCCGACGACGGGCGGACTGTCCTGGTCGGCGACCAGCGGGTCAGCGGCAACGCGCTGGTGGTGGCCACCGGCTCGAGGGTGCGCAGCCTGCCCGGTATCGACGTGGACGGCCACGTTGTCATCACCTCCGACGAGGCCACCCGCTTGCCGCGGATCCCGCGCCGGGCGCTAGTCATCGGCTCCGGGGCCGTGGGCCTGGAGTTCGCGTCGCTGTGGCGGTCGCTGGGCGCGGAGGAGGTCACCGTCGTCGAGGTGCTCGATCGCATCGCGCCCCTGGAGGACCCCGACCTGTCCAAGCAGCTGGCGCGCAACTACCGCAAGCGAGGCATCACCACCCTGGCCTCGGCCCGGGTGGAGTCGGTCAAGGTAGAAGGGGAAACGGCCCGCGTCGAGATCGTCGAGGGCGAGACCACCCGCAAGCTGATTGTCGACACGGTCCTGGTCGCCGTCGGGCGCGCGCCACGCAGCGACGGCATCGGCTTGGAGGAGCTCGGCGTTGTCGGCGAACGCGGCTACGCCACCGTCGACGAGTGGTGCCGCACCCCGGCCGACGGCGTCTTCGCCGTCGGCGACCTGCTGGCGCCGCCGGCGCTGGCCTTGGCCCATGCGGGCTTCGCCGAGGGCTTCTTGGTGGCCGACATCATTGCCGGCGCGGGAGAGCCGCAGGGTGGCTGGGGCGGAGGTCGGGGTGGCCGGGGCGGAGGTTGGGTGCCAATCGATTACGCGCAGGTGCCGAGGGTGACCTACACCTCGCCGGAGGTGGCGTCGGTCGGGTTGACCGAGCCGCAGGCCCGCGACGCCGGCCACGACGTGGTGGCGACGCAGTACTCCTTGCGCGGCAACGCCAAGGGCATCATCCACGACTCCGACGGCTTCGTGAAGGTCGTCGCTGCCTCCGACGGCGAGGTGCTGGGCGTCCACGTGATCGGGCCGCACGCCACCGACCTCATCGCCGAAGCCCAGCTCATCACCTCTTGGGGCGCCCTGCCGTCCGAGGTCGCCCAGCTCGTCCATCCTCACCCCACGCTGGCCGAGGCCATCGGCGAGGCGCACCTCGCCGCTGCGGGCACCCCCTTCCACACCCACTGATTCAGTCCTCATGTAGCGAAGCGGTCGGACATACAAACAGGAGGTCGTTGTGGCCACAGGAATCCAGGTCACCTTCGATGCCGCTGATCCGGACGGGCTGGCGCGCTTCTGGGCCACCGCCCTTGGCTACATCCTGCAGCCTCCGCCGGAGGGATACGTCAGCTGGGAGGAGTGGGCCACCGACGTGGGCATCCCGCCGGAGGAGGAGAACAGCATGAGCGCGGTGCTCGACCCGGACGGCGACGGTCCGCGGCTGCTGTTCCAGCGGGTGCCGGAGCCGAAGACCGCCAAGAATCGCGTGCACCTCGACGTCAACGTCGGCAAAGCGGTGCCTGAACGGCAGCGGCGCACGCACGTCGACGCCGAGGCCCAGCGCCTGGTGAAGGCCGGCGCCACGCAGCTGCGCGCCGCCGAGGAGCGCGGCGAGTACTGGATCGTGATGGCCGACCCGGAGGGCAACGAGTTCTGCCTCCAGTAGGCGTGGGACGGCGATCTTGTGATGGACGCTTCGCGCGCCCGCGCTACCTCGACTCGCTGTTCCCAGCCTCTGCAAGAGCCACCCGGAAGCGGTCGAGGTCGTCGAGCCGGTTCTGCAAGATCTCTACCACGCGGGAGTCGTCCACTGCGGTGTAGCCGTGCACGAGCAGGTTGCGGAAGCGCGCCGCGTCGCGGAGTTCGGCAACGGTAGCGGCGTCGAGCAGGTCGCCTTCCCCGAGCACGGTGAAGACGTCGGCGTAGTCGGTCGGTGCGCGCAAACCCTCGGAGGCGACGACATGGCGCCCCGCGTCGATGCAGGCCTCGATCGCTACGATGAAGCGGTACTTCACCGCTGCCAGCAGGTCTTCGTCGTCGGCCAGCGTCGATGGCGGGAGCGCAGCCAGGCGCCGCAGTGCGGCAAGTTCAGTGCCGAGCCGGTCCAAGAGCGCCGCGAGGCGCAGCGGGTCGACCATGGGTCAACGCCGCCGCTGGGCGGTGGCCGCCAGTAGCGCGCGGTCCAGGGGGGCGGCCCACACCTCGACGTCGTCGGCCATCCGGCCGAGCAGCGACTCGTAGGCGACGCGGGCAGGCTCGTCGCGCGAGAAGATCACGATGCGCTGCCGCAGGACCCGTCCGACGAAGCGCAGCGCGGCGTCGTTGAGGGCGACGGCCTCCAGCCCTCCGACACCTGAGGCGGCCGCCACGGCGTCGACACAGCGGTGGACGGTGACCAGCCTGTCGTCGTCGCGAACGGTGTCGTCCAGCAGCAGCGCAATGTCGATGTCGCTGTCTGGCCGCGGGCGCCCGGCCGCGCGTGAGCCGAATAGATAGGCAAAGACCACCGGCAGCTCGTCAAAGGCCTCGGGCGCGGCGTCGCGCAACCGCTGCACCAGCGCCTGGTCCATGTCACGGATCCTAGCCGCGCTCCTCGATCCGGCGGCGTTGCGGCCCGACGGTGTACTTGGGGTCGGCCGCCGAGATGAACCCGGCCCGGTAGACCGCCCAGCGCTGGCACACCGACCCGGCCAGCAACAGGGCGCTGCCGACCACGGCGGCTGCCCGCCGTCGCCGCCCGCCAAGGCCGATCAACGCCGTGCCCGCCGCTGTGCAGGCGGTCGCCGCGCGGGACCAGCGGCCGGCGTCAGCCAGCCGGTAGGGCTCGCCCTGCTCGCCAAGGCGGACCCGCATCACCTCGGCGGCGCCCAGCTCCAGCAACGCGCCGGTCACCGCCACGCGCCGAGCGGGACCCGACTCGGACGCCGGTGTCAGCAGCGTTGCCGCGGCGCCGGCGCTGGCCGCCGCGCTGCCGGCGAAGACGAACGGCAGCTCGTGGCGTGCCTCGTGCCAGACGGGGATGGCGGTGTCGGCGACCAGAACCGCGGTGTAGGTGGCCATCACCGGCCCGAGTCCACCCGCCACCGTCTCGGCCAGGCGCTGCAGCCTCGGCCACCATCCCAGCTCCGCCAACACGGCGGACGCGCCCGCCGCCGGCCCGAACACGGTCAGCACCCACGTCCCAACGCTCATCGGCGAGGTCGGCCGGAAGACGCGCAGCATGTGGTGGAACCGCTCCGGCCGCCCGAGGTCGGAGATCAGCAGCGCGGGGCTGACCACGACGCCGCCGAGCGCGATCCGGCGCGCCGCACGAGCCAGCAGCGGATGGCCACCGCGCCGTGCCATCGACCCCAGACTGGCCGAGGCGCCGGCCAGGCCGCCGGTGAAGAAGTAGGCCGGAATCTCCCACGTCCACACCGGCTGCTTGAGGACGGGACGGTCGTAGTAGGTACGGATCTGCGCGGACGGGACGACCGAGCCCGGTCCACCGCGCAGCCGGCGCCGACCCGGGCCGCGCCCAACCGGGGTCGTCACCGGCGCCCGCCCACAAAGGCGGCGGCCACGGCGCCGGCCAGCGTGACGGCAGCCGCGGCCGCCGCACCCCACAGGGACGGCAGGTGCTTGCTGCCGGCGATCGGGTCGGGCGGCAACCCGTAGACCTCAGGGTCGTCCAGCAGCAGGAACACCGACCCCGCGCCGTCCACCCCGCCGCTGGGCCCGTCGCCGTACAGCTGCGCGCCCGCCCGGCCTGCGGCGACGACCACGTCGAGGCGGTCCGCGGCCATCGCCGTCATCGCCTCCAGCGTCCCGAAGTTGATCGAGTCGGTCGGGCAGGCCTTGGCGCAGGCCGGCTCCTCGCCGACCTTGAGGCGGTCGTAGCACAGCGTGCACTTCCAGGCGCGGCCGTCGGACTCGCGGCGGTCGATGACCCCGTAGGGGCAGGCCGGCACGCAGTACCCGCAGCCGTTGCACACGTCTTCCTGCACCACCACGGTCTCGAACTCGGTCTTGAACAGCGCACCCGTGGGGCAGACGTCCAGGCACGCCGCGGTCGTGCAGTGCTTGCACACGTCCGAACTCATCAGCCAGCGGAAGTCCTCATCCTCTGATTGGACCGAGCTCGCGGATTGGACCGTGCTCGCTGTGGACTGTCCCCCAGACTCAATAAAGGCCACGTGGCGCCAGGTGTTCGCGCCGAGGCTGGAGGTGTTGTCGTAGGACTCTCCCGTCCAGGCGAAGGGGTTCTCGGGAACGCCGTTCCACTCCTTGCACGCCACCTCGCACGCCTTGCAGCCGATGCACACCGAGGTGTCGGTGAAAAAGCCCATCCGCGGCTGGCCGTCGTCGTAACCCGTCACGTGTCAGCCCCCTGCTCGACGTAGGACTCGACCAAGCGCCGCAGCGCCGGCCCCCTCGGACGCCGGCCGGGGCGGATGTCACAGCTGGCGGCCTTGACTTCCTGGATGTGCACGTTGGGGTCCAATGCCAGACCGAACAGGTCATTGGCCGAGTCGCCGGTCACCAGGCCGCGCCCGCCCCAGTGCCATGGGAGGCCGACCTGATGCACCGTGCGACCCTGCACCCGCAGCGGCGCGATTCGCTGGGTCACCAGCACGCGCGCCTCGATGGCGGTACGGCTGGTGATGATCGTTGCCCAGCCGCGGTGCTCCAGGCCGCATTCCGCCGCCAGCTGCGGGCTCACCTCGCAGAACATCTCGGGTTGCAGCTCGGCCAGATGCGCCTGGAACCGGCTCATCCCACCGGCGGTGTGATGCTCGGTCAGCCGGTAGGTCGTCACCACGTACGGGAACCGTTGCGCGCCCGGTTGACCGGCGCTCGGGTTGTAGGCGTTCGCCGGGTGGTCGACCAGCTCGCGAGCCGGGTTGGCCTGCTGCGCGTACAGCGGGTTGGCCACGGGGGACTCGTGCGGCTCGTAGTGGGTTGGCAGCGGACCGTCCACAAGGCCGCTGGGCACGTACAGCCAGCCGCGTCCGTCGGCCTGCATGATGAACGGCTCGCGCCCGCTCAGCGCCCGCTCAGCGACGGCGTCGGCGGCAGGCTCGTAGTCGGGTGGTGTGGCGGCCGGGAAGTCGGGAACGTCCTCACCGGTCCATCGACCCTGCGCGGCGTCCCACCACACGTAGCGTTTGCGCGCCGACCACGGTTCGCCGTCGGGGTCGGCCGACGCGCGGTTGTACAGGATTCGACGGTTCGCCGGCCAAGCCCAGCCCCACTCCGGCGCCACCCAGCTCTGCTGGTGGCCGGGCTTGCGCCGGGCCGTCTGGTTGACGCCGTCGGCGTAGCAGCCGCTGTAGATCCAGCAGCCACACGACGTCGAGCCGTCGTCGCGCAGTTCAGCGAAGCCCGACACCAGGCTGCCGTCGGCGTCGTGGCCGTTGATCTCCCGCAGGACGGCGTCGGCGCTGGGCTCGTCGTGGGGACCCTCTGTGGGGTAGTCCCAGGTCAGGTCCAGCAGCGGGCGGTCCCGAGGATCGTCGGAGCCCGCCAGCCGCTCGCGCAGGAGCCGGCCGAGGTGGTAGGTGAACCACAGGTCGCTGCGGCAGTCGCCCTTGGGCTCGACCGCCTTGTGATGCCACTGCAACAAGCGTTGGGTCTGGGTGAAGGTGCCGTCCTTCTCGGTGTGCGCGGCCGCCGGCAGTAAGAACACCTCGGTGCCGATATCGGCGGTCCGCAGCTCACCGGTGTCGATCTCCGGAGAGTCCTTCCAGAAGGTCGCGCTCTCGATCTCCACCAGGTCACGCACGACCAGCCAGTCGAGCTTGGCCATGGCCAGGCGGTGCATCCGCCCGTTGGCGGAGCCGACGGCAGGGTTCTCGCCGAACAGGAAGTAGCCGTTGACCTTGCCGTCGAGCATGTCCTGCAAGGTCTGATACGTCGAGTGGTCGCCGGAGATGCGCGGCAGGTAGTCGAAGCAGAAATCGTTGTCGGCGGTGGCGGCGTCGCCCCACCAGGCCTTGAGCAGACTCACCAGGTAGGCCGACATGTGGCCCCAGAAGCCCGTGGGCGCCGCGTTGCGCCGCACGTAGTCGGAAAAGTCGCCATAGGCCTGCGCATGCGGCATCGGGATGTAACCGGGCAGCAGGTCGTACAGGGTGGGGATGTCGGTCGACCCCTGGATGCTGGCGTGGCCGCGCAGCGCCATGATGCCGCCGCCTGGCCGGCCGATGTTGCCGAGCAGCAGTTGGATGATCGACGCGGTGCGGATGTACTGCACACCGACGGAGTGCTGGGTCCAGCCGACGGCGTAGCAGAAGGCCCCGGTCCGCTCGCGGCCGGAGTTGTCGCACAGCGCGTCGGCCACCCGCGCGAACAGCTCAGGAGGGACCCCGCACACCTGCTCGACGACTTCGGGGGTGTAGCGCGAGAAGTGGCGCTTGAGGACTTGGTAAACGCAGCGCGGGTGCTGCAGCGTCTCGTCGCGCTCTGGGGGGTCGCCGTGCTCCAGCTTGGCGCCGCCCGCGCCGGTGGTCTCCGCGGCCGAGGTGGCGATCTCCCGGTTGCCCGCTGCCGACCCCGCTGCCATGCCGGCGTACTGCCAGGAACTGATGTCGTAGGACCTGGTGTCAGGGTCCCAGCCGCTGAACAGCCCGTCGAGGTCCTCGGTGTCGACAAAGTCGTCGCGCAGGATCGTGGCGGCGTTGGTGTAGGCGACCACGTACTCGCGGAAGTCGCGTTCGTTGCTCAGGATGTGGTTGACGATGCCCCCGAGGAAGGCGATGTCGCTGCCCGCCCGGATCGGCACGTGCACATCGGCCAGAGCGCTGGTCCGCGTGAAGCGCGGGTCGACGTGGATCACGGTGGCGCCGCGGCGCTGCGCCTCCACCACCCACTGGAAGCCGACGGGGTGGGCCTCGGCCATGTTCGAGCCCTGGATGACGATGACGTCGCTGTTGGCCAGGTCCTGCTGGAAGGTGGTCGCGCCGCCGCGACCGAATGACGTCCCCAGACCGGGGACGGTGGAGCTGTGTCAGATCCGCGCCTGGTTCTCGATCTGGATGGCACCCAACGCCGTCCACAGCTTTTTGATGAGATAGTTCTCCTCGTTGTCCAGCGTCGCGCCGCCGAGGCTGGCCAGCCCCATCGTGCGTCGCAGGGGATTGCCGGCCTCGTCGAGGTCCTGCCAGGTGTCGCGGCGGGTCGCCAATACCCGGTCGGCGATCATTCCCATCGCCTCGTCCAGGGACAGCTCTTCCCATTCCGAGGCGTGGGGGCGGCGGTAGCGCACGCGCTGCTCGCGGCTGGGTCCGGTGACCAGTTGATGAGTAGCCGACCCCTTGGGGCAGAGCTTGCCGCGAGAGATCGGGCTGTCGGGGTCGCCCTCCACGGCGATGACCTCGCCGTCGCGCACGAAGACCTGCTGGCCGCAGCCCACCGCGCAGTACGGGCAGACGGAGCCAACTACCTTGTCGGCGTCGGCGGTGCGCGCGCGCAGCCCGGCGGACTGCGGTGACTGGGCGGCACGACCGCGACCGAGGTGGTCAGCGGTGGTGAGCTGGCGGGCGACCGGCCAGGTGGGCAACAGCTTGCGGATCACCCTGCACCTCCTTGCCGGTCGCGGCACGCAGCGCCACGGGGGCGCATGTCTTACCAGAGTTGCGCCCCGTTCACCGGTGTGCCGAGCACGATCCGGCCACTGCCTGTTCAAGATGTGGCCGCCTGAGCCAGGCGCCGCTGGGACGCTGCGGGCGCCGCGGCCCGTAAATAGAAGGGTTGGTCACACTATCGTGACCAACCCTTCTAGTTGGCGCTCATGTGGCGACAGCGGGAGCGCCCAGGTACTTGACACCGGGAGGCGACAGGTCCCGTCGTCCTGGGGGCGCTTAGACGGTGGACGCCGCCGAGTGCAGCGGGTTGCCGACGCCACGACCGGTCAGGACTGTGAAGCGTTCGCCGCAGTAGCAATCCATCACCAGCTGGATGCCGCGCGGGGTGTTGTGGAGGCTGTGCAGATGGGAGTAGGAGTACAGCTGCGTCACGTCGCAGACAGGGCAGTGTGCAGCAAGCATGAGAACCGCTCCTTGCAGCCGGGCCGAGGCCTCGTCAAACTGATGGTGTAAGGGTCATCCCTTCTGGCACCGCTTACAGTAGCGCCACCGCAGTAAGGAGTCAAGTGGATTTCGACCATTACACGGACTGTACGGTCCAGCTCGCCGTCGACCTGGCCAACGGCGGTGCAGCGGACGGCGGTGCCCGCGATAGCGGCGCGCCAACCCACGACGGCCTGGAGACGGTCGCGGCGCTGCGCACGTTGTTGCGTGAGCACGAGGTAAGCCACCCGGGCAAGATCGGCCGCCAGGATGTGGCCGAGGTACGGGCACTGCGATCGCGGTTGCGCGCGGTATGGCAGGCCGGGACTGCTGAGGAGGCCGCGAACCTGGTCAACGCCATGCTGGCCCAGTCCCAGGCGTTGCCGCAGCTGACCGACCACGACGGCGACGCGTGGCACCTGCACTTCACACCAACCAGTGCACCGCTGGCGATGCGCCTGCAGGCCGAAGCCGGGATGGCCTTGGCGGGTGTCCTGCGCGCCGACGGCTTCGCTCGGCTGCGAACCTGCGCCAGCGACACCTGCTCGGACATCTTCGTCGACGCCTCGCGCAACCGCTCCCGCCGCTACTGCGACCCAGACACCTGCGCCAACCGCGTCAACGTCGCCGCTCACCGTGCCCGGCAGCGGGCCGACGATTAACAGCGCTCATGTGGCCGGCGGCGTTAGCGCATCGGTGAGCGCTCATGGAGCCGGGGCAGGGCACTCACGACTTCGGGTCGCGTCGGCGTGACAGCGTGTCGCGGCGGGTAAGCAGCCGCCATGTTCCTCTTCTTCTCCAACCGTCTCGGGTGCCTTGGGTCGCTGCTGGTTTCCGCGATCATCACCGGCCTGCTGATCGTCGCGCTGCAGTCCTGCCGCTGACGCCGTGGCGGGTCCTTGACCTGGGGGACACAAGCCTGGACGCTGGCGGTCAACCGTCGACGTGGAGGTGTGGTGGCTGACCCGGCTCCGCAAGCGGTGGGGGAGGAGTTTCCCCGCGTACCCGCCTATGCCTGGGCCTGGCTGCAGCGCTCCCGCCCCGTGGTGACCGAGGCCGCGCAGCGCCTCACCGGGAGCGCTCCCGCCCCCGGCTTCGTGGAGGATCTGCGTGGGCGCTTTCCCGCCGATGCGTTCATCCGCGACGTCCTCATCGGCGCCATCGCCGACGTGGCGTTCGGTGGCCGGCTGCCCACGCGCCGCCCACTCGGGGCGTCATGGGACCGGGGACTGACCTGGTGGGCCGCGGCCATCGCGGGGACAACGCCTGGCGAGTTCGAGGCCCGCACGGCGACGTCGGGCACGCAGCGTCGGTTGTTCGACGCCGAGGAAACACGCGCCGCCGCGCCGGCGGAATCCGGCAGCGCAGCGCTCATGCAGCCGAAGGCGGTAGCGCACTTGGCGGGCTCGCCGCCGGACAGGGTCGTGTCGGTCGAGCGTCGCATGTTGGTGGGGGCGTTGCGGGACCTGCTGGCCGGCGCTGACGGCGACCAGGTGCCGGTCTCGGCGGTACGTCAGCTACTTGCCACGCTGGAGGCAGGGGTGGAGGGGGCGGCGCAGCGCCGAGGGCAGTAGCGTGGGGCGGTTCCCCCGCCAAAGGTCGCCGCGCTGTCCAACCCTCAACTCACGTTCTGCCCCGACACGCAGGTTCCCGCCTACGGGCGCCTCGTGGTCGCCGACCCCGCTGGCGAGGAGGTTCCCGCCACGGCCATGCAGCGCCTCGGTCTGCCAACCGGCCGCTGCGCCACCGTAGGCATGGCAGTGCTCACTGCCTCGGGCGTCACGCTGCGGTCAGTGCCCGTCCGCTGCATCGAACTCGTCGAAGGCCTGCCTGCCTTGTTGGCAGTGCCGCTGCACGAGGCCCCCGCCTACCGCCGCCCCCCCGACAGCGTGCGGGTGTGGGCGGTGGCCGCCCGGCTTGCGTTGCGTGTCGTTGCGGGGCACCGGCTGGCACCCACACTGCGGCGATCGCCAGGCGGGCCATTGCGGGCGAGCTGGTGCGCCCTGGTAGATGATGATGCGGCCGCGGCGGGGGCCCTTGCCCGCCTGGCGGCCAGCTTCCCGCCCACCGCGCACGCCGTCGCGCTGGACCACAACCGGGTCTGGGACCCCGCCGGCCTGGTGCGCGCGTTCGTCGACGCGGTGGCTGACACGGCTGTCCGCCACGGTGGCCCGCCTCCGAGAGCCGGGCGCCCTCGGGATCGGCTCCTGCCGTGGACCGCTCGCTGGGCAGAGGCGCTCGGCGATCCCGACGACCCGGTGGTCCCGATCCGCGACGACCCCGACGAACTGGTCGCCGCGGTCACCGGCTGGCTCTCGGGCGGGAGTGACTCGGCGGCTGGTGTAACCGAACTGCGTCTTGAGGCGCCTGTGCAGCAGGCCGACCCGTGGCCGCTCCATGTGGCGCTGCGGATGGAGGACGGCTCCCTGCTGCCGGCCGAGCGGGTCTGGGCAGGCGATACGGGTGACACCGATCCGGTGGTGGCGCAGGAGGCGATCCTGCGGGGTTTGGCGCGCTGCGCCCGCGTCTTCGAGCCGGTCGATCGCGGCCTGCGTGAGGCCGAGCCGACCTGCGTCCCGCTGACCGTCGAGGAGGCCTGGACGTTCATCTGCGACGCCGAGCCGCTGTTGCGCGGCAGCGACGTGGTGGTGGTCCTGCCCAGCGACGTCGCCGAGGAGGACCTGCGGCTGCGGTTGCAGCTGGGTGGTGACGAACCGGGCGCTGCCGACGGCGATGAGGTGTTGGACGCCGAGCTGCTTGGCGACGCTCACATGCCTGGCGAGACCGACCTGCGCGACGACACCGAGCTGCCCGACCACGTCGACTACGCCTT
The DNA here is from genome assembly GCA_013812395.1 of Euzebyaceae bacterium. Lineage (GTDB taxonomy): Bacteria > Actinomycetota > Nitriliruptoria > Euzebyales > Egibacteraceae > JACCTL01. The sequence continues at coordinate 14,801 of JACCTL010000167.1, forward strand.
CCAGGTCACCATCGGCGATGAGGTGATCGACGACGAGGAGCTTGCGGCCATCGCCGCGGCGCACGCACCGCTGGTCCGCTGGCGCGAGCGCTGGCTACGGGTCGATCCCGAGCAGGTGGGACGGCTGCGAAACCTCGGCCCCAGCGGGCGGTTGGGATTCGCCGATGCGCTGGTCCTGGGTTTGGGTGGGTCCGTTGGCGCGGGCGACGTCGCCGGTCTGCCACTGGACGACACCCGGCCGGGAACACGCGTCGAGGTCGTGGCCCAAGGCCGGCTCGCGAGCCTGCTCGACCGCATCCGAGGGGCCGCCGAGATCCCGGCCGCCGCGCCGACCCCACCTGGCTTCGAGGGCGTACTTCGCCCCTACCAGGGTCGCGGGGTCGCCTGGCTGGCGGGCATGAGCCAGCTCGGCCTCGGCGCGGTCCTCGCCGACGACATGGGGCTGGGCAAGGGCATCCAACTCATCGCCTACCTGCTGAGCCGGTCGGATCCAAGCCCGACGCTGGTGGTCTGCCCGACCTCGGTGGTGGGCAACTGGCAGCGCGAGTTGCGCCGCTTCGCCCCCTCGGTCGCCGTCACCCGCTGGCACGGCACCGACCGCCCGGTGACCGCGGACGAGGCCACCGGCGTGGTGCTGACGACGTACGGGACGCTGCGCCGCGACATCGACGTGTTGGCCACCGTGGACTGGGGGGTGGTCGCCCTCGACGAGGCGCAGCACGTCAAGAACCCGCAGACGGCCGCGGCTCGCGCTGTGCGCCGTTTGCACAGCCAGCAGACGGTGGCGCTGACGGGTACGCCGCTGGAGAACCGGCTGGCCGAGCTGTGGGCACTGCTGGACGCCACCAACCCCGGCCTGCTCGGCAGCCAGGCCGCTTTCGCCCGCCGGTTCGTGACCCCCGTCGAACGCCAGCACGACCCGGCCGCGGCTACCCGGCTGCGACGCCTGGTCGCTCCCTTCCTGCTCCGCCGCGAGAAGACCGATCCGGCGGTGATTACTGATCTGCCGCCGAAGATCGAACGCAACGTCGTCTGCCAGCTCACGCCCGAGCAGGCGTCGCTGTACGCCGAGACGGTCGAGCGGGCGCTGGCATCGCTGCGTGACGCGACACGCATGGAGCGGCGCGGGCGGGTGCTGGCGCTGCTGACCCACCTCAAGCAGATCTGTAACCACCCGGCGCAGTTCCTCGGCCAGAAGGCCCCCGAGCTGCTGGGCCGCTCCGGCAAGTTCGCGGCGTTTCGGGAGATCGTGGGCCAGGTGACCGACGCCGGTGATCGGGTCTTAGTGTTCAGCCAGTACGTGCAGATGGGGCGCCTGCTGGTGACCCAGCTGCAAGCCGACCTCGGCGTGGACGTGCCCTTCCTGCAGGGCAGCACCACCGCGCGTGGCCGGGAGCGGCTCGTAGAGGCCTTTCAGGCGGGGGAGCCGGGGTATCCGGGTGACCCGTCGGGGGCTCCGCCGGTGCTGGTGGTGAGTCTGCGCGCTGGCGGGACTGGTTTGAACCTGACGGCGGCGACCCATGTCGTGCACTACGACCGCTGGTGGAACCCAGCCGTGGAGGATCAGGCGACCGACCGGGTGCACCGCATCGGTCAGCGGCGGACCGTGGAAGTTCACAAGCTCGTCACCGCCGGCACCGTCGAGGAGCGCATCGACGAGCTGCTGACCTCCAAACGGGCGTTGACCGACCGGGTGATCACCGCCGCCGAGTCGTGGATCACCGACCTGGGTGATCACGAGTTGCGCGAGCTCGTCGCCCTGTCGGCCGACGCGAGCATTGGGGAGCTGGACGAAGACGACGAGATGCCGTTGGGGCGACGGCCCGCCGAGGTGTTCGGATGAACAGCCGCTGGGGGCAGCGCTTCGCCGAGCAGTTCGAGCAGGTGCATCCGGGCGCGAGCCAGTCGCGGGTCAAGGGCCGCGCCCTGCTGCGCTCCGGCCGGGTCACCGATGTGCGGGTCAGAACCGGGCTGGCTAGCGCACGGGTGCAGGGATCGCGGGCGACCCCGCTGACGGTCACGCTACGCCTGGCGCCGCTGACCGAGGTGCAGTGGCAGCGCGTCTTGGTCGCACTGGCGGGACAGGTCCGTCACACCGCGCGCCTGTTGGCCGGGCAGGTACCCGAGGGCTTGGAGGCGGAGCTGGAGACGGCGAATGTCTCGCTGTTCGGACCGGTGACCGCCGAGTGCACCGACGGCCGGACCGCCTGCGAGCACATCGCCGCGGTGTGGCTCGCGGCCGCCGAGCGCATCGCCGCGGACCCGTTTGAGTTGCTGCGGCTGCGCGGCCGTGGGCGGGAACGCCTGCTGGCCGAGACCGCGGGTGTGCGCAGCCGCGGTGGCGCCGGGGCGCCGGAGCCCGGCGTCGATCCTGCAACATTGGATCCCCAGCGTTGGACGCGAGCGTCGACCGACCCACTGTCGCTGGAGCTGGGCCTGGAGCCGGAACCGCGCACACCGGCGGGCCCTCTGCGCCTACTCGGCGACCCTCCCGGCTGGACCGGGGGCGTGAGTGCCGGCGACCTGTTCGCCCCTCTGGTGATACGGGCCGCAGCCTGGGCGCGCCGTCTGGCGACGGCCGACGAGGTGGACGATCAGCCCGGCGGTTCAGGGCAGCGCTGAGGAGGTCGCCTCCCTTCGCAATCCCGTGGTGCGCACAGTAGTGACGTGCGCCAGCTTGTCGCTCGGCCGAACTCGGGTTCGCGGGCTCACATGGCGCCGCGTTTCGGGCCCGCCCCTGGGCGCACCAGCCCGGTTTCGTACGCCACGACGACCGCGTGAATGCGATCACGCAGCCCCAGTTTGGTCAGGATGTGCCCGAGGTGGGTCTTCACCGTGGTCTCGGCAAGGAACAGCTCGCCGGCGACCTCGGCGTTCGTGCACCCCTGGGCAACGAGTCGGAGGACGCTCAGCTCGCGCTCGGTTAGGCCTGCCAGCTGCTCGGGCACACCCGAGGCGGGAGGCGGAGCCTGCACGAACTGCGCGATGAGGCGGCGGGTGATGGACGGTGACAGCAGCGCGTCGCCGGTGGCGACGGTCCGGACCCCCTCGATGAGCTGGCGACGTGGGACGTCTTTCAGCAAGAAGCCGCTGGCCCCGGCCTTCATCGCGTCGTAGACGTAGCTGTCGACGTCGAAGGTCGTCAGGACCAGCACCCGCAGACCGCTGGCGTGGCCTGGCGCCAGCAACTGCCGGGTGGCCTCCAGGCCGTCCAGCTCTGGCATCCGGATGTCCATCAGCACGACATCGGGTCGCAGCGCACGCGCCTGGCGTACCGCCTCGCGGCCGTTGGCTGCCTCGCCGACGACGGTGATGTCCTCCTGAGCCTCGAGGATCATCCGGAACCCGTCGCGCAGGAGCGCCTGGTCGTCGGCGAGCAGGACCCGGATCACGGCGGGTCCAGGGGCAGGGTCGCCGTGACGGCGAAGCCGCCCTCAGCCCGTGGACCCGCGTCCAACCGGCCGCCATACAGCGCGACTCGCTCGCGCATGCCGACAAGCCCGTGCCCACCAGCAGAGACGGTGCCGTCGCCGAGGCCGCAATCGACGACGCGCAACTCCAGCGTCCCGGCGCCGTATCGCACTTGGACGTCGGCGGTGGTGGCCCCGCCGTGCTTGCGGCTGTTCGTCAGCGCCTCCTGGATGATGCGGTACGCCGACAGCTCCAGCCCGGGAGGCAGCGGCCGGCGGGCACCCTCGACGCGCAGGTCGACGCGCATGCCTGTTTCCCCGAGCGCTTCGACCAATTCGGGAAGGTTGCTGATCCCGGGCTGTGGGGCGAGCGTTGCGGTATCGGCGTCGGCGCGCAGCACGCTCAGGAGCTGGCGCAGTTCGCCAAGCGCCTGGCGGCCACTGGATTGGATGCGTACGAGAGGCGCGGCCGCCCGGTCGGGATCGTGGGCCAGCACTTCCTCGGCGGCTTCGGCCTGCACGACCATCACGCCGATGCTGTGGGCGACGACGTCATGCAACTCACGCGCGATGCGGGTGCGCTCCTCAGCGGTGGCCAGGCGTACGTGCTGCTCTCGCTCGCGATCGGCCTGGGCGACACGTTCGGCGAGTCCCGCCGACCGCTGCCGCCGGGCCCGAGCCAGTCGGCCGATGGTCCACACGCCACCGAAGTACACCAGCGGAAAGACCCATTCGTAGGGCAGGAACGGGCTCGGGTCCAGCAGCGCGATGGTCGTGACTCCCGCAGCCGTTCCCGCCGCCCCAACGAATGGCTGCCAGCCGTCGCGGTAGGCGGCGACCGAGTACAGCGCGAGCATGACCGCCAGGAACGTGCCAAAGCTGAGTAGTGGCCCCACAACGAGCGTGAAGGACGCAGGCGCCCATGACCGCGAGCAGCACCGGCAACGGCGCGCGGCGGCGCCAGGCCAGCGGCAGGATGATCGCCACGGCCAGCAGCCCGACGGCGAGCGCGGGAGCACCGGGCGGTCCGATGCCGCTGACCACTTCGATCTGGCTGAGCAGCAGGAGTACGGCGACCGGCAGCCAGTCCATCCACAGCTGGTCGACAGCCCGCCACCTGGCGATGAGAGCTCGCCGCCACTCCATCGCTGGACTGTACGACGCACCCGGGGCACGGGCGTCCGCCCCTGGGCTCGATCACCTCATCTCGCAGGAGGAGCAAGTCGGCACCCACGGCGGATGGCAGTGGGGGCCGTTGTCCTTACGGTGCTCAGTAGGCGGCCTCGACGCCGTACCGGCAACTTCCGAACGAACGGGAGAATCCCATGGCACTGTCACAGTTCATCAGGTGGGCGCGCCCGATCGCCCTGCTCAGCGGGCCGTTGGCCATCATCTCCGTCGCCCTCGTCATCGCCTCGGAAATCAGTAGCGGCGGCTCGGTCGAGGCCATGGAGGGCTCGATGACCGGCATGCTTGGTGGCGTGCTCGGGTTAATCGGGGCGATCGCGCTACTGATCGGCCTCGTCGCCGTCTACGCCTACGAGTACGACCGCCTCACCAGCTTGGGGGTGTGGGGATTCATCGTCGCCCTCGCCGGCGCGGCGATGAGCGTCGGCGGGTTGTGGAGCCAGGTGTTCGTCGTGCCCTACCTCATCGCTGAAGCGCCGCAGCTGCTGGAGCAGGGCGCGGGTCCGGTCATGGCCGGCTTCATCCTGTCGTACGCCCTTCTCGGGCTCGGTGGACTGGTGTTCAGCATCGCCACGCTGCGCGGCCGGGCGTTCCCTCGCTGGTCGTCCATCGTGGCCATCGTGGGAGCCGTGCTGTGCCTGGCGCCGCTGCCCAGCAGGTACTTCCTGTTCGCGATCGCTGTGACCGCTTGGGGGGCGCACATCCGCCCACAGGAGACCGCTGGTGTCCGGGCAGGCGTTGCAGCAACCGCTACGTAGGAGCTTCCAGACCAGCAGCCCCGATGCCCGGCACCAGGGCGTCCGGGGATGCGGGAGTGCGGTCCCCGTTCGCCAGCCGGACGGTCGTGAGCGGCCGTCTCTGTTCTGTTTTGTGTCTTGCTGGCCGCGTGGCCGTGCGACCGTCCTTGCTCGACAATGCGGTGATGAAGGCAGGTACGGAGGTGATGACGTTCGCCGAGTCAGGGGCGCCACCGTGGTGGTTGCGGATCATGCTTTGGGGCGCGCCGCCAGCGATCGTCGCCTTTGGCTGGATTGAGGGCGGCGCTGACGGGGCGGCAGGCGGCGCCGTCGCCGCCGGTGATCGTGCTGCTGTTCGCCACGCTGCCGTTGGAGTTCAGCTTCGCCTGGTACGGAGGGTCAGGGTCGTCGAAGGGCGCTTGCATGTTGGACGGCGGTCGGTGCCAGTCCACGCGCTGGACCTGTCGACGATGACCTTCGAGGTCGGGCCGGAGGTCTTCTCGGTGTTCGACCGGCACCGGCTGATGAGCAATCCCATCTGGCTGCACGACAAGCTTGCCGTCAACGGCCGCCACAACGGCCAGACAGTGGGAGTCGTGGTGAGCAGCAACCGGCACGACGAGCTGGTGGCCGTGCTGCGCTCAGCTCACGTAGCGCCCGACCCGCCCCGGTAACCGCTCCCGCCGGGTGGTCGTGCTGGGTCCACGTCCTGAGATTCAACCCGCGGGCGGGCCTCCTTTGCCGCCGAGTTCACGCCACTGCACACCGACTAGGTCGTAGATGCGGGCGGCACGGATGTCCGCGGTTACGAGCACCGCACCCCCCAGTTTGGCGGTCAGTGCCACAACGGCGTCGTAGACCGCACCACCGATGTGACCAGTCGCCGCGAGCCTGCGCACGAGGGCGCGCTGCTCTTGGGCTGGCGGTGGCTGCAGAATCGTGGGGAAGCTGTGGTCCAGCCAGGTGTCGACCAGATCAGGAGCCGCGCGGTGGGGCGGGGGGAAGCCGGTTAACACGGAGTAGGTCTCCAGCAGGGCGTGTGCCGGCAGGACCGCGTCCTCGTCCAGTACCGCCCGCGCGGACTCGTTGAGCCGGTGCCAGTCCCCGAACGCGGCGACCGCCACCGAGCTGTCGATGGCAATCACCGCCGCAGCGACTCCATGACCGCTCGGACGTCGTCCGCGTCGACTGGCGGGAGCGGCTCATCGGTCGTTGCGACGAAACCGTTGCCGCGGCGCACGAGGCGCATCGGCGTCGCGACTGGTTCGAGTTCCAGCTTTCCGTGCAGCGCGCGAATCTCCAGCGTCGTCCCACCTTCCAACGTCAACTGGTCGCGCAATGCTTTCGGCACAACGATCCGGCCAGCTGCATCGATGGTTACTCGCATGGTAGGAATCTACCATGGCAGCAACCGTGGCACGGCCGGTGTCATGAACACCCAGCGGGCCTCTTGTTTGGGCCCGTGGGCCCTCTCCCTTGCTCGGTAATCCCGGCGGGGCTGGACGTAAGCGCCGCCGCTATGGACAGCGGGCGGGCTGGTCGGCTCTGCCGAGGGCCGGGCATTTGGCGCGCCGGTAGCGCCGATGCAGGTCTTGCGGCTTCTCCTGTAAGCCGAGCGCGTATGGGAAGGCCATGCGCCACTTCCCCCACGCTGCCCGGGTCTCGCGTCCTACGCCGTCCTCCTTGACGCGATAGGCGACCATGACCTCGGGGGTGACTCGTTCGATGACGCGAACGGCAGTCCACTCGCCATCAAGGAGACCGCGGGCCACCGTGGTGGTGGAGATGACCTCATCGGCAATGACCGCGCCACTGAGGCCATACAGCACGTCACCCATCACCATAGAGGCCACGCAGAGAGGCCACGCAGTCACCGGCGACGGCACCAAGGACGTCATTGCACGGTTCACGCGTCAGCTCTAGCGGCCAACTGCGACGCGGTGGCAGTTTGCCGTGCGTCTTGGGCTCGTCTGGGGCGACGGGACGCTCTCGTCGCCCGCGGGGACGCTCCGCGGTTTCGGTACGACCGTCCCGATTGGCGAGTGAACCGCTTGTGCGGCGGGTGGCAGCAGCGTTCGGCGAGTCAGTACAGCCGCTGGCAACGGCGGTGAGCACGAGCGTCAGCAGCGCGGCGGTAATGCGCATGGGTAAACCTTCTGCGGTGGCGTCGGTACTCCGACGCCCGAAAACCCCTCAGGGTTCCAACCGCAGTGCTGGGCACCGGCTATGCGGAGACGTCCTGCAGGCCCGGGGGCAGAGCGCCCGTGAACTTCTCCCAAGCACCGGCCGCGCCCCGCGTGGCGATCAGACGGGCGATACCCACCGCGATGCTGGTGGCCACGGTCCAGGTCAGTGCCTCCACCCAGTCCGTCTCGCGGTCGGCCGGGTTGGTCGGCGGGTCGGAGTGCTTGGTCTTACGCCATCCGGCCATCAACATCTTGCGGGTCAGGATCCCGGCGACGATGGCGCCACCGGTACCCAGCACCTTCCATGCGGTCTTCTCGGCCGTGTGACCCATCTGTGCGCGCACCTCCGTGTCGAGTGTGTCGAGATCCCGTCCTAGGCGTGCCCGCGCCGCTTCAACGGCGGCGACATGCGGCGCCAGGCCGTTGAGATTCGCGCGACGGGCGCCGGTGGCGCCGCTCAGCGACTGGGCAGATGTGCTTTGGTCCACGCCACATCCTCCTCGACATTGGTCTTGGTGGTGTCCAGCGACACCGGGGTCTCGAACTTCTTCTTGCCGAGCAAGCCCGCCACCGCGGCCCCCGCCAACAGCAGCAGGGTGACCACCAGCGCCGCCACCCAACCCGGCATCACCAGGGCCAGCAGGAATCCCAGGGTTATCAACAGGCCCTGCAGGCCGAGCCAGCCGAGCACGGCGGCGCCCACGAAGGCACCGATGCCCATGGCCTTGGGCTTGATCCCGGCCATGAGCTCGGCCTTGGCCAAGGCGATCTCGGCCTTGATCAGCGCCGATAGGTCCTCGGCGACGGCCTTGCCGGCCGGGCCTACGCCCACGGTGGGCTTTACGCCGATCCAGCGTCGCCAGTCACCGGGCGGGCCGCCGCCAGGAGGCGGACCACTGGTCGAGGCCGGCAGGGCCGGTTGCTGCGTCACTGCGGTCATCCCAGGTCGACTCCATCTTCGTGGTCGGGTCTTCATGTTCGGGTCACGTCGGCGCGCGATGGCATCACGCGTGCTGTGGCTTCGCCTACCCGAGCGCCCTCGCCGCGACACCGGAACACAACGCTAGGGTGGAACAACAACAAAAGTGCTTCCCGGAAGGTCCGGTTAGGCGTACCCTCATTATGAGGATCTAACGGCACACGACCGGGGGAGCATCTCCCAGACGTGAGCAGTCCGCAAGAGCGCGCCGACCGGCCGGCGCGTGCCACAAGATTGAAGACTCCCGGGCCACAGTCGCCCGGTGCGCTATGCCATGTCCGGGCACCGCACCGTGTCAGCTGCCCCGCAACCAGGAGAGGGTGAAGGCGACCGTGCCACCTGTTGTCGAGGAGATGCCGCTGCATGACCACGTGCAGCTGTACCTCCGGGAGATGGCCCGCACGGCGCTGCTCACGGCCGAGGAAGAAGTCGACCTCGCCAAGCGCTACGAGGCCGGGTTGGAGGCCGAGCGGCTCCTGGCCGAACGCAAGCGCGTGGCGGCGGCGCGCAAGCGCCAGCTCAACTTGGTCGACCGTGACGGCAAGCGTGCCAAGGAACGCCTGGTGCAGGCCAACCTTCGGTTGGTCGTTTCGGTGGCCAAGCGTTACCAGGGCCAGGGACTGCCGCTGCTCGACCTGATCCAGGAGGGCAATCTCGGCCTGCTGCGGGCGGTGGAGAAATTTGACTACCGCCGCGGCTACAAGTTCTCCACCTACGCGACGTGGTGGATTCGCCAGGCGGTCGGTCGCGGAGTGGCCGACAAGGGCCGCACCATCCGCCTGCCGGTCCACATGATGGAGCGCGTCCGCCGTGCGCTGTCCATGCAGCGTGACCTGGCCGAGGCCCTCGGTCGCGAGCCCGCGCTGGAAGAACTCGCCGCAGAGCTCGGTGAGGACATCGCCACCGTGGAGGAGCTGCTCACCTACGCGCGCACGCCTACGTCGCTTGAGACCCCCGTCGGCGAGGACGGCGACGCCGAGCTGGGCGACTTCATCGAGGACCGCAACGCCGACGACCCGCTTGAGGTCGCCGCCAAGGGCCTGGCTCGCCAGGAGCTGCTGGATGTCGTCGCCGGGTTGCCAGAGCGCGAGCGGATCATCCTCGAGCTGCGCTTCGGCCTGCTGGACGGCGAGGCGCGCACCCTGGACGACGTAGGCCGCTACTTCGGCCTGACCCGCGAGCGCATCCGCCAGTTGGAGGCGCGCGCGCTGTCTAAGCTGCGGCACCCCTCGCGCGGTCGCGCGCTGTCCGACACCGCCGCCTGAACCCGCAGAGCTTTCGGCGGATGGCTGCCGATCCCGTGGCGGTCGATCCGGCCCGCCGCCGTCCCGATGACGACGGTCGCCTCCTGCGCTGGGGCTTGCTCGGCGCCGCGCGCATCACGCAGTCGGCCCTGGCGCCGGCGATGCGCAAGGCGGGTCACGACCTGGCCGTGGTCGGTTCCCGGTCGGTGACTCGCGCGCGGGCCTTCGCCGCGAACAACGGGGTACGCCGGGCGTGCGGCTCCTACGAAGAAGTCGTCACCGCCGATGACGTCGACGCCGTCTATGTCGCGTTGCCCAATGACGCGCACGAGCAGTGGACAATCGCCGCGCTGCAGGCCGGCAAACACGTGCTGTGCGAGAAGCCGCTGTCGACCGACTCCGCCTCGGCCGGTCGCATGGCCTCTGCGGCGACGGCCAACCCACGAGTGTTGATGGAGGCGGTCATGACCCGTTTTCATCCTCGAACCGTCGCGCTGCTGGAACTGGTGCACCGCGGCGAGCTCGGCAGCTTGCGACTCCTCCACGCCACCTTCGCGTCCCCCATGCGCCACCCCGACGACTACCGTTACCATCCGCAGCACGGGGGTGGGGCGCTGCTGGATGTCGGCATCTACGGTGTGGCGATGGCCCGTTGGCTGGTGGGCGAGGAGCCCGACGGGGTCCACGCTGTGACGCGGCGCTGGGCGACGGGCGTGGACGGGACCACCTCGGCGCTGCTCAGCTTTCCTGGCGGTGCCGTGGCCTCGATCGACGCCTCGTTCGACACCGCGCAGCAGCAGGTGCTGCAGCTCGTCGGCACCGAAGGCACGTTGCGGATACCTTCGCCGTTCGGGGCCGGCCCTGATGTCGACGCGGTCATCTTGCGGGGAGACGACGTCGTCGGCTCGTGGCGCGGCGACCACTACGAGCGGATGGTCAGCGCCTTCGCCGAGGCCATCGCGACGGGCTCGACTCCCCCGCTGCCCGTGAGCGACGCGGTCGCAACCGCCACCGTGCTGGACGCCATCCGCGAGGCCGCCGGCTGACGTCGCGCGAGGCCGCCGGCTGACGCCACCGTTAGGATGCGGCGCCCACCGATTGCAAGGAGAACCACGCATGGCCAAGTTCGTGGCGTTGTACGACAAGCCGAACGACGTGGACGGCTTCGAGGAGCATTACCGCACCAGACACCTGCCGATCGTCGCGCAGTGGCCCGGCGTGCAGTCGACTAGCACCACGCGGATCACGGGTACGCCCCGCGGCGCCGACGCGCCGTACTACCTGATGTTCGTGGCCGAGTGGGCCACCGACGAGGAGATGGCGGCCGCGTTGCGTAGCGAACCGGGCATGGCATCGGCCAAGGACGCCAAAGCGATGGCAGAGCAGTTCGGGGTCGCTCCGACGATGCTGCTGGGCGCCGCCCTGTAGCGGCTGCCCCAGCCCACCGGCGCTAGCGTGGCTGCTATGCCTGCTCGGTCGCTCCTGGTGCGCGCCTCCTACCTGGTCTTGTGCGCGGGCATGTTGCTCGTCGTCCTCGCCGGGCCTGCCGCGGCGCACGGTCGCGGCAGCGATGCGACGAACTACCGCAGCCAGGTGACTAGCGAGCCCGACGTACCCGGCGTCAGCTGGCAGGTCTACGGCAGCGACGAGTTCCTCAGCGTGACGAACGCCTCTGACGTGGAGCTGACGGTGCTGGGCTACGAGGGGGAGCCGTACCTGCGGGTCGGACCTGAGGGGGTATTCGAGAACCGCGCGTCAGCGGCCACCTATCAGAACACCGACCGCTACGCCAACGTCGGTGAGCTGCCCGAGGACGTGGGAGCCAACGTGGAGCCGCGCTGGCAGCAGGTCTCGGGTGGCAACAGCTACCTGTGGCACGACCACCGCGCGCACTGGATGAGCCAGAACCTGCCCCCGTCGGTCACCGACCCGAGCGTGGAAACCGTCGTGCAGCAGTGGGAGGTTCCCTTCACGATCGACGGCCGCGAGCGCATCGTCGAGGGGGAGCTGCGCTGGATTCCGGCCCCGTCCGCAGGCGTGTGGGTGGCGCTCGCGCTGCTGCTCACGGTCCCAGCCCTGCTGGGGCTTCGCTCGCTTCGCTCGGCGCTCGACGACTCCCCCGACGCTCCATGGATCACCGCGCTGGCGCGGCCCGCGGCGGTGGTGCTGGGGGTCGTGGCGCTGCTCAACCTGACCCATCTGGTCGACGACCTGTTCGCCGTCCCGCTGCCCGGCCCGACGAAGGCGCTCGCCGCCGCGCAGACGGCGTTGTTCATCGGCATCGGCGCCTTCGGTGCACTGCGAGGGTGGCAGGGCCGTGACGGTGCTTTCACCGCGCTTGGGGTCGGGGCTGGCGCGATCCTGATCGGTCAGGGTGTGCTGTACCTCAGCGTGCTGACCACTTCCCAGGCGGCGACGTTGTTTCCCGAGTTCGCGGCCCGGTTGGTGGTCGCCCTGTCGATCGTCCAGGCGCTGCCCGTCGGCGCGGTCGCGGTGATCGGCAACCGCCGGCTCGCCGCGGCGGCGCCGACGGTACGGTCAGAGGCTGCTGCCACCACGTGAGCGACCAGGTCGGCCTTGTCGTCACCGATCTCGACGGCACGCTCTGGGACGCCCAAGAGCGCATCCACGACCGGACGCTGGACGCCCTTCGGGCGCTGGAGCGCCGCGGGACACCGCTGTTGGTCGCCACCGGACGGCGCCGCCACAGCGCCGCCATGGGACTGGCCCGTGAAGGACTTTCCCCGCCAGCCGTGGTGCTCGACGGGGCGCTGGGTGTTGACCTGACGACGGGGCGGGTGTTCCACGAGGCGGCCTTCGACGCGCCCGACGCGGTCGCGGTCGTGGACATCCTGGCCTCGCTGGGTCTGTCGCCGTGTCTTCAGGTCGTCCGCGATGACGCCGACGTGGTCGCCGGACCGCAACCGTCCACGCACCCTCGCCACGTTGAGCTGATCGGCGAACGGCTCGCGCGCGACGACGTTGGCAAGGTTGCCGCCGCCGAGACGGTGCTGGGCTTCACCATCGCGGGCCGCCCTCCGTTGTTGCTCGACGGCGTCGTTGAGGCGGTCGCCGACGTCGCCGACGCGGTCGTCACCCGTGACCTGTTCTACGGCGGCGGCACCCTGACCGTGCGCCCCAGGGGGGTCAGCAAGTGGGAGGGCGTCCTGGCGTTCTGCGCGGACCAGGGCATCGACCCCCGCGGTGTGCTGGCGCTCGGCGACGGCGAGAACGACCTGGAGCTGCTCCGCGGAGCGGCCGTGGCGTGCGTGGTCTCCGACGGCTGCGAGCAGGCGCTGTCCCTGGCTGACCACGTCATCGGGCCGGCCAGCGAAGGCGGTTGGTGCGCCGTCCTCGACCACTGCTAAGCCGTCGCCTCGTCCTCGACCTGGCCGCCTTCGGCGGGAGGCTCAGCGGGAGGTCCCGGCGTATCCAACCGCCGCGGTGGCGTGGCTCGTCCGCGCGAGGTGGTCGAACCAGTCGACGG
>JACCTL010000176.1 GCA_013812395.1 Euzebyaceae bacterium
ACCGCCGACCTGGTCCGCCGGCGCCTCAACGATCCCGAGGAGCTGGACGACCTGCATGCCTGGTTGATCGCTGGAGCCCTCGAACGGGGCGTGCCCGAGGGGGTCGCCGAGTCGCTGTGGCACGCCTTGGCGCAGTTTGCGTCGTTCGGGTTCTGCAAGGCGCACGCAGCGGCGTTCAGCGTGCCGACCTACCGCTCGGCGTGGCTCAAGGCGCACTACTTGCCCGAGTTCGTGGCCGGGTTGCTGACCCACGATCCCGGCATGTACCCCCGGCGGCTCCTGCTCGACGACGCTCGCCAGTTCGGGGTGGCGGTCCTGCCTCTGGACATCAACCGCTCAGCCCGCGACTACCGGGTGGAACGGTTGCCTGCGGATGAGGCCCTTCTTCTCCTCGGTGTACCCCCCGCCACCGGTTCGCTTCCCAGGGGATGGAGGTGGGTTGCGAAAGGTCAAGACCAAGCGGTGTTGGTGCCGGCGAGTGGGTTCGACAAAGGGTTCGATCCGCTTGAACCGGGATGGCGGTTCGGGGTGCGGCTGGCGTTACAGGACGTGGCGGGGATCGACGACCGGATGATCGACAGCCTGCTGCTGGCGCGGCCCTTCACGTCGGTGGGCAACCTGCGCCGGCGAGGGGCGCTGTCCGCCCCCGTCGCCGAGGCGCTGACACACGCCGGGGCGCTGGACACCCTCGGCGGTGTCGGACTGACCGAACCGGGATCCGATCAGGTACGCACGCGGCGCGACCTGCTGCTGGAGGTCAGCGAGCGCTGGTCCGGCCTTCGCCGCCACCAACCGACCGATCCCGCCGCGCCCGAACAGCTCGAGCTGCTGGGGTCACCAGCATCGCCGGGGCTGACCGAGTACGCGCTCAGCGAGAAGGTCCGCGCCGAGTTGGAGGTGCTCGGCATCGACGCCTCGACCCACGTCATCCGCTTCTACGACGGCCTGCTCGACAGGCTCGGTGTCGCGCGGGCAGCCGATCTGCTGTCCTACCGCAACGGCCAGCGGCTGCGCGTTGCGGGGGTGAAGGTCGCCACGCAGACCCCGCCGGTGAAGTCCGGCCAGCGGATCATCTTCCTGTCGCTGGACGACGCGACCGGCGTGAGCGACGCGACGTTCTTCGAGTCGGTGCACGATCGCTGCGCGTGGACGGTGTTCCACTCCTGGCTGTTGGTCGTCGAGGGGACCGTGCATCGCACGGGGCGCCGGGGGGTGTCGCTGAACGCCGAGGTGGTGTGGGACCTGCGCCGGCTGATGCACGCATGGCGCGATGGATGGCTCGACGAGGCGCTGGCCCAGCAGGGACCGCAGGGCAGCCAGGCCGCGCGCGACTTCTCCGACCAGTCACCGTCGGGCATCCACGGTGCGCCCGGCCGCTCGGGCCTGAAGTTGCAACCAGGCGCGGGTGCGCCGTCGCGCACGGGACAGGTTGGTGCGCCGTCGCGCACGGGACCCAACGGCGCGACGTGGGCCGACCCGGCCAGCCGCCATCCGGGTGTGGATCAGGGCGACCTCGCCCGACTGCCGCGCAGTCATCCGGCGCACCCCAAGCACGACGCTTGGCAACGGGAGCAGCGGGGGAAACAGGAGCAGCAAGAGCGGCCGTGGCAGAAGCGGGATCAGGAGGCGGAGGCTACCGACCCGCCACGCAAGCTGTGGCACTCCTCGCCCGGCTCGGCCGGCGGTTGAAGGCTAGGCAGATGGACGACGAACTGGGCACCGCCGGCCGCACTTTCGCCGGCCTCGGCACGACCGCCATGGGCCTCGGCCAGCGCTCGCACGATGAACAGCCCCAGCCCCAGCCCCCCGGCGCGGCGCCGGTCCTCACCGCGCTGGAACTTGGCGAACACCGCGTCCCGCTGGTGCTCGGGGATCCCCGGGCCGTCGTCGGTCACCGTCAGTACCAGCCCGTTACCCCACGGCGCGGCGTTCACCACGACGCGCGACCCGTCTGGCGTGTACTTGACGGCGTTGGCGACCAGATTGGTCACGATCCGGCTCAGGGCGTCACTGTCCACCCAGCGCTCGAGTGGGTCCGCCGGCACGACGACCTGCAGGTCGTGCGCTCCTGCGGTGGCGCGCAGGGCGTCGATGGTGCGCGACAACGCGATGGGCACGTCGATGTGGCAGCCCTGCAACGGCAGGGTGCCGTCTCTGGCCTGCGAGGCGTTGAGCAGGTCGTCCACCAGCCGGTTGAGCCGCCAGCCCTCGTGGCGGGCGGTGCCCGCCATATCCTGGATGCGACCAGGCTGCAGTCGCTCGGCACCGCGCTCGATGGTCTGCAGCATGCCGATCATGGACGTCAACGGCGTGCGCAGCTCATGGGCGATCAGGGCGAGGAACTCGTCTTTGAGCTGGTCGAGCTCGGTGAGGTCGGCCACACGCTCCTCGGTCATCGCATGCCGCCGGGCGTTGGCGATGGCGGCGGCGGCCGCCTCGGCGAAGACGGCCACCGAGCGCAGCTCGAAGGCGGTGAACGCCGGCCGCTGCGCACCGGCGGACAGGTTCAACACCCCCATCAGCCGACCGCGGACCTCCAGGGGCACCACCAAGGCGGTGCCGATCGAACGGTTCGACGCCGCAGTGGTCTGGGTCCCGACCAGCAGGGCGTCGCGGTGCGCCGCGACGGCGCCGGCGATCCCCCCACCGATGGGTTGGCGCTGGCCGACCCGTGCCGGCGAGGCGCCACGCGCCACGGCCACCTCCAGCATCTCCGGGTGCTGCAGGTCGACCAGCTGGATCGAGCCCTCGCCGGCTTCCAGCAGGTCATAGGCGGAGCGCAGGATGACGTCGAGCACCGTGGCGATGTCCAGGGTGGAGTTCATCGCCCTGGTCGCTTCCAGCAACAGGTCGAGCTCGTCGACGCGCGACACCAGCGACGCGGTCAGCACCCGCTCCTCGATGAGCAACCCCGTCAACCGGCGCAGCACCCGCTCCCGCTCGGCGACGTAGCCGAAGACCACCACCAGCAGCGCCAGCAGGGTAAGGCGGACGGTGTGCAGGTCCAGCGCCGTCCAGACCCAGGCGGGCAGCACGTCGTAGCCCAGCGCCACGATGAACGAAGGGATCGCCAGCCCGACGAGCAGCGACAGCAGCCACAACTGCGACCTGCGACGGTGGACGTCCTCCAGCCGTGGCGCGTCGATGTCGCGCAGTCCGGCAGTACGGGCCAACTGGCGTCCTTCCGCTTCCACGGGACAGTTGTCGGCGGCTGCGAGTCTGGCCTGAAGTGACTACTCCCCGGCGACCGGACGGCGACCCCGCGCTCATGCAGGGAGAGGCGCATCGAGTCGTCGCCTTATCGTGGTGACGCCATGCGCGGTCCCCGACCTGCAGAACCGATCCTCCATATCGACATGGACGCCTTTTACGCGTCCGTCGAGGTGCTCGCGGATCCGTCGCTGGCCGGCCGTCCCGTGCTCGTCGGCGGCCAGGGCGGCCGCGGTGTCGTCGCCAGCGCGTCCTACGAGGCGCGGGCGATGGGCGTCGGGTCGGCGATGCCCATGGCCAGGGCGCTGCGGCTGTGCCCTGACGCGGTGGTGGTGAGCCCCGACTTTGGTCGCTACCAGCAGGTCTCGGCCCAACTGAACGAGATCTTCCTGTCGGTGACGCCGCTGGTAGAGCCGCTGTCATTGGATGAGGCGTTCCTCGACGTCGGCGGCAGTGTCCGGCTGTTCGGGTCGCCCGCAGCCCTTGGCGCGGCGCTGCGCCGGCGGATCGCCGACGAACTGGGGCTGCCAGCCAGCGTCGGGGTGGCACCCAACAAGTTCCTGGCCAAGCTGTGCTCCACCAAGGCCAAGCCCGACGGCCTGCTGCACCTGCCGGCCGCCGACGTCGCGGACTTCCTCCGCCCGCTCGGCGTGCGCGACCTTTGGGGAGTGGGCGAGCAGACCGCCGCCCGCCTGGAGCGTTTCGGTGTGCGCACCGTCGGTGAGGTCGCCGACCTTCCCCCGGCGACGCTGGCCCGGTTGGTCGGTCAAGTCAGCGCCAAGCAGCTGGGACACCTGGCGCGCGGCGCCGACGACCGACCGGTCGTGCCCCTTGAGGCGGCCAAGGGCATGAGCGCCGAAGAGACGTTCGACCGTGACGTCGACGACCCCGCAGTGTTGCGCCGCGAGCTGCTGCGCCTGGCGGAGAAGGTGGCCCGCCGCCTGCGCCGCGGGCAGGTCGCCGCTCGCACGATCACCTTGAAGTTGCGCTACGCGAACTTTGTCACGATCACGCGGTCCAAGACGTTGGCCGTGCCCACCGACCAGGCCACCGAGCTGCACCACGAGGTCTCGGCGATGCTGGACGCGCTGCGCCTGCAGCGGGTACGCGTGCGGCTGGTCGGCCTTGGCACCGCCAACCTCGTGCCGCAAAGCGCGTCACGCCAGCTGGGGTTGCTCGACGACGATCGCTGGGCGCTGCTGGACAGTGCCGCCGACGACGCGCGCAGCCGCTTCGGCGAGGCTGCCGTGACCCGCGGGGCGCTGCTCGACGACGACCGATGACGCGCCGGTTGCACTGCTTAGCCGCGCGGAAGCGGCTGGACCTTACGAAAGGACGTTGACCATGACGGTCACCTTTGAGGTCGGCGAGGACCACGTCGGCGTGGTGACGCTGAACCGGCCCGCCAAGCTCAATGCCATGGACGCCGCCATGTTCGATGGCCTTACCGCCGCGGCCGCGCAGGCCGCTGCCGCGATCGCCGACCGGCAGTGCCGGGCGGTCGTGGTCACGGGTGCGGGACGGGCGTTCAGCGCGGGGTTGGATGTCTCGCTGTTCGCCGGGCAGGCGGCGGGGCACGCACCCGACGACGAGGCCATCGCCGGGATGCAACAGGCGTTCACGGCCTTCGAGGATCTTGCCGTCCCGACCCTCGCCGCAGTACGGGGGGTGGCGCTGGGAGCCGGCTGCCAGCTGGCGCTGGCCTGTCATCTGCGGGTCGGCGCCACCGATGCCGACTTCGGGCTGCTGGAGGCACGCTGGGGGCTGATCCCCGACCTGGGCGCGACCTGGCGACTGCCGAGAATCGTGGGCCTGAGCCGCGCCACCGACATGGCGATGACCGCCCGCCGGATCGCTGCGCCCACGGCACTGTCGTGGGGCCTGCTGGACGCCGTTCTCGGCGACGCAGGCGAGCCCGGTGAGTTCGCCACGGCGGCGCGAACCTTCGCCGTGCGGCTAGCTCGAAGCCCTACCGTGGCCACGGGCGCCGTCGCCGGTCTCATGCGCGGCAGCTTCGCGGCCGGGCGCGAGCAAGCGCTGCTGGCGGAGCGCCAAGCCCAGCAGCGTTGCCTGGCGTCCGCGGACTTTGTCGAGGCGGTCCGCGCCGGCGGCCAGCGACGCGACGCCGCCTTCGAAGGCAAGTGACGGTTCTGCGGGCACCAGTGGACAGGTGGATGAGGTTCGTCGCGATAGCGGCGTGGGTCCTGGGATTGGTCGGGCTTGCCGCGTGGCAGACCGTCCACCCGTCGTTTCCCCGCGTTGCCCTGCCGCCACCCGGCTCGGTCGTTGCCGCTGAGCTTCCTGGCGGCAGCCGGTGTGGGTCGCCGCGTACGACGACGGCACGGCCGCCGTCTTCGAGGCAATCTCGACTCACCGGGCCGAGGGCTTGGATTGGGCGGTGGGTTGGTGTCCGCAGACGGAGGCATTCATCGACTACTGGGGCGCCTCGCGCTGGGATCGGCGGGGGCGGTATGTTGGCGGGCCGGCGCCCAGCGACCTGACGGCCTACGAGGTCGTCGACATCGACGGCGGGTCCGTGGCGGTGGGCGACCGCGTGGTCGCGCCGCGCCGTACCTTCGTGGGGACCGGCCCGTTGGGCGAGGTCTGCAGCGGCGACGACCACGCGAATCGGGCGACGTGGGGCCGGTATCACGTCGCCAATGACGCGCCGGGTGTATCCCTGGGGCAGGCCACGGGCACCCGTGGTCGGGTCGTGCTGGATGGCGTCGCCGTGTTCGGCCCCGACGGGGGTCGGTTCTGTGCGGCGGAGTTCGACTTCGACGCGGCTACCGAAACCTGCGGCGGGAGGCTGCTGCGGATCGTCGAGGGCCAACCGAACGACGCGGGCTACATCGTCGCTGTCCGGGTGCTCGCCGCTGTCCGCGGCGGCGCCCTCACCGACGTCCTGGTCCTGCCAGGCACCGATTTCGTCGGAGACCTCTGACCTTGGGCACGGCCACGAGGTGTCCCGGACGCGCCGGATCAGGAAGCGTGTCGCACGCCGCGCTCGGCGTACAACAGGCTGTCCAAGGGTGGGGTCCGTGGCACGTAGAACAGATTGGCGGCTGCGCGGGGGAGGAATCTGTCGCACAATCAAGGGAGGCCCACAACTCAAGGGCCATGATCGTCGGAGACCGATGATGCCGCTGTCAGACCGCGAGTCGCAGATCCTGGCGGACATCGAAGCCCGGCTGCGCGCGGACGATCCCAGGTTCGCCAAGGCCGTCGGCACCACGACAGTCACAGCCCATGCCCGCCGGCAGCTCAAGCTGGCGGTGCTGGGCTTTGCGGTCGGCTCCTGCCTGCTGATGCTGGGATTGCTGCACTTGCTGTGGGGGCTGGCGGGCTTCGCGTTGATGCTGGCAAGTGCGGTGCACGGCGCCAACATGTTCAAGCGACTCGGTGCCGACCAGGCCAGCGACTCCAGCGGTCAGGCACACAGCGGCCTTCGCAGCTACCTCAACGACCGGCGACCCCGGGACGACGAGGAGCGCGACGCCTGAGGATCCGCGCCGCGGGGGACGCGCCGCCGGCCGGGCGGGCGCGCCGCCGCGACAGGGCGGCAGC
>JACCTL010000192.1 GCA_013812395.1 Euzebyaceae bacterium
TCGGCGTCCAGCCGCTCCCACGCCTGGCCGCGGCCGCGCGGGCGTGACGGACGGACCGCCTCCACCACCGCGCCGATCAGCGCATCGGTCAGCTGCACCTCACGGCCCTCGCGGACAAGCCCACGGCCCGGGCAGCCTCCACGTAGCGGCGGACGGTCCTGCGATCAGGCGACGCGAGCGCGGCGATCGAGCGCAAGCTCTCTCCCTGCACCCACAGCCGCAGCACCCCACGAAACTCTGTCACGAACACCTCCCGGTACGCCATGCGTCCTCCCGCTCGTAAGCGATACAGGACGCGAACTGAACCGTTCAGGCGACCGAAACCCCCCGGCAACCCCAGCCGGTCCCATCACTGGCGAACCGGTGGTCCCCTGCTCGTGGCGAAAAACCCCCTCCAAGGGGTCCCATCCTCCTCCAGGGCGACACCGGCGTGGGGGAGACCGCACCATGGTGTCATGACAAAGGGCCTCGCCCCATTGACATGTGCAGCCGGCTGAGCTGTACTTCGGTTCGCCTTCGGCGGGACGACGCTCGTTCAGCCGTAGTCTTGAGGCGCCACTTGAGGAGCGGCATGAGCCGCGCGATTCGACTCTGGTCGGCGGTTCCGCTTGCGCTCGGCATGCTCGTCGGCGCCGTCTCGGGCATGGCTCCCGCTCGCGAGGCCACTCCTGTCTGGGAACCGGGGGCTGCAGTTGATGCCCTGCATTGTCCAGCCGACTCTCCCACTTCCCTCCATACGATGACTTTCGCCCCTCTGCGCCCCGGCGAGTCACGGTCCATAACCCCGGTCGCGGCGGTGCGCGCGTTCGCCGCGACGGCGGGGATCGACGTGGATCCAGATTCCTATCAACTAAGCGGCATTGACCCGGCCGCCGCCGCGTTTGAGAGAGTCCAGGTCATTGACGGAATTTCCCGACGCACGGGAATCATGCTTGTTGATTTCCGGGGGGCTGGGTGGGACGTTAGGTACTGGGCCGTATGCGCCACTAGTGGTGAAACTCATGGCAAGTAGCGCGGGTGGAATATTTTGCGCCGCCCTCCTCTTTTCCGTAGGCTGCTTCGTGTCGTCTATCTTTACTGGTCTTGCCTATGGACACTCTGCCAGCAGCTACTACCCACGAAAGTGGAAGATTGACCTTTCAGTTCCCTACCAGTTCAGCCTTAGCATTCCAGATCATCTAAAGGATAACATCAGGGAACAGTCGGCAAAATGGAACTCCCTCGATGGTGAGTTGTCTCTTTACGCTGACGGTACTGCTCAGGGTGTCGGCTACGGGAATTGCGTTGAACTGACATATCAAGAGAACTTTCTCTATTGGGCAGACATCGACGGGCCAGGTGGAACGCTGGCGCGTGAGTATACATGCCATTTCCTAGAGAGTGATCCGGATCGAATCAGGGTCAGTAGCATTCAGTATGACCGCGAGGAGAACTGGCATTATGGCACCGACGCTTCGGGGAGCAACGAAATCAGTTTCCGTGGCGTGGCGCTTCATGAGTTCGGCCATATGTCAGGATGGGTAGGACACTTCAGCGCCAGCAGCGACGAGTGTTCTGGTAGCGGGCCATATCACACCATGTGCGCTAACCCGAACCAAAGCGGTGACGGCTGGAAAAGCCTTGAGCAACACGACAAGCACACCTTCAATGCCGCCTATCCAGGCTCCGGAGGCCCGACTCTAGTTGGTGACGGGGCGCTATCCCGGCGAGATCAGAAGTAGAGGACAATGGGCTTGGCGAAGAAAGCGAAGATCGCTGCTATGTCATGGGCCATCCTGCTGCTGGTTGGGTGTGTTGGCTCGGGGCCTCGCCTCAGCGAGGGGCCGACGCCCGCTCGAGCAGGCACGCCAAGCGCCTCCGGAGCGCCGATTGGACCGGGCGTGGCCAATGGTGAGTGGGTGCGGAGGTCGAAGGCTCACAGATTTCCCAAGCCGGCGCGCTACCGGTGTGAGGATGATGACTGTGCTGGATCCGCAAGCTTCTTGCGGTTACGGACGCCCAGGTCCCATGACCGGGTCGATATCGTAATGACGTTCACGATTGAGTACAGGGCCACGGGGGGCGACGCACTGTTGCAGCCAGGAATCCGACGTGTAGACGGTGGGGGTCGCCCAAGCATGGAGCCAGGCGACTTCCATCTAACCCAGACGGATCGGACGACGACGACGGTGTCGTGGATGAAGGAGGGCTTGCGGGCGGGAGGACGAGCGTACAGATTCGGTGTGGGATTCAGCCCTGCTATGCCGGCCTTCGGGGAGCCGATCGCGAGCCTGGTGGTGTATCGCTTTACCCATGTCGTCGATGTCACGCCGTCTTCCGACCAGCACTAAATCGGCATCTGGCCCGAGAATCTGTTACAGACCGAGCAGCGTGGAGGCGTTGCCCGACAGGATCTGCTGCTTCTCGGCGTCGGTCAGGCTGTCCAGGCCGTTGATCCAGTTGACGGGATCGTCGAGGTACATGGGCGCCGGATAGTCGGTGCCGAGCATGACCCGGTCGCTGCCGACCTTGTTGATGAGGAACCGCAGCGCGTCCTCGTCGTACGTGCAGCAGTCGTAATAGAACCTGTCGAGGTACTCGCTCGGCGGGCGCTGCAGGTTGTACTCCCCCTCGCCGCGCCCGAACGGCGGTCGCATCTCGCCGTCCTCGGCGCGGTCGGGCGCCAGGGCGCCGGCGGTCTTGTCCATGCGGGCGATGCCGAAGGCGGTGTAGCCACCGGCGTGCCCGAGCAGCGGCTTGAAGTTGGTGCACTCGTCCATGACGCCGCCCATCACCAGCGACGCGAAGGTGATCGTGCGGTCCGCCAGGTTCCCGATCGCGTTGCCGAGCTTGTAGCGAAGCCTCTCTCTGTCAAGACGGTCTTCCGGCGGGATTTCGCCGGGCAGGCTGAGGTGCTCCGGTGGTGACACCGGAGTGGTGGTGGGCGTAGCGTGAGCGGTGGTCCGGGGTGTGACTCGAATCA
>JACCTL010000061.1 GCA_013812395.1 Euzebyaceae bacterium
ATCGCCAGGCAGGCCAGCGCCGTGCCCGTCCGACCCTGGCCGCCGCTGCAGGCAACTTCCACCCGCTCGAACTCGGCGCGCTGCCACAGCTCAACCATGGCCTCTCGGGCGGCGTCACGATCGGCCGGCAGCCGCCAGTCCGGCCACCGCACCCACCGCGACTGCCAGTCCATCGGCGGGGGCGGCTTGGCCTAGATACAGTCCGAACTCGGGTCGGGCACCCCCGGGAGCGGGGCGGCGCAGTCCACGCCCGCGCACCCGCCGTCCCGACGGCAGCAACAGGACCCCCGGTTCGGTCTGGTCCCATCGCTCCACCGGCCCGACGTTAGCGAGGCCGATCAAGGCCGTCCGCATAAGGATCGGCTTGCGCTTCGACCACGACCTGAGTGGCGGCGGCCGACGCGCACGAGAGACTAGGCGCGTGGCGATTAACGGCACCCGAGCTCACGAGGCTGAAGACGGTCTTCCGCCGCTGGTCCACGCAGCGGTCGCGGCGGCGGTAAGGCGCAACTTCGCCTTCTCCTGCCTCCCATCGCATGGAAGGCTCTTGAAGGTCCTGGCGGCGGGTGTCGGCTCGGGCTTGATCGGGGAAACGGGGACGGGCTGCGGCGTAGGCCTGGCCTGGCTGGCCAGCGGAGCTTGCCCGGAAGCACGACTGGTCAGCATCGAACGGGACGCCGAGTTGGCCGCGCTAGCGCAGGAGCTATTCGCGGAGGTATCCGCCGTGACCGTGGTGCACGGCGACTGGAGCCAGCTGCAGCGTTACGGACCATTCCACCTGCTCGCACTTGACGGTGGCGGGCAGGGCAAGGGCTCCGAGCCGCCGCTGGAACCGGCCGGCTGGCTCAACCAGGGCGGGGTGGTAGTGCTCGACGACTTCACCCCGATGACTGACTGGCCGCCGACCTACGACGGCCATGTGGACCAGGCCCGCCTGCACTGGCTGCGGCATCCGAACCTGCTCGCTACCGAGATACGCACCGAACCGGGCGCGGCCACTGTCCTCGCCAGCTTCACCGGCTGACGTCGCCTCTCCGGAGTAGCCGTCGATTTCCCCTCGGCAGGCCAGTGCAAGGGGCCCTTCAGCCGTAGCTGCGCTCCAGGTCGCGGCGGTAACCGATGGCCGCGAGAACGCCGAAGACTAGGAAGCAGCCGGTGACACCATGCACCAGAACCAGTGGCTGGCCGCGATTGCCGAGCTGGAAACGCGACGGGTTGGAGTCCACCCCGGTGCCCGCCACCATCGAGGGCGAGGAGCACAACGAGTACAGCTACCAGTTCTGGAACTGCTCGGACGGCACCGAGTCCCGCCAGGGCAGTTGGGCGTCTGGCACCAGCCCGGACGGCAAGGGTGAGTTCACCTACCTGGAAGACCCCCAGCCCCTCGCCGGCGCACCCACCCCGCCTAGTCCCCGGCCCGCCGACATGTGCAACACCGGCAGCTGAGGGCGCGGCTTGGACCCAATGCGATAGTGCTCAACGGCTCGTCGGACAGGCGGCCAGGCTGTGCCCGACGAGCCGCCGGGCAATGCGGGCGTGGCGCCTTACCGGGCGTGGCGCGCCTGCCGGGCCTGGCAGCGTCAGTGGCCGGCCGAGTCCAGGCGATAGAAGGCGACGGCGTTGTCGTGCAGTGCCCGGCCGCCCAGTTCCTCGCCCAACACGTCGAGCACCAGGGCGGCGTCGCTATCGGCGAACGGTCGTGGCGCTCGGGTGGACGGCACGTCGGTGCCGAACAGCAGGGCCTGCGGATTGGTGGCGGCGATCGCCTCCAAGACCGTGGGAACGTCCAGATCACCGCGGGAAAAGCCGCTGGCCTTGACTTTGGCGCCTTGCTCTACCAGGCGTAGAAGGGCGGGCAGTCCATCGCGGGACAGTCCGAGGTGGTCCACGCTGAAGGCCGGAAGCCGGGCCAGCCATCCGCTGAGGTCAGGTAGGTCGCGGGCGTCGACGTAGAGCTCGACGTGCCAGCCGGCCAGCCTCGCGACGCGAGCCGCGAGTCCCGCGAGCTCGTCGAGATCCTGCCAGCCGCCCCCTCGGTACAGGTTGCAACGCAGCCCCCGCACTCCAGCCGCCTGCAGGGAGCGGATCTGCTCCTCGGTCGCCGTGGCCGGCAGTTGCGTGACGCCAACGAAGCCAGGACCGAGCTGGCGCAGGGCGTCGAGCAGGTAGGTCTGGTCATAGCCCTGGAACGAACCGGAAACGACCGCCCCGCCGGTGATGGGTAGCGCAGCGGTGCGCAGGCGGTACGCCGCCACGTCAAACGGCTCGGGCGTATAGCCCTGGTTGGGCACCAGGGGGAAGCGTGGGTCGATGATGTGCAGGTGGGCGTCGAAGATCGCCCGCTGACCGGTCGAGTCGGCGGTGGGGGAGCGGACCCGGCTTGCCACGGACGACGGCCTCTGGTCGCGGGGCATCAGGCGGCGAGTATAAGAAGGACGATGTGCGCGCTTCCCGTCATCCCTGACGATGGCAACGCTCTGGAGGCCGCCGTTGGCTGAGCCGCGCGCGGTCCCCGGTAAACCGGGGTGGTGGGCATCCAGTACCGAATCGGTATCGGACGCCCACCACCCCGGGGTGGGCGCTGCGCCGACCCGCGCCGATGCGGCCGGCGTAACGCAGTCAGACCATGTAGGGACGGGGTTGCCCACCGGTCGGGAGGCGCTGGGCGTGGTGTTCGTCCTCTACGGGGCGGTCTCGGGCAGCTGGGCGGCGCGCATCCCGTGGGTCCAATCCGCGCTCGGGCTTGACCCGGGGACGCTCGGGCTGGCGCTGCTGGCACCCGCCGTCGGAGCGGTGTGCACCATGCCCCTGGTCGGCCGGCTGGTCGCCCGCGTCGGCAGCCGCGCGGTGGTGCGAGGTTGCGTCCCGCTGCTGGCCGGCAGCCTGGCGTTGCCGGCCGTGATGCCGGCGCTGCCGCCGCTGGTCGGTGCACTCGCGCTGTACGGCGCGGCGGGTGGCGCGCTGGACGTCGCGGCCAACGCCCACGGCGTCGAGGTGGAACGCCGAGTCGGCCGCCCCGTGATGTCGGGCCTGCACGGCATGTGGAGCATCGGCGGCCTGCTGGGCGCCGGTCTGGCCGGGGCGGTCGCCGCGCGCGGGATCGGCGCACCAGTGCACCTGGCCTCGGTGGCGGTGGCGACCGGCCTGATCGGCACGGCGGCCGTGCTGCGGCTGGCCCACCCTGGCGACGGTGCAGGACCTGTCCCCGCGATGGGGCTGAGACGCCCATCCCGGCGGGTCCTCCTGTTGGGCTTGCTGGGGTTCTGCGCCCTGTTCACCGAGGGCGCCGCCGCCGACTGGAGCGCGGTGTACTTGCGGTCGGTGGTGGGCACCAGCGAGGGCATGGCGGCGACCGCGTTCGCGGCCTTCTCGCTGGCGATGGCCGGCGGCCGGCTGGTCGGCGACCGCGTGATCGCGGCGCTGGGACCGGTGCGTGTCGTCCGCACGGCAGGCTGCCTGGGGGCTGCAGGTCTGGCCGTCGCCCTGCTCGTGCCGAGCACCGCGACCGGGCTCGTGGGCTTCGCCCTACTGGGGCTTGGGATGGCTTGCGTCGTCCCGCTGGCGTTCGCCGCCGCCGGCTCGGGCGACGCCACCGGCTCGGCCGACACCACCGGCGGGCGGGCGATCGCCAGCGTGGCCACCATCAGCTATCTCGGCTGGCTCTTGGCACCGACGAGCATCGGTGGACTGGCCCAGGCCACCTCAGTGACAACGGCGCTGGGGCTGGCAGTCGTGGCTACCGCGCTGATCCCCGTCCTCGGCGGCGTGCTGCGCCAGCCACGATGACCCAGGCCGTAAGCGAGCTAATCCTCGTCCTCGGCGGCGTGCCGCGGCAGCCACGGTGATCCCGGTCCTGACCCCTGCGCAAGCCGTGCGACTGCGGCTGCGCGGCCAGCGCCTCGACGGCAGCGGACCCGCTGTTGCCGGCGGGATCGCCGGCCTGCTCCGCGGCGTCGGCGGGCTGCAGGCGCAGGTGGCCGAGGCCGCCGCACTGGGCGTGCGGGCCCGCAGCAGCGGCCTTGCAGCCGCCGACGTCGACCGCATGCTCACCCACGAGCGCACCGTCGTTCGCACCTGGGCATGGCGAGGCACCCTGCACCTGATCGCCTCCGAGGACCTGCGCTGGATGCTGGCCCTCATCGCCCCCGTCGCGCTGCCGCGAGCAGCCCGCCGCCACGCGCAGCTGGGCCTCGACCACCGCACCCTGGCGGCGGGGGCCTGCAACATCGCCGACGCGGTGGCTGCTCATGGCCCGCTCACCCGCACCGAGCTGGTCACCCGGCTGCAGGGCGCCGGCATCGACGCGTCAGGCCAGCGTGCGCCCCACCTGCTGTGGTGGACGTCGATGCACGGGACGATCTGTCAAGGGCCTGACCGGGGACGCGACGCCACCTACGTGCTGGTCGACGACTGGCTTCCCGCGCTGCGGCCTGTCGACCGGGAAGTCGCCCTTTCCGCACTGGCCGCGCGCTATCTCGCCGCCTACGGACCTGCGACACCGCAGGACTTGGCGGCCTGGTCGGGCCTGCCGCTGCGCGACGCCCGTGCCGCCTGGTCGGCGCATCGGGGACTGACCGAGGTGCGCGTCGCTGAAGCGCCCGCGTGGCTGCTGGACGGACAGCGCGCGGATACACCGGACGGCCAGCAGCAGGCACCGGACAGCCAGCAGCCGCGTGTCCGCCTGCTTCCCGCCTACGACACCTACCTGCTAGGACACCGCAGCCGGGAGTTGATCGTGCCCGCGACACACGCACGCGCGGTGCACCCTGGCGGCGGCATCATCCATGCGGTCCTGGCGGTGGACGGCCGCGCCGCTGGGACGTGGCGTAGCCGGCGTCGGGGCCGACGTGGCCTGGAGATCAGCGTCCGCCCGTTCGACGACCCGGCCGTCCTCTCGCAGCGCAGCGGTAGCACACAAGGCGCACCCGTCCGCGCGGCGATCCACCGCGAGGCCGCCGACGTCGCGCGCTTTGTTGGCAGGCAGCCGCACGAGCTCATCCTGGAGTCGGCTGATTCGCCGCATGAACTCATTGTGGAGTCGGTGGCTGCCCCGTGAGCTGGTCGGCGACCCAGCGGTCCACCAGCTCGCCGAGCACGCCCAACGGCACCGCGCCGTGGCCTAGGACCTCGTCGTGGAAGGCGGGCAGGTCAAAGTCGCCGCCCAAGGTGCGCTCCGCGTGCTCCCGCAGCCGGCGGATCTCGATCTGGCCGACCTTATAGCCCAGCGCCTGGCCCGGCCAGGAGATGTAGCGGTCCACCTCGTTGGCGACGTTGTTGAGCGCCAGCGGCGAGTTGTCGCTCATGTAGGCGATCGCCTGGTCCCGGCTCCACCCGAGGTGGTGCAGGCCGGTGTCGACGACCAGCCGGCAGGCACGCCAAGAGTCAAACGACAGCATCCCCAGCCGGTCACTGTCGCCCGAGTACAGGCCCATCTCGTCGGAGAGACGCTCGACGTACAACGCCCAACCCTCGACATAGGCGTTGATCCCGGCGTGCCGGCGGAAGTCGGGCACACCGTCCAGCTCCTGGGCCATTGCCAGCTGCAGGTGGTGACCCGGCACCGACTCGTGAAAGGCCAGTGCCTCGGCCTCGAAGCGGGGTCGTGTCTGCGGCGCCCACGTGTTGATGTAGTAGGTCCCCGGCCGCGAGCCGTCATCGGCGGGCGCGTAGTAGTAGGCGATGGTGCCGTCCTTGACCTCGTGCGGGGCCATCTCGCGCACCCGGCAGTCGGCCTGGGGCAGGCGCCCGAACCACGACGGCACGTGGTCCTGGGCGCGCCGCAGGGCTTGTTCCGCCGTGGCCCTGACCTCCTCGCTGGTGGAAAAGCGCAGCTCGGGGTCGTTGCGAAGCCGGTCGAAGATGGCGCGCAGGTCGCCGGTGCCAAGGACCTGGCTTCCCAGCTCCCGGTACTCGTCGGCAAGCCCGGCGACCGCGTCGGAGCCCAGCTGGTGCAGCTGCTCAGGCGCGAGGTCTAGCGAGGTGTACTGGCGAATGGCGCGAGCGTAGATCTGGGAGCCGTCCGGTAACCAGGTCACACCGCTGTGCTCGGGCGGGCGGGCGGCAACAAGGATGTCGGTGCGCAGCCGATCGCGGTAGCGCTGCAGGGCCGGGCGCACCGTGTCGGTGAGACGTTCCTGCAGCCGGCTCCGCCACGCCGAGCCGGCGGCCTCGTCCCAGGCGGCCGGCGGCGTGGGCGTCAGCAGCGGATCATCGGCCAGAGGCCTGGCGAGGTACTCATCGAGCTGACGAATGGTAGCGGTGACCGCTTGGGCCGGTGGGGTGCGGCCGGCGGCGACGCCGTCAAGCAGCCGCTGCTCGGCCTGCGCCAGGTACCCGGCCACCTTGCCGTAGCGCACCAGCAGCGCCTCGGCGTCAGCCGGTGAGGACAGCGTGAGGTTGGGGATGGATTCCAGTAGCTCGGCATGCGGGCTGCGAAAGGTCGGCGCGACGGTGTACTCGGCCTCTGCCGAGTCCAGGGCCTCGATGTCGCTGCGCAACTCGAAGCGCAAGGTCGCCAGGTTGACCCGATCGGCGACCGGCAGCGTGGCGTCATCGAAGCTGTCGGCGCGTTCGAGCAGGGTGCGCAGGCGCCCCGCGTGCCCTGCCTGTCCCTCGGCCGACGGGTCGGGCAGCTCAGTGTCGTAGCGGTGATCGCCGAGCAGGCTGGCCCCAAGTGGGTCCGCCGCCAGCCTGGCGTTCCAGAAGTCCTCGGACAGGGTCTCCAGAATAGGATCCATGCCCTGTTGCCTACCCAGGTGCTGCCGAACCGATTGGTCTATTGGTCTGGCCTGCCGACTGGTGGACTGACCTGCGTCTTGCCGCGCCCGTTACTTGTCGACAGGTTCCCGTAACCGAGGGTTTACCGGCGCGCCTTGGCGTAGAGCCTGCCAGACGAGGCCCCGTGGTGGCCTCTGCCGTCTGCCAGCGATCGTGCCCCAGACCCCGGTCGGGTCGTCGACGGATTGTGTCGAGTGCCACCACGAGGCCTCAACCCGACTCCGCGCTCAAGTCGCGAAGCCGGAGTTCGCATAATATCAGCGTTGATTAGTCGGCAACAAATCCCGCCAGCCTCTCCCCAGCCAGGTCATCGACGAGGTTTCGCGCAGAGTCTGCTGAGCAGGCTGCGTCTTGATGGATGCCCGACTTCGCGCTGTCTGTGATCTGTCCGTGCCGGCCGCCCGGGAGCATGCCGGGTTACATGAGTACGACGGCCGCCTGCAGGACCTGTCCGCGGACGGCGTGCGCGCCGGGCTGGCCAAGCTCGGCGACGGCCCACCGCTGGACGACCCCCACGACGAACGCCACCTCGCCGCCTTCGAGACGTTGCTGCGCGTCAGTTTCGAGGTGATCGGCGACCACCGTCGTAACCCGCTGCTGCACATGGACAACCTCGACCTGGCCTGCTACGACCGGGAGTACGCGCCGGCCGAGGAACGCGCCGCGGCTCGCCGCCGGCATCTGGCTGCCTGGCCCGACGGGATCGCCATGGCCCTCGAGGCGCTGGACGCCGTACCGGCGCCGGTGGCCCAAGCGCTGTTGCCGGCCATCCGCGGCTTGGCGGCCGGCATCGACGCCGACAGCGGGCAGGTAGAAGCCGCGGCGATCGCGGCCCACCAACAGTTCGTGGCCCACATCGCGACCGCCGCCGAACACGGCCACCCTGATGCCGCCCTCGGCGCCGACCGCTTGGCGCGGCTGATGGGCTCCGCGGAGAGCCTCGACGTCGACCTGGGCCGGCTGGCCGAGCGCGCTGACGCCGAGCGGGACCGGCTGCGCGCGATGCTCGCCGAGGCCTGCTCGGCCCTATATCCGCAGCGCAGCCTGCCCGACGCCGTGGCCGCGCTGGTCGCCGACCATCCCGACCCGGACGGTGTGCTGACCGAGGCGAGGGCCCTGACCGAGGAGACCATCGCCTTCACCGCCCAGCACCGGCTCGTCCCGCACACCGACGGAGAATGCCGAGTGGGTCCGGCACCGGAATCGCGCCGCTGGGCGATGGCGATGATGTCATGGGCCGCGCCCCACGAGGATGACGGCCCGTCCTGGTATCACGTGACGCCACCGGACTCATCGTGGCCAGCCCAGGACCAGGAAGAGTGGCTGGCGGTGTTCAGCCGGGCCACGCTGCCGGCCGTCACCGCCCACGAAGTGGCACCCGGTCACTTCACCCACGGGCGCTCCCTGCGGCGGGCGCCGACGCTCGTCCGGCGCACGCTGTTCAGTCTGGCCTTCGTCGAAGGCTGGGCGCATTACGCCGAGGAGATGTGCCTGGAAGAAGGGCTGCGCGCTGACGACCCGCGCTTCGCGGCGGGCGTCGCCATCGAGGCGCTGGTGCGGGTAACGCGCCTGGCCGTGGCCATCGGGCTGCACAGCGGCACGATGACCACTGAGGAGGCGGTGCAACGCTTCGTCTCCGACGCGCACCTGCAGGGACCGGCGGCGCGCAGCGAGGCAGTGCGCGCGACCTTCGACCCCACCTACGGGCGCTACACCTGGGGCAAGCTCGCCCTGATGGACCTGCGGGAGCGGGCGCGCGCGACGTGGGGCAACGAGTTCTCGCTGCTGCGGTTCCACAGCGCGTTGATGGCCTTGGGCTCTCCACCGCTGGGCCTGCTGGACACGGCGCTGGAGCGCGGCTAAGGGCCGGCGGCGCTTTTCTCTTCGCCCGTCGTCGGTGCACTGGTCAGCGCACTGGTCAGCGCACTAGTCATATTGAAGGGCCGCAAGATGACCCGTTGCCGGCAGCGGCCCGCGGGCAACACTGGAAGTAATGTTCGCTAGCCAGCCGCGCTGCAGGAGCTATCTTGACTCAGCCCGTTGAGCACGTCCTGGCGGCCCTGCCGCGAGGCAACTCGCTGGACGACAGATCCTGGGAACGACGCCACCGGCTGCTGCTGTGGCTGCTGGTGGCTCACGTGCCGGCGTTGCTGGTGGCTGGCTGGCTGGTCGGTCATTCGCCTCACCACCTGCTCGACGTGGCGCCGCTGGCGATCCTGGCCTGCGCCGGGATCTGGCTGCCTCGCCGTGGTCTGCGCACCGGGGCGGTCACCCTGGGGCTGGTCATGTCGGCCGCGGCGTTCGTGCACCTGACCGGCGGCGCGGTCGAGGCGCACTTCCACTACTTCGTGGTCTTCGGCCTCATCGGCTTGTACCAGGACTGGCGGCCGTATCTGCTGGCCGTCTGCTACGTGG
The DNA here is from genome assembly GCA_013812395.1 of Euzebyaceae bacterium. Lineage (GTDB taxonomy): Bacteria > Actinomycetota > Nitriliruptoria > Euzebyales > Egibacteraceae > JACCTL01. Next base: position 9,193 of record JACCTL010000061.1, read on the forward strand.
TGGTCAGCCACGGATTGCTGGAAAGGTTGTACCCGGGCGGTATCTACAGCGATCCACGTGCCCTAGAGAACCCATGGCGCTGGGCGATGATCCACGGTGGCTTCCTGCTGGCGGCCTCGGTCGGGCAGCTGGTGTTGTGGAGGATCGTCAAGCGTCAGCGCAGCGAGGCGCGCCAGTACTACACGGCGCTGTATGAGGGCGAACACGCCCTGGTTGAGCAGATGCGCCAGGCCCAGCAGCTCAAGGATGAACTGATTGCCATCGTTGGTCACGAGTTCCGCACGCCCCTGACGTCGATCGTCGGCTACGCTCAGACCTTGACCGCGCGGATGGAGGACATGGACCGGCGGGCTGTCAAGGCCAGTGCCACCGCGATCACGCGGGAAGCCAAGCGACTGACGCGCCTGGTCGCAAACCTCTTGGCGGCGTCCGAGGAGGCCACGGGCGACGTCGACCACGTCACCGACCTGGCAGGGGTCAGCGACGCGGTCATCGGCGACCTCGACGAGCTGGCACCCGCGCTGGCCCGGCGCGTCAACGTGTCGGTGCCGGCCGGGCACCATGTGGCGATGCGTCCCGAGGCGGTCCACCAAGTCGTCTTCAACCTGCTGGACAACGCGGTCAAGTTCTCCGACCAGGCCACCGAGGTCGGCCTGACCAGCCGCCGTGACGAGCAGATGGTCGTGCTGGAGGTCACCAACGTCGGGCCCGAGATCGACGAAGCGGACCGAGGGCGCATCTTCGAGGCGTTCGTCCAGGCCGACTCATCGGACACCCGGCGCTACGGCGGCCTGGGGCTCGGGCTGCACATCGTGCGTAAGGTCGTGGAGGCGCACGGCGGACGAGTGGGCCTGTTCGGCGAGGGCCCGCTGGTCATCTTCCGTACCTGGTTGCCGGCGGCGCAGGTCTCCCCGCAGCTGGTCGCGCCTGCGTCCTCGGCCTGAGCCGTCGGGTAGAACAGGCATTACCGCCACCTCGGCGGAATCTACTTGGAGAGATGTGGACCCTTCGACACGACGCCTGACCGAGTTCAGCCACGGCGCGGGGTGAGCGTGCAAGCTCGCCCCCGGCGAGCTGGCGCAGGTCCTGCGCCACCTGACCCCCGTCGCCGCCCCTGACCTGCTCGTCGGCACCGACACCGGTGACGACGCGGCGGTCTGGCGGCTGGATGCCGACCGAGCCTTGGTGGCCACGGTCGACTTCATCACGCCTGTGGTCGACGACGCCCGCCTGTGGGGCAGAATCGCGGCCGCCAATGCCGCCTCGGACGTCTACGCGATGGGTGGTCGACCCCTGTTCGCGCTCAACGTCGTGGGCTGGAACGCGGCCGAGCTGCCCGTCGCCCTGCTCGACGAGGTCCTGGCCGGCGCGGCGGAGGCCGCGCTGGACGGAGGCTGGGTGGTCGCCGGCGGTCACACCGTGGACGATCCCGAGCCAAAGTTCGGTCAGGCGGTCATCGGCGAGGTCCACCCCGATCGGATCCTGAGCAACGCGGGCGTGCGCGCTGGCCAGTCTCTGGTCCTGACCAAGGCGCTGGGCGTGGGGGTGGTGGCCACGGCGATCAAGCGCGGGCGGGCGCCGGCGGCGGTGGTCGAGGCCGCGGTGGCGTCGATGACGCGGCTCAACGCACAGGCGGCAGCCGCGGCGCTGACTGCGGGTGCCACCGGGGCCACCGACGTGACGGGCTTCGGGCTGCTGGGCCACCTGCGCAAGCTCGCGGAGGCCTCCAGGGTGGACGCCGAGATCGACGCCGCCGCCGTGCCGCTGCTGCCCGGCGCCCGCGAGCTCGCCGGGGCGGGCATGGTGCCGGGCGGGACCGCCCGCAACCTGGAATGGGTTCGACCGCGCCTCGACGTCGGTGGCGTCGATGACGTGACCGTCACGCTGCTCGCCGACGCGCAGACCTCGGGTGGCCTGCTGTTCGGCGCGCCCGCCGCCGCGGCAGTCGCCGCCGTGGAGGGCTTACGCCAGACCGGCCACGACGCGGCGGTCATCGGCACCGTCACCGACGGCGCCGGCCGGATCCGCTTGCGCCCCTCGCCAAGGAGCGCAGCGCGTTGACGCGCGCGGAGATCCAAGGACGGATCGACCTCGACCGGCAGACCTTCGATGCCCTCGTGGCCCATGCCCGCAGCGACGCGCCGTACGAGGTCTGTGGCTTCCTCGCCGGGGCCGACGGGCAGGTGAACCGGCATTACCAGATCCCCAACGCCGCACGGTCGATGACCTTCTACACCATGGACCCCAAGGCGATGCTGCGGGCCATGAACGACATGGACGACTCGGGCAGCGAGCTCATCGCGATCTATCACAGCCACACCCACACCGAGGCCTTCCCCTCGGCGACCGACGTGGAGCTCGCCGCCTATCCCGACGCGGTGTACCTGATCGTCTCGCTGCAGGACGACACCCCCGTCGTGCGCGGCTTTGACATCGTCGAGGGCAAGATCACCGAGCGCAGTGTCTTCGTCGACGGCGCCCAAGCGCCCGGGGGTAATCGCTAGCCGGCCTGCGTTTCGGCAGGTGCCGTGCGCGACGGCCAGCAAAGAGATGTGGGTTCTCTCATGAGAGCCTTACGGTCTGCTCATACCTGCGGCTCAGGCTTCATGGCATGCGGCCTCCAACGCACTTCGCGGCAAGCCCCCTGGGGAACACGGCGTGAACGACGATGCTGCACGCATCCATCGAGCGATGGCGGGACCGGTGGGCTTGCGCAATCCACGCTCGCTGTGCTTCGCGCTGCCGCTGGGTCGGGGGGATCGGCTCGTTGTCGTCGGTTCGTTTCCGGAGGTGGTGCGCTCTGCGGGCGCCATGGGTGTTGACACCGTGTCAGTGCTCACCTCCAGGCAGCGTGAGGCTGCTCGACGCGGCGGCGAAGTGGCGATCGTGGATGCCGGTGACGCCGTGCCACTTGCCGACGGCTGGGCCGATCACCTCATCATCCCGGCGTTGCGCGATTGGCAGCGTTATCTCCTCGCGCGCGAGCTTGCGCGCATCGTGCGGCCCGGCGGTCACCTGTTCCTGGCCGCCAAGGCTGCATGGCGTCCAACGCGCGACAGGTCGGCGCTGACGCTGCGCCATGGTCGGCGGCTGCTGCGCAACGGCGGCTTCAAGGTCGTCGAGGAGTACGCCATGCGGCCCGGTCTGCACAACCCACATCATCTCGTACCGGTCGCCAGCAGCGAGGCGCTGCGCTGGTATGTGGAGTGCGCCTACCTACCGGTGACCGGCGGTGGCCTGCTCCACGCGCGCGTCCTGCGGCGAGTTCCCAGTCGCCTCTTGGCGTTGACGCTCTTCCCAGCGCTGGGTGTTCGCGCGCGGCGGACCGACGACGAGGTGACGCGGTGATCGGCACGATTCTGGAGGAGATCGCGGGCGCCGGCATCAACATCCACGCTCACGTCCCGCCGTCGTTCGCCCGCGTTCAGATGGGCAGCCGTCGTGAGGGACGGGCGGTGTGGGCGCTGTTCGCCAATCGGCGAGCAACGCCCTCGGTCATCATCAAGGTGGATCACAGCGCCCGTTATCGCCATCGACTGGTCGCCGAACACGAAGCCCTTACCGCCTTGCGGCCACGCGAGGACCTCACCGGCACCGTGCCGCGGCCGTTGGGCTTGGTGCGCACGAAACGCCGGATCATCGTGATCCAGACCGGCCTGCCCGGGCGTCCCATGAACGTCGTGCTGCGCCAGCGCGGTCGGGCCTCGGCGAGGATCAGCGCACGTGATCACGAAGGCACCTTCGACTGGCTGTCCACCCTTCAGAGTCGGCCGCCGGCCGGGACGGTGACGATCCACCCGGACGCGGTGCACGAGCGTGTCGCGACGGCAGTGGGCGAACCTTTGGATCGCCAGCGGGCGTTCTTGCGGCATGTGCGCGATCTCGGGACGGCCATCGGCCAAGTGCAGTTGCCCCTGCTGCCCGGGCATGGCGATCTGGGAACCAGCAACTGCCTGTTGGATCGGTCGGCCGTACGGGTCATCGACTGGGAGGGCGGTGCCCACCCGCGCACGCCGATCGAGGACGCGGTGCTGCTGCTAAACCACTACGCGCGGGCGCTGCCCGTCTCCCACCTACCGCCCAACCGCTTCGACGCCTTCCACCGGGCCTTCCTCAACGGCGACTGGCTCGGTGAGTTGACCGCCCGATCATTCGGCCGGCACCTGCGGCGCCTGGGACTGCCCGTCGGCCTCGACGAGTACCTGTTCGTGGCGGCGTTGGCCGATCTGGCAACCGGGCACGCGCAGACCGCACATGTTGACGCCACCGTCACCTACTGGACGATGCTGCTGCGTAGCTACGCCGATCGATTCGCCGAATCAGTCTTGCGCGAACGGAGATCACCGGGTCGGGGACGCTAGCCTTTCAGTCCCCACCGTCAACCCGGGAGCGTGTCGGAAACCAATGGCCATCGAAGTCCGGATCCCCACCGTCCTGCGCAAGCACACCGACGGTGAGGGCAAGGTGAGCGGCGAGGGCTCGACACTGGCCGAGCTGTTCGACGACCTCGGGGGGCGCAACCAAGGGCTGCACCAAGCGCTGGTCGGTAGCGACGGGCAGTTGCACCGTTTCATCAACGTCTACCTCAACGACGAGGACGTCCGCTTCCTCGGCGGCATCCAGACGCCGCTGCAGGACGGCGACACGGTCTCCATTCTTCCGGCCGTCGCCGGGGGCTGATCGGCGATGCCCGCGCGCGACATCAGCCAAGCCGTCGGCGGCACGCCACTGGTCGGATTGCCTTCGATGTCGCCGCCCGGCTACTCGCTGTATCTCAAGCTGGAGGGGCACAACCCCACCGGTTCGGTCAAGGATCGGGTCGCGGCCTACCTCATCGCCGCCGCCGAGCGCTCCGGCAAGCTGCACCAGGGCTCCCGGGTGCTGGAGCCGACCTCGGGCAACACCGGTATCGCCCTGGCCGCGATCTGCGCACCAAAGGGCTACAAGTTGACCTGCGTCCTGCCGGAGAACACCTCGCAGGAGCGGCGCGTGCTGCTGTCGCTGTACGGCGTCGACATCGTGTCCAGCCCGGCCGGGGAGGGATCCAACGGCGCGGTCCGCGTCGCGCGTGAGATGGCCGCCGACGACCCCGATCTGTACATGCCATTCCAGTACGGCAATCCCGCCAACCCGCAGGCGCACTACGAGACCACGGCACCGGAGATCCTGCGCGACCTTCCCGACGTCGGCGCCCTGGTGGCTGGTCTGGGCACCGGTGGAACGCTGACAGGCGCCGGGCGGCGCTTCAAAGAACACGATCCGCAGATCAGGATCTTCGCCGCCGAACCGGAGTACGGTGATCTGGTCTACGGGCTGCGCAACATCGACGAGGGCTTCGTGCCCCCAGTGCTCGACACCTCGGTACTCGACGGCCGGATCAAGGTCGACTCGCTCAAGGCGCTGCGGGCGACCCGCGACCTGGCGACAGCCGAGGGCATCTTCGCCGGCGTTTCGACGGGCGCGGCCCTGGCGGTAGCGCTGCGGGTGTGCGATCCGCGCCGCCTGCCCGAGGGCACCAAGATCGTCGTCGTCTCGCCGGACGGGGGATTCAAGTACCTGTCGACCGGCGCCTACGCTCCCGGCGACGTCGCCGGCATCGCCGAGGGGCTGTCACAGACGCTGTGGGCCTGACCGACCGTCGTGGAGCTATGACGGCCTGACCGGCCGCCACGCAGGCACGACGGCATGGCCGGCGGATCAGCGGGCAGCGGTCCGGGCCCGCTTACACTGCGCGGCGATGACCAACGACCGCAGTGGCGCAGCGCCACCAGGGCCGCTAGTTGGGGACCCGCGCCCAATCGGCGTGTTCGACTCGGGCGTCGGCGGTCTGACGGTGGCGCGGGCGCTGATGGACCTGCTGCCCGACGAGCGGATCGTGTACTTCGGTGACACCGCCCGGGGACCGTACGGTCCTCGCGACCTGGACACCGTCCGTCGCTTCACGGCCGAGATCGTGGACTGGCTCGCTGCGCAGGACACCAAACTGGTCGTCGCGGCGTGCAACACCGCCACCGCCGCGGCGCTGGAGCCGTCGGCGTCGGGGCCGCTGCGTTTCGACGTCCCGGTGGTCGGCGTCATCCGGCCCGCCGTCGACACAGCGGTCCGCGCGACGCGCAACGGCCGCATCGGCGTCATCGGCACGGTCGGCACGGTGGCGTCGGGCGCTTACGACCGGGCGGTCGCCGAGGTCGCCGCTAACGTCAAGGTCTTCAGCCAGGCGTGTCCACGCTTCGTGGAGCTGGTTGAACAGGGCCGCACGACCGACCCTTACGTCCTCGACGTCGCCGCGGACTACCTGGGCCCGATGGTGGCCGCGGGTGTTGACACACTCATCCTTGGCTGCACGCACTATCCCTTGCTCACGGGGGTGCTGACCTACGTCATGGGGCGTGGTGTGGTGCTGGTGTCCTCGGCCGAGGAGACCGCCCGCCGGGTGTTCGTCGACCTGGTCGACCGTCAGGCGCTGGCCCACGGCGAGCCGGTCCGCGCCGGTCACCGCTTCGTCGCCAGCGGCGCCCCGGCGTCGTTCGCACAGCTCGGCGCCCGCTTCCTAGGCCCACGACTGACGGCCGTGGACGTCGAACGCCGGGTGCCCGGCGTCTCCCAGCCGGTGCCGGTCGCGGGCCGCGCCGCCGCAGCCCGCGGTGGGGGCAGTCGTTGAGCCTGCGGCTGACGGTGCTCGGCTGTGCCGGCACCCACCCCGGGCCAGCGCGCATGTGCTCGTCGTACCTGCTGGAAACGCCGGACTACCGGCTGCTGGTGGACTGCGGCAACGGTTCGCTGAGCAACCTGCAGCAGCGCTGGGACGTCGCCGACATCGACGCGGTGCTGATCAGCCACCTGCACCCCGACCACTTTTCTGACCTGTACGGCCTGTACTACACGCTGCGCTTCCACCCCGACGGTCCGCTCTCGGTGCCCGTCTACGCGCCGGGCGGGGCGCAGCGGCACCTGGCGCAGGTGGTCAACGACGACGGCGAGTTCGCCAACCGCCTGCATTTCCACGCCGCCTCGGCGGGGAGCCGCTTGCAGCTGGGACCGCTGACCCTGGACCTGTTCCGCGCCAACCATCCCGTCGAGACGCTGGCGCTCCGCGTCGCCACCGACCGCGTGGTCGTGGCCTACAGCGCTGATAGCGCCGCCACACCGGCGTTGACCGAGGCCGCCCGCGACGCCGACCTGTTTCTGTGCGACGCGACCTGGCTGGAGCGGCACCGTCCGCTACCTTCCGGCATCCACATGACCGGCGCCGAGGCCGGCCGGCAAGCCGCGGACGCGGGCGCCGCCCGGCTGCTGGTGACACACGTCATCCCCTCAAACGACCCGGCCGAGGTCGCCGCCGAAGCCGCGGCCAACTACGACGGGGAGGTCCTGGTGGCCAACGACATGTTCTCGATCGAGCTGTGACGCGCAGCGACGGGCGCAGCAACGACGCTCTGCGGCCGGTGTCGGTCCGCACGGGGGTGCAGGAGTTCGCCGAAGGCTCGGCGCTGGTCAGTTTCGGTCGCACCCAGGTCCTGTGCGCGGCCAGCCTCGATACCGGCGTTCCCCGCTGGCGGCAGGGCTCGGGACTGGGCTGGGTGACCGCCGAGTATTCGATGCTGCCCCGCGCCACCAGCGAGCGCACGGCCCGCGAGTCGACGCGGGGCCGCGTCGGCGGCCGCACCCACGAGATCCAGCGGCTGATCGGGCGCTCTCTGCGGGCCGCAGTCGATCTCGCCGACCTGCGCGAGCACACCATTCAGGTCGACTGCGACGTCCTGCAGGCCGACGGTGGCACCCGCACGGCCGCCATCACCGGGGCGTGGGTGGCACTGGCGCTGGCGATCGACGAGATGGTCCGCCGTGGCCTACGGCCCTCCAGGCCGACCATGACCCCGCTGGCCGCCGTGAGCGTCGGCGTTGTCGCAGGGGAGCCGATGCTGGATCTGTGCTACGCCGAGGACGTCGTCGCCGACACCGACTGCAACGTGGTCATGACCGGTGACGGGCGGTTCGTCGAGGTGCAGTCCACCGCTGAGCACGACCCGTTCAGCCGCGCGCAGCTCGACCGGATGCTGGAGCTGGCGACCGACGGCTGCCGTGCCCTGTTCAAGGTGCAGCAGGCGGCGGTGGAGGGGGCGTGACGGCGCGGCTGGTCCTGGCCAGCCGCAACCAGGGCAAGGTCGCCGAGCTGCGTCGAATCCTGGCCGCGGATCCCGCGTTGGCCGGCGTCAGGCTGCTCGACGCGGACGAGCTGGGAGTGCCCGATGTCGACGAAACCGGCGCCACCTTTGCCGACAACGCGCTGCTCAAGGCCCGTTCCGCGGTTGGCGCCTGTGGCTTGCCGTGCATCGCCGACGACAGTGGTCTGGAGGTCGCTGCGCTGGACGGGGACCCCGGGGTTCGCTCGGCGCGCTACGCGGGCGCCCACGGCGACGACGATGCCAACCTGGCGCTGGTCCTCCAACGGATGCGGGGAGTGACCGACCGCACGGCGCGGTTCGTCTGCGTGGCCGCGCTGGTTGCACCTGACGGCGGCGAGTGGACGGCACAGGGGACCGTCGACGGCACGCTGACCGAGACTCCTCGCGGCAAGAACGGGTTCGGCTACGACCCTATCTTCCAGCCGGCCGGTCAGCGCCAGACCACGGCGGAGATGACCGCGCCGGCAAAGGACGTGATCTCGCACCGGAGCAGGGCCTTACGCGCCACTCTGCCGGCGGTGCGCCGGCTGCTGGCAGACCAGTTGCTGGGTGATCAGTCCTCGCCGCCGATGTCCACCGCATAGGCCTCGTACATCAGGTCCGCGCCCCGCTGGCGGTGGCGGGCCAGCAGCGCGAGTACCGTCAGGACCGCCTCGCGCACCTCCTCGGGCGGCCCCGTCAGCGCGCCCTCGGCCTTGGTGAGGGCCTCGGTGATGGTGGCGTGCTCGTCGCCGAGGTTCTGGCAGGCATTCGACAGCCGCGGGGCGCGCACCGCCAGCTGCGCGAACAGCCCGTCGGGTCCTTCGGCGGTGACCACGTGTTCGGAGAACGCCACCCGCAGCTGCGCCAGCGCCGTGCGCACCCGGGTGGCCCAGTCCACCGACCGCCCGGGGATCGGGGCGGCGATGGCGGCCTCGGCGGCGATGAGCGCGGCACGCAGGTCGGAGCGTCGCCCGCGGACAATGGCGACCGCCTGGTCGTCGCCCATCTGTGCGCCTTGCTGTGTGAGCGCGGGTTGTGTGGCGTCCATGCCGGGCCCTTCGTCGAGTGTCAACCGCACCGTGCTGTGTCTGCACAGTGACCCACAACCGGCGCCGGCCGTCTACCCCCGTCTGAGGATCACTGGCCGCCGGCGTCCTCGTCGGGCAGCGCCAGGTCCCAGCGATCCAGGCAGTCTTCGCAGCGATACGCGACGATGTCGCCGGGTGAGAAGCCCTCGTCGGGTCGAGGCCTGCTGAGCAGATGGCAGCGACCGCCGCAGTCGACGCAGACGATGTGCTCGGGCACGTTCACGCAGCTGGACCCTCTGCAGGCAGGTGCTGATCACGATGAGGCTTGCGGAGGCCGGCGTCGCGCAGCCGCACAACCAGCTCGCGCGACCCCACGGCGACCGCGCCGAGCCGCACGGCTTCGGCGCGCACCGCCTCCGGCACGTCGTAGTGGTCGCCTTGGAACCATTCGCGGCGCAGCTCCAGCCGGTCGGCGAAGGCGTGCAACTCGGCGTAGCCGCTGTCACTGACCAGGTGCGCCCAGCGCCGGCCGCGCCAGCGCCAGATGGCCCGGTCGACGAGGATCGCCATTACTCGGCACCATAGCCCCAACACCAGGGTCGACGACCCGATAAGCGCCGGCAGGAGGGCAGAGCGGACGGCCCGATCGCTGCCGGCAGGAGGCCGGATGGACGACGCGCAGCGATGGTCGCAGGCGATAACTGAGCTGGGCGCGACCCGTGACGCGACCGCTGCGCTGGCCGACCTTCGGCGCCGCTACGCCGAGCCGCAACGGCGCTACCACACCATCGGTCACGTGCGGTCGGTGTTGACCAGCACGCAGTGGCTGCACGACTGTGGCGAGAGGGTGGACGATCCCGGGGAGCTGGCGGCCGCCGCATGGTTCCACGACGCGGTCTACCAGCCGGGCGCGGCCGACAACGAGGCCCGCAGCGCGTCGCTGGCGGCCGCGGTGCTCGCCGGCCTCGGGGTCGCCGAGCAGCACCGCCGGCATGTGGTGGACCTGGTGCTGGCCACCGCCGACCACGCCGCGGAGGCCAACGACGCCGCGGTTCTGGTGGACGCAGACCTGGGCATCCTGGCCGCCCCCGCACCGGTCTACGTCGCCTATGCCGCGGCCGTGCGCGCCGAGTACGCCTTCCTGCCAGCACCGCGCTTCGACGCCGGACGCGCCCAGTTCATCACCGGCATGCTGTCGCGCCCGCGGATCTTCACCACGGCGACGGCCGTACAGCGGTGGGAGGCCAAAGCTCGTCGTAACCTCAGCGCGGAGCTGCGGCGCCTGAGGGGCGCGACCGGCGGGTCCGGGTGACGAGGGACGGGATGGCTGACGAAGTGGGGCCGGCGGCAGCAACCGCAGCAACGCGTGCGCCCACTTCCGCCGACGCGTCGGGCGCCAGACTCGCTCGGGCACTGCGCGTCGAGCGGTTGATGCAGCGCGTCCGCGTGGGGGCCATCCTCTTCGGGTTCGTGCAGGTGATGACCTACTACTCGCCGTACCCCGCCGGCATCCTTCCCGCTGCCTTCGCGCTGCTCGGCGTGCTCGCCGTCGGCACTGCCGCGGTGCAGCTGGCCTCGCGACGCGTCACCTCACTGCCCGCCGTTGGCAGGCTCGGTGCCTGTTCGCTGCTGCTGGACACCGCCGTTGTGACGGGGCTGGTGTTCGTGTACACGTTCGATCCCGACACGGCGATCTGGGCCATCCTCTATGTCCTGCCGCTGGAGGGAGCGATCCGCTTCGGGCTGCGGGGTGCCCTGGTGACGATGACGATCGTCGCGGTGATCTACGCCGCTCGCGAGGTGTACGGGCAAGCCGCCTACGGCAACGACGTCTTGCTGACGTCGATTTCGTTTCGCATGGGCGTCGGCTTCATCATCGCCGCGGTGGCCGGGGCGATGGCCTCCAGTCTCGTCATGGAACGCGATCAGGTAGAGCGGGCGAGAGCCGAGCTGGAGGCGTACGCCGGCGAGCTGGCCGGCGCCAACGCGGACCTGCAGGCCGCCAACAAGGTCACGCAGGATTTTCTGGCGATGACGAACCATGAGCTGCGCACACCGCTGACGACGATCCTGGGCTACACCTCGCTGCTCACCGATCGCTGGGACGTCCTGCCCGACGACAGCCGTCGCCGCTTCGTGAGCATGATCGAGCGCCAGGGCAACCGCCTGCACAGCCTCGTCGAGGACCTGCTGACCCTGTCATCTGCACGGGCCGGCAAGCTGGCGGTGGTGCTGGGGCCGGTGGAGCTCGCGCCCGCCGTCGACGACGCGATCACCAACAACGGGCAGGCAGCCGCGGACGTACGCAACGCCTGCCCGAAGGGGCTGTGGGTGACGGCCGACAACGATCGGCTCTGCCAGATCCTGGTCAACTACGTCTCCAACGCCTTGCGCTACGGCAAGCCGCCGGTGACGGTGGTTGCCACCGTTGCACAAGGCCGGGTGCAGATTTGCGTCGAGGACCGCGGCACCGGGGTCTCCGAGGAGTTCGTGCCGCACCTGTTCGAACGGTTCGCGCGCAGCCGTCGCGCCAAGGCGACCAGCATCGACGGCACCGGCTTGGGCTTGGCGATCGTCCGTCAGCTGGCGCAGGCCCAGGCCGGCGAGGCTTGGTACGAACCCAACGCGCCCAGCGGCAGCCGCTTCTGCCTGCGCCTGCCCGTGGCTGTGACCCCGGACACGGCCTAGAGGTATGGCGCGAGTGGTGCTCGACGAGGTCAGCCGGGTGCACGCTGACGGCACCAAGGCGCTGTCGCGGCTGAGCCTGCAGGTGGCCGACGGTGAGCTGATGATGATCACCGGACCGTCGGGCTGCGGGAAGACCACCACGCTTCGCGTGATCGCCGGACTGGAGCCGGTCACCACGGGGACCGTCACGATCGGCGACGACATCGTCAATGACCTGCCGACCCGACACCGCGACGTCGCCCTGGTCACCCAACAGCACACGCTCTACCCGCACATGACCGTGGGCGACAACCTGCGGTTCGCCTTGCGGATGTCGGGGACGCCACGGCCGGAGACCGAGCAGCGGGTCGCCGCGGAGTCGCGCGTGCTGGGCATCGACCGGCTGCTGGACCGCCTGCCCAGGGTCTTGTCGGCCGGACACCGCCAGAGCGCCGCCCTTGGCAGGGCCACCGCCCGCGTACCACGGGTGTTCCTGCTCGACGAGCCGCTGTCGGCGCTGGACGCCGCCGAGCGGGTGCGCGTACGCGCCGAGCTGCACCGCTACGTCAAGGGAACGGGCGTCACGACCCTGTACGTCGCCAACGACCAAGCCGAGGTGATGTCCCTCGCCGACCGGGTCGCATTGCTGCGCGACGGGTTGCTGCAACAGGTCGGGACGCCCCAACAGCTCCTCGACCGTCCCGTCAATCAGTTCGTGGCCGGTTTCGCCGGGCTGGACGGGATGAGCTTTCTATCCGCGCGGCTCGAGCAGTCCGCCGGCCTGGCGTGGTTCGCTGTCGGCGGCCGGCGGCTGCGATTACCGGGAGGGCTGCCAGGGACGCTGCGGTCCCATGTGGGCTCGGCGGTGACCTTGGGACTGCGTCCCCATCAGCTCGGTGACGCAGCGGCGTCGCCAGGGCATCCCGTCGACGAGCGGCTGCCGGCGACCGTCCGGCGGGTCGAGCGGCTTGGCGCCTATGACCAGGTGGTGACCGACGTCGCGGGGGCCGAGGTCCGCGCCCGCTTCGACCCTGGCACGGCACCTGCCCCGGGAAGCACCGTTGAGCTGACCGTGCAGACCCGGCTGCTGCAGGTCTTCGACCCCGTCACGACCGCGGCGCTGTGGCACGGCCGGCAATGACGCCCCACGCCGCTGACGACCTCGAGGTTCGCTTCGCCACCGGGGACGACCGGGCCTTCCTCACCGAGATGCTCGCCGAGGCCGCCGGGTGGGATCCGCAGCGGCCCCGCCTCACGCCAGCGCAGGTGCTGGCCGACCCGCAGCTAGCGCACTACCTGGATGGGTGGGGTAGGCCGGACGACGTCGGCGTCATCGCCGAGGTCAGCGGCCAGCCGGTCGGCGCCGCGTGGCTCCGTCGCTTTACAGCCGACGATCCCGGCTACGGCTTCGTCGCGCCGGACGTACCTGAGCTGTCGATCGCCGTCGTGGGGGAATGGCGAGGCCGCGGCGTCGGCTCTGTACTGCTGGAGGCCGTGGTCCAGGCCGGGTCGGATCGCGGGGTCACCGCCGTCTCCCTCAGCGTCGAGACCGCCAACCCCGCCCGCGTCCTTTATGCCGCACGCGGCTTCCGCGAGGTCGGCCGCGGTCGCGGGTCGGTAACCATGCTGCGCGAGAGCGTAGCGGCGTGTCGCGGCGGGAAGGTATGAGCCAACCAGCGAAAGGGATGGCTCCATGGGCCTCATCTCCGGCATCGTCAAGTTGAGCTTGCTCAAGCGCCTGTTTGAGGCGGTGAAGGGCCGGCGCCGATCACCCCGATAGATAGGGGCCGTGAAGGGCCGGCGCCGATCACCCCGATAGATAGGGGCCGTCGCGAGAGATCGGGGCCGTCGCGAGATAGAGGACCGTCGCACGGGGGTGACGCGGCTCGGTCTGGACGTTTCACGCCTCCGACGTCACGGGTTCGCTGTCCGGAAAGCGATCGGTTACGCACCGCTCCTTGACTGTGCTGCAGCACTGGCGACCGCCGGTGCTCGGACCAGCAAGGAGCCCCCCAGATGCACCCACGTACCCTGAAGCTGCTGGTGACGACGGCTGTCGTCACCTTGCTGCTGTCGACCGCCGCGGTTGCCCAACCGGCGCGTCGGGTTGGCCACCGACCTCGACCGAAGGATGCCTCGTTGCTCGTGATCGGTCACCGGGGAGCCAGCGGTTACCGTCCCGAGCACACCATGGCCTCCTACAAGCTGGCCATCCGGCTGGGCGCCGACTACATCGAGCCGGATCTCGTCTCGACCTCCGACGGCATCCTCGTCGCCCGCCACGAGAACGAGATCAGCCAGACGACCGACGTCGACCAGCATCCCGAGTTCGCCGACCGGCGCACCACCAAGATGATCGACGGCAGGCCGCTGACCGGCTGGTTCACCGAGGACTTCACCCTCCGCGAGCTGCGCACCCTGCGCGCGAAGGAACGCATCCCGGACGTCCGCCAGCGCAACACCCTCTACAACGGCCGCGAGCTGATCCCGACGTTCCAGCAGGTCATCAACCTTGCCAAGCGCGCCTCACGCCGCGGCCGCACCATCGGCATCTATCCGGAAACCAAGCACCCGACCTACTTCGACAGCATCGGCCTGTCGTTGGAAGAGCCGCTGGTGCGTGCGCTGCGCCGCAATGGCCTCGACCGGCGCAAGGCAGCGGTGTTCGTGCAGTCGTTCGAGACGGCCAACCTGCGGCAACTCGACAAGGTTGTAAAGGTGCCGCTCGTGCAACTCATCCCTGGCAGCGGCGCGCCGTATGACCGCGTTGCCGCCGGCAGCGACCAGACCTACGACGACCTCGTGACGCCGGCTGGCCTGCGCCGCGTGGCCCGCTACGCCGATGCGATCGGACCCGACAAGAACCGCATCATCCCCCGCGATCCCGGCGGCTTCCTGCAGGAGCCCACCTCGCTGGTGGACGACGCGCACGCGGCTGGGCTGCTGGTGCACCCCTACACGTTCCGCAACGAGAACACCTTCCTGCCGGCGGATTACCGCAGCAGTGGCGCTCCCGACGACTACGGCAACGCGTTCGCCGAGTACCAGCGGTTCTTCGAACTGGGCGTCGACGGCCTCTTCAGCGACAACCCGGACACTGCCATGGAGGCTCGGCGAAGCTTCGCCGACGCGCAGGACTGACCGTTCGAGCTGGCATCGCAACACTGGTCCCGCGACTTTTGTCGTCGCCACAACGGCGACAAAGTCGCGGGACCCTTTGGTTAGCGAACTCGAGGAGGGGCTTGTGCGGTGTGGCGCAGCCACAGTTCGGTGGGCACCCGATCGAATCCGAGGCTATCGGTGGCACGCTCCAACGGCTGCGTCGCGCGGGAGCGGACCTCGTTGACGTCAGCGTCGGACCGCAGATCCAATGCCGCCCGCAAGCGCACGGGGGTGCCGTTGGGGAGCAGCTGCACCCGGCTTCCCACCACACCGGGCAGGCGCGCCAGATCCTGCTCCACCGCCCTGGCGACCGCGCGGGCCCGGACCATGGTGCGACCCCGTTGTGCTTGGTCAACGACGATTGTCTCCAGTGGGGGCCCACCCGGGCGTGTCAGCTGGCGCAGCGCCAGCACCAGTCCCAGCAGGGCCAGCACCACGCCCAGCGCGATGGCCGCGATCCACCACCACGTCACCGTGACTGTGGTCTGTGTCAGCGAGGAGTACAGCGTGCTG
This sequence comes from Euzebyaceae bacterium, assembly GCA_013812395.1. Classification (GTDB taxonomy): domain Bacteria; phylum Actinomycetota; class Nitriliruptoria; order Euzebyales; family Egibacteraceae; genus JACCTL01. The sequence goes on from JACCTL010000061.1 coordinate 24,731, forward strand.
GGATCGCTCACCGTCAGCACCCCGGTCGCCGCCAACAGGCCGACGACGCCGATGGCAATCAGGAGTAGCGCCAGCACGCACAGCACGAACCGGTCGACACGATCGATCACCGGACCCGCTCCTCACCACGGTTGAGCCGGACCGTCGGGCGCACAGGCCGCTGCAAGTTCAAACGCTCAAGCGCCTCGGTCAACCGGCTGTGCAGCCGCTGCCGCACCGCTGCGGTGTCCTCGGATGGCGGCACCGCGGCCTCCACGGCGACCTTTCGCTTCCCGGCCTGCACACGGGCTGTCGTCACTGCTGGGTCCTCGACGATGACCTGGCGCAGATGCTCTTGGAGCCCGCGGCGGTCCACCGCGGCGGTCATGTCCGGCGACGCCTGCTGCAACGCCAGCACCTGCGGCCGGTGCGGCCACAACTCCAGCAACAGCAGCAGCAGACCGATCACGAGCGTGCCGATGAGTACCCACACAACCGAGGGATCGTCCCAATGCAGTGCGCCCAGGGTCTGATCCCACACGGTGGTGGGCACCACCCACGGCGGCCTGCCGAGGCGAGCGGCTACGACCTCGGTGACGGTCACCATGCCGGCGGCCAGCAGCGCCAGCCCCACGACGAGTGCCAGCATGCGGTTGACCACCGTCATGGCGCGCCCATCGTCAGCGCGCCGGATGGCTCGCTGGACACGTCGGCGACGTGCACGTGGACTGGTCGTGCCGCCGCGGCGGGTAGCTCAGCGCCCAGCCGCTGTGCCACCCGGCCGCGGATGTCCTCGGCAAGGGCATTCAGGGAACGGCCAAAGGTAGCGACGACGTGGACGTCCACCGGTGCTTGCTCGCCTCGTCGCACCACCACACCACCGACCTTCGTCCCGCCGCCGTAGGTGGCGATCTCCCCGACGGCCCCGGTGTGCAGCGAGACGATGCCCGGCGTCGTCTCCACCGCCGTGGCGACGATCCGAGCCACGGCGATGGGCGAGGCGGCACCGGACTCCATGGCTACTGCACGCGGCTTGGCGGCGGGGGCTCGGGCTGGCTCGACTCCTGGTCTTCGCCTTGGCCCTGGCCCCCTGGGAATGACAGATCGGTCACGGTCACGTTGACCTCCGTGACCTCCAGGCCGGTCATCGACTCGATGCGGTCGATGACGTTGCCGCGCACGGCTTCGGCCACTTGGTGCAGCGAGGCCGGGTACAGCACCTTCATCGTCACGTCGACCGCGGCCTGCGTCGCGCCCACCTCGACGCCGACGCCTGAGGTCTGGTGCTCGGAGCCGCGGATGCGCCCGACGACGCTACCCATGGCGCTGCCGACGCCACCACCGAGGTCGGCGACTCCCTCGACCTCCTTGGCGGCAAGTGCGGCGATCTTGGCCACCACGGAGTCCGCAATGGTCGTGGTCCCGTGCTCGGTCTGCAGCTTGGCCATCTGCGACCCGGCCGACGACGAGCTGGAAGAGCTTGACGACGGGCTGCTGGGCGTCGAAGCACTGCGGCTGCTGGAGCCAACGGGCTGGGTGGAGGAAGGATCGGACATGACAAGCTCCTTGTGTGGTAGCGAGGGTCTACAGGGTCGAACTGTTGCGGTCCCGTTGACCGAACGGGTCGGTGATGTCGATTTGGCCTTGCACCACCAAGGCGACGACGTACCCGATGAGGCCGAGCAACCCGGTCAACAGGGCGCCGTCGAAGCCGGTGAAGGCCCAGACCGCCCCGATGACGAGGCCGACGATGATGGCGAAGCGAGGTGTGGACATGACCCCTCCAGCGGGACTTGAGTCAGTGCACGCGCGGCGTCGCCGCCCGCTGCACACGCAGCCGCGCGGACAGCGCGGCGAGGATCAGACGCCACCAAGGCGGCTGGTGAATGACGATCAGCGGGGGTGGTGACGGAGCGGCCAGCGTCTGCCGGGCTTCGACGACTCGGCGGAACTGCTCCACCGAACCGCCGTGGTCAGGGTGACTGTGGCGGGCCCGAAGCCGGAAGGCAGCGTCGATGACGGCGGGGTCGCACGACCCGGGAACACCCAGGACCTCTCGTGCTTGCGCGCTGGTCATCATCAGCTTCCCGTCGTTGCGGTCTGCAGTGGGTTCATACCCGGTCATGCGCCGTTCACGCAACTCGTCGAGTCCTCGTGTAGCGAAGCGGTAGGACACAAGGCAGTCCCCATGTAGCGAAGCGGTAGGACGCAGACCTGCTGTTGTACGCGTTGTCTATGGCAGGAACCGATCCGCCGTGATGGGCAGGTCCCGGACGCGTGTCCCGGTGGCGTGATAGGCGGCGTTGGCGATGGCGGCGGCGGCGCCGACGATGCCGATCTCGCCGATGCCCTTGGAGCCCATGGGGTTGAGGTGTGGATCATGCTCGTCGAGCCAGACGGCGTCGATGTCGCCGACATCGGCGTTGGTGGCGATGTGGTACTCGGCAAAGTCGTGGTTCACGACATGGCCGCTACTGGGATCCATGACGCTGTGCTCATGCAGCGCCATGGACAGGCCCATCGTCATCCCGCCGATGAACTGGGAGCGGGCCGTACGTGGGTTGATGATCCGCCCCACGGCGAAGACCCCCAGCTGCCGGGGCACCCGGATCTCGCCGGTGTCGGCGTGCACGCGAACCTCGGCAAACTGCGCCCCGAAGGCGTGCATTGCGAAGCGCTCGCTGGCCGGGTTGTCCGGTGTCTCACCTTCGGTCTCGGAGCCGTCGGCGGGATCGGGTCCGTACTTGTCGCGGAAGGCCCGTGCCACCCCGACGATCGTCGAGCCCCAGTTGCTGATGCCCGACGACCCGCCGGCCACGGTGGCCATCGGCAGGGCGGAGTCGCCGATCTGCAGGTCGACGGCCTCGACGGGCACGTCGAGCGCGTCGGCGGCGATCTGGGTGAGCGTCGTCCAGGTGCCGGTGCCGATGTCGGCGGCGCCGATGCGCACCGTGAAGCGCCCGTCGGGGCCGGAGCGGATGTTGGCCACCGAGCCAGGTTGGCGGTAGGCCGGATAGGTCGAGCTCGCCACCCCGGTGCCGACCAGCCAGCCGCCGTCGCGCCGGGCAGCGGGCGTGGGGTCACGCCGGTCCCAGCCGAAGCGGCGCGCTCCCTCGCGCAGGCAGCCGACGAGGTTACGGCTGGAGTACGGCAGGCCCGACTCGGGGTCGGTGGCCGGCTCGTTGCGAACGCGCAACTCGATGGGGTCGATGCCGCAGGCGACGGCCAGCTCGTCCATCGCCACCTCGGGACCGAACATCCCCGGACACTCGCCGGGTGCTCGCATCCATGACGGCACCGGCACGTCGAGAGCGGCCAGCCGGTGGCTGGTCCGACGGTTCGGCGAGGCATACATGGTCCGGGTCGAGACCGCGGTCTGCTCGGCGAACTCCTTGATCTTCGAGGTCTGCTCGACGACGTCGTGGGCGATCGCCGCCAGGTGCCCGTCGCTGTCGGCGCCGAGGCGCACCCGCTGGATCGTCGGTGTGCGGTAGCCGACGAGGCTGAACATCTGCTGGCGAGTCAAGGCCAGCTTCACGGGTCGGCCGCTGGTCACCTGGGCGGCCAAGCCGGCGAGGACGACGTGCGCATGCGGCATGCCCTTAGACCCGAAGCCGCCGCCGACGTGGGGGGCGATCACCCTGACCCGCTCGGGGTCCAGCCCGAACACCGGGGCGACGGTCGTGCGGACGGCGTGCACCCCCTGCGTGGAGTCGTACAGGGTGAGGCCGTCGTCGTTCCAGATCGCGACGGTGGTGTGCGGCTCCATCGGGTTGTTGTGCTGCATCGCCGTGGAGTAGGTCTGATCGACCGTCAGCGCGGCCGACTCCAGCGCGGCATCCACGTCGCCGTCGTCGGTGTCGGTCGGGAAGGAGGGGTTGACCACCTCCGGTGCGTACAGGTCGTCGCGGTCGGCGCGCAACTGCACGTCGTAGGGCTGCTCGTCGTAGGAGACGCCCATGAGGCTGGCCGCGTGCCGGGCGACCTCGGGGGTGTCGGCGATGACGGCGCCGACGAACTGGCCACGGAAGGCGACCTCGTCGGACTGCAGTACGGCGAGCTCCGCGTCGTCGGTGCTGGCGAGCCGCGGCGCGTTGACGTGCGTCAGCACGGCCACGACCCCGTCGAGCGCCTCGGCCGTCGCCGTGTCGACGGCCGTGACCCGGCCACGGGCGATGGTGGCCTGGACCGGGTGCAGGTAGGTCGCTCGCTCGAGCGGCTGCTCGAAGGCGTAGATGGCGGTACCGGTGACCTTGGCGCGCCCGTCAAGGCGTGCCAGCGATGTGCCGATCGCGCGCGGCCGCAGCGGCTCGGTCATGGTCGGTCCTTCGTGCCCTGGTCGCGCGCTGCCAGGTCGCGCAGCACCGCGACCAGCGTGTTGCGGGCCATCGCCACCTTGAAGCCGTTGTCGCGTAAGGGTCGCGCCTGGGCGAGCTCGGCGTCGGCGGCGGCGGCGAACGTCGCGTCGTCTGCCGGCGCGCCGCGGAGCCGCTCCTCGGCACGAGTTGCCCGCCACGGCTTGTGGGCCACCCCCCCGAGGGCGACCCGCCCGTCGCGAACCACGCCGCCGTCGATGTCCAGCGCCGCTGCCACCGAGACCAGCGCGAAGGCGTAGGAGGCGCGGTCGCGCACCTTGCGGTAGGCCGACCTGACTGCGAATCCCAGCGCCGGCACGTCGACGGCCGTGATCAGTTCGCCGTGTTCGAGCACGGTGTCGCGCTGCGGCTCGTCGCCGGGCAACCGGTGAAAGTCCACCAGCGGGATGCTGCGCTCGCCATCCGCGCCCAGCACCACGACGGCGGCGTCGAGCGCGGCCATCGCCACGGCCATGTCCGAGGGATGGGTGGCCACGCAATGCTCGGACGCGCCGAGGATCGCGTGGTTGCGGGTCCAGCCGTCGATCGCCGAGCAACCCGCTCCGGGTTGGCGCTTGTTGCACGGCGTGGTGACGTCCTGGAAGTACACGCAGCGGGTGCGCTGCAGCAGGTTGCCGCCGGTGGTCGCCAGGTTGCGCAGCTGACCGGACGCGCCGGCGAGCAGGGCCTCGGACAGCACCGGGTAGCGGGAGCGGATCAGCGGGTCGGCGGCCAGGTCGCTGTTGCGGACCGTCGCGCCGATGCGCACGCCGCCGCCGGGGAGCTGCTCGATCGCGTCGTAGGGCAGCCGGGTGACGTCGACGAGCAGGTCCGGGTCGGCCACGCCGAGCTTCATGTGGTCGACCAGGTTCGTGCCGCCGCCGAGGAACGCCGCGCCGGGCCGGCGAGTCACGGTGGCGACCGCGCTGGCGCCATCCGCCGCGCGCTGGTAGTCGAACGGGATCACGGCGCCACCGCCCGGATCGCCGCGACGATGTTGGCGTACGCGCCGCAGCGGCACAGGTTGCCGCTCATGCGCTCCCGGATCTCGTCGTCGTCCAGCTGCTGCGGGCCGGTCGGGTCTTGTGTGACGTGGCTCGGGTGGCCGGCCTCGAACTCGTCGAGCATACCGACGGCGGAACAGATCTGGCCGGGCGTGCAGTAGCCGCACTGAAAGCCGTCGTGGTCGATGAAGGCCTGCTGCAGTGGGTGCAGGTTATCGCCGTCCTCCAGACCGGCGGCGGTGGTGATCCGGGCACCGTCGTGGGCCACCGCCAAGGCCAGGCACGTGTTTGCACGGCGGCCGTCCAGCAGCACCGTGCAGGCACCGCACTGGCCGTGGTCACAGCCCTTCTTTGGCGAGGTCACGCCGAGCCGCTCGCGGAGCGCGTCGAGCAGGGTCGTCCGCGTGTCGATGGTCAACGACCGCTGCTCGCCGTCCACCGACAGCGTGATCTGTGCTTGCATCCAGACGCTCCTGATCGTGTGTCCTACCGCTTCGCTACATGAGGACTGATCGTGTGTCCTACCGCTTCGCTACATGAGGACGGCTGGCGGCGGCGATGCGGGTGCGGTAGCGGGCGATGATGTCCGAACGCGCACCCGCCGCGGTGGTGGGTGGCGGTCGGTCAGGACGACAGGCCGGTGTCTTTGGTCAGCGCGCCAAGGAACTCGTGGCAGCGAATCGCCCGCTGGCCGTCCTGCTCCTGGCAGGAGCGGATGAACGCCACTACATCGTCGTGGCCCTCGGCATCCTGAGCGTATTTGTCGTACAGCTCGGCGGCCTGCAGGGCGTGGTACTGGATGCTGACAAGGTCGTAGACGACGTCATCGGCGGGACTGTGGGCGCTACCCATGGTTGGCTCCTCGTGTCGCGGCGGGTGTGGTCGGCTGGTCTACCCGGCTGTGCCACGGCCAATCGTTACCCGGCGTCGGTTTCGCCGGGCACCCGTAGCCGGATCGTTCACGGCAGGCGGGTCGTGACCGCGATGCCCAGCGCCCCGCCGAGCAGGCAAGAGCCGAAGGCTATCGCCAGGCCGGCGCTCGCCGGCCACGCCGCCGCCTCGCCGTAGGCAACCGCGGCCCCTCCGAGGCCGGCGCCGATGGCGACGCCGAGGTTGTCCGACAGCTGCAGGGCGGCGCTGAGGCTGCCTTCCTGGCCGTCGGGCGCGCGGGCGAGCACCACCAAGGACGTGGGCGCGTACGCCAGCCCGATGCCGAACGCGGCGGTCGTCCATCCCGCGATCGGGACCGCCAGCGGCGTCGTGGCCAGCAGGCCGGAGGCCACCACCACGATGCTGGCGCTCAGCAGGCACATCCCGAGCGTGATCGCGTGCCGTGGCGACCAGCGGGCGGCCAGGCGTTCCTGGACCCACGCGCCGGCGGTCCACGACAGCGTCGATGCGGTCAGGACCAGTCCGGCGACGCGCACCGACTGGCCTCGCACGGACGTCAGGGTGAGCGGGATGTAGCTGTCAGCGCCGAAGAAGACGAAGGTCAACAAGCCGCGGCTGGCGATCGCGGCGGGCACATGGCCTCGCGCGCGCAGGGTGCCAGCCGGCAGGAGCCGGCGCAGCGGTCCGAAGCCGAGGGCACCGCCGGCCAGCAGCAGGATCGCGGCAACCACTGGCTGCGGCCGCAACAGGCCGGCGAGCACCAACCCGGTTCCCGCCGCGACACGCAGGGCGTCGCGGACTGTTGCCATCCGCGCCGCGGCCCCGGTGCCGCGTCCCAGCTTTCGCAGGGCAGGCAGCGTTAGGAGGGCCGACACCGCTACTCCGACCAACAGCCCCAGGAACACGATGCGCCAACCCAACCGCTGTGCGACTTCGGCGCTGACCGCCGGCCCGACCAGTCCAGGCATGACCCAGGCCGTGGACCAGATGGCGAAGACCCGGGGGCGCACGGCCTCGGGGTAGGCGCGGCGCACCGCGACGTAGGACACAGCCGTCAAGGCGCCGGCCCCCAGACCTTGCAGCGCCCTGGCGGCGACCAGCAGGCCCATGGTCGGTGCGGCCCCACCCAGCGCCAGACCGGCCGCGAACACCGCCAGCCCCGCCGCGAACGGTGGTGCCGGCCCCCGGCGGTCGGCCTCCTGTCCCGCGACAACCACGCCCACCAGCGTCCCGAGGAAGAACGCGCTGGTCACCCAGCCGTACAGTCGCAGGCCTTGCAGGTCCTCGGCGATCAGCGGCAGGATCGTCACCACGGCCAGCGCCTCGAACGCGGCCAGGGTGATGGTCAACACCAGTCCCGCCGTCAGGACGCGTCGGCCGGGCGCCCACACCCGCTGCTCCACGTCGATCCGCATGCCTCCTGGGTAGCAGGTGCGCCCAGGCACCGCCAATGTGCTCAAGCAGCACACGTGACGGCCTCGAATGTTGACAAGACGGCAGCCGGCGCGGGATCGTTACGCACGCGACGGGGCGGAAGAAAGGTGGGAAGTCGTGACCACATCCCTCGACGAGCGTCTGTTCGCGGCCACGGTCGGCACGCTGGAACTGTTCAGCGTCTACCTCGGCACGCGGCTGGGGCTGTACCAAGCACTGCGCGACCACGGGCCACAGCGCAGCGCTGACCTGGCCGGCACTGCGGGGATTCACCCGCGGTACGCCCGCGAGTGGCTGGAACAACAGGCCGTTGCCGGCTTGCTGACCGTGGACGATCCAGGCCTGCCTGCCGACGAGCGCCGCTACCGGTTACCCGCCGAGCACGCCGGCGTGCTGACCGATCCCGACGACGCTGCCCATGTCGCGCCCTTTGCCGACATGCTGGTCGGCATCGCCGGCACCCTCGACGAGGTGGTGGCCGCCTACCGGGACGGCGGCGGGGTGCCCTACTCGCGGTACGGCGCGGTGTTCCGCCGCGGGCAGGGTGACATCAACCGCCCGGCCTTCCGGTCCGATCTGGTCGGCAGCTGGCTGCCCGCGATTCCGTCGCTGCAGCAACGGCTGGAACGACCCGGCGCCCGCGTCGCCGACGTCGCCTGCGGCCACGGTTGGTCGACGATCGCGGTGGCCGAGGCCTATCCCGAGGCCGAGGTCGTCGGCTACGACGCCGATGCGGCGTCGGTGGACGAGGCGCGGACGCACGCGTGCGAGGCCGGCAGCCGCGCGCGCTTCGTGCTCGCCGACGCCGGCGTGCTGGCCGAAGACGGCCCGTTCGACGCCATCTTGCTGCTGGAGGCGCTGCACGACCTGTCCCGCCCCACCGAGGTGCTCGTCGCCTGCCGCAGCGCGCTGGCGCCGGGAGGCAGCCTGATCGTGGCTGACGAGGCGGTCGCCGATGATTTCACCGCGCCCGGCGACGACCTGGAGCGGATGATGTACGGTTGGAGCATCAGTCACTGCCTGCCCGCCGCCATGGCCGAGCAGCCCTCCGCCGCGATCGGCACGGTCATCCGCCCGGACACCGTACGCGCGTTGGCCAGCGACGCCGGCTTCACCTCGACCGAGATCGTCGACGTCGATGCCGGGATGTTCCGCCTCTACCGGCTGGTGCCGTGATCCGGTGCGCTACCGCTCTCGCTGCTTGAGCGCGGGATCGGGCTGGGACAGCCGGGGGAGCAGCGCCACCGCCATGCTCGCCGCGAAGCAGGCGCTGGCCACTGCCTCTACCACCTCTTCGAGGCTCTGCTGCAGTCGCTCGGTGGCCAGCGTCATGCGGTTCACGTCGAAGGTGTCGCTGATCACCGCGATCCCAGCCAGCGCCACCGCGACCAGGAACAGTCCCCGGGCCAAGGGGTCGGGGCGCAGCACGGGCCACAGCCACGGCAGGGCGATCAGCCCGGCGACCAGCAGGATCGCCAGCAGGTAGTCGCCAGGTGCTCCCCATGGCAGCCCCACCCCGAGGCCGGCCAGGTAGCCGTCGCGCAGGCGCTCGTGCAAGGCGAAGCGCTCGTCGAGCATCAGGGCGAAGAAGCCGGCCGCGAGCACGCTCCAGCGCCGGGCGGTGACTCCAGCCTGGCCAGACATGGTCGCGTGCGCGGCCGACAGGGCAGCGCAGGTGGCCGCCAGCAGCAGCAGCGCCGCCTGCACGAACGTCATAGGGGTCTGTTCGGGGGCGAGCCATAGCCAGTAGGAGGGCCAGCGGGCGGCGGCGAGCAGCAGCGCGGCGCAGGGTGCGGCGGCGACCAGCGCGACGGCCGCACGCCGCCGGAGCCGATCGACGGTCATGGGCCGGTCGACGGTCATGGGCCGATCGACGGTCATGGGCCGATCGACGGTCATGGCACGGCCGTCGGACGGATCGTGTTGCGAGGGCTGTCGTCGGCCAGCGCCACGACGTTGTCGACCCACGTGTCCAGCCCTCGGTCCAGTGCCTCCTGGGAGTACCAGGCAGTGTGGCCCGTCTCGACGATGCGGCCCTCGGTCAGCAGTCGGGCCGCCGCGGCCCGGTCCTGCAGCCAGTCATCGACGGCATAGCCGGCCACGCGGCGCTCGCGCACGGCCGCGACCATGGCGGCCTCGTCCACCAGTTGTGCCCGCGACGTGTTGATCACGATGGCGTCGGGACGTAATCGGGCGATCTGCGCCGCTGCCAGCAGCGGCGCCGCACCAAAGGTCGTGGGCGCGTGCAGGCTGACCACGTCGACCCTCGACAGCAGCTCGGGAAGGTCGCATCGCGTCACGCCCGCTACCTCGTGGCCGCGGGGGTCGTAGCCGAACACCGGCATGCCAAGAGCTTGGCTCAGCGCGGCGACCCGTGAGCCGATCCGTCCCAGCCCCACCACGCCCATACAGCGGCCGTGCGCCTGCCAGCCGCGGACGGACGTGCTCTCCGGCACCCGGCCCAGCCCCTTGTCCCGGCTCAGGTGCAGCCGCCGCGCCAGCGTCAGCAGCAGCCCGATCGTGTGCTCGGCGACGGACACCGCCGAGTAGTCCGGCAGGTGGGCCAGGGTGATGCCACGCCGGTGCAGCGCCGCCAGGTCTATGAAGTCGACACCGGTCGCGAAGACCGCGACGCCGCGCAGGCTGGCCGGCAGCGATGCGATCACGTCGGCGCACAGGATCGGCACGGAGCGCGGGGTCACGCCAGCGTAGGCGGCCTGCCCTAGCAGCGAGGCCAGATCCGCCGCCGGCAGCGCCGCGGTGGCGGTGTGAAACATCGTGTCGCCGGCCTGCTGCAGGCGCGCCACCTGCGCCGAGTTGAAGGTCGCCTTGCCGTTTGCCGTCACCATGGCGATCCGCGGCCTCAATCCCGTCCCCTTTACCCGTCGCGACCGTCGCGGTCGTTGCGCCGTGGCAGAGCCTAGGGCTTGAGTATGAATCAAGTATGAGAGGGCAAGGACCGCGCCAGATCCAGCCCCAGGTCCACGAGGAAGCGGGCGTAGTGCGCTCTGCGTGCAAACAGCCGGCGCAGCTCGGGGGTGTCGACGCCGGCGAGCAGCTCGGTCGGCAGGCTCGTGAGGCCCGAGCGGATCAGCAGTGCACCCAGATAGCCGAGCCGCACTCGGTCCTCATCGATGGCGCAGTTCTCGTCACGCAAACCCGCGACGTACTCGGGAAAGATGGCGTCGTGAACCGACGCCAGCGCCGCTGGATCCAGGTCGCCACTCTCCGCGCGTCCGGCCAGCAGTTGCCCCAAGTCGAAGCCGATGGCGCACACGCCCACGAACGTCCAGTCGATCGCCACCAACGTGTCCGGCTCACCCGTCGCGGTGAGCAGGTTCTGCGGGCAGGCGTCGCCGTGCACCAAAGTCCGCGGAAGCTCGTCGAGCCGGTCAAGCAACGGCGGGACGGCCTCGGCCAGCGCGGGGAGGTCGTCATGCAGCCGGTCGTCGACCGCCTCGCGCAGCAGCGGATGGTTCCACGTCGCCGGATCGCGCAGCGCGGGAAGTACAGCGTGTGTGACCCGGCCGAAGAAGTACTCGCGCAGGTCCTTGCGTTCGGCCAGCACGTCGGCCGGCAGGCGCCGTTCGGGAAGCCGGCCAGCCATGCGGCCGAGCAGCCGCGCGGCACGCCGGTAGCGGTCGAGATCCCAGTCCGCTTCGAGGAGCGGGACGTCTTCCATCCAGATCGACATGTGCGTGTCATCAAGGTCGATCACCCGGTGGATGGCCGGCATCCGCAATCCCGCCGGCAGATGGCGGGCCAGCGAAGACCGGTACACCCGCCCCTCGGCGCGCCAGGGGAACTGGGCGAGCGCTTGTGCATGGAACTCGGCGGGGATTTGCGCGAACGCGGGGGAGTGGATGGCCGACTGAAGGGTCTTGACGAACAATGACCAGTGCGTGGAGCCGCGGTCGTCTGCGAGTTGGCCCCCCACCCGCATCAGGCTGGCCGTCATCAGGTTGGTGACGGGCTCGGAACAAGCCTCGACTGCCACGTCAGTTACCGTCGCGTTCGGTCGGTCTAAGGCCGCCCGCACGAGCGCGGCAACGTCCTCAGACTCTAGGGCCGGCAGCGCGTTTCCCGCAGTGCTCATGGTTGTTCCGGATGAGATAGTCAATGTTGCTTACTATGCGGCGATGGTAAGGTAGCTTGATGAATGAAGTCAAGTCTCTTGACGAGATTCTCGATCGCCCTCGGCACATCGCCTACCTGCTGGACATGGCCCACCGCCGGATGAGAGATGATCTCACCCGGCTGGTCGATGCTCGCGCCTTTCCCGAGCTGCGCGGCTCGCACCTGCGCCTGCTGAGTCTCATCCCGAGCGCAGGGGCCCGGCCCACCGAGCTGGCGGAGACCGTGCAGGTCACCAAGCAGGCACTCGGCCAACTGGTGCAGTACCTGGCCGAGCACGGCTACGTCGAGCTCGCCGACGACCCCACCGACGGCCGTGCGGTCGTGGTCCGCCGGACCGAGCGCGGGCGCGACGCCGCCCTGGTCGCCGCGCGGGGGATCCGGGCCCTCGAGCAGGCGTGGGCGACAGAGGTGGGCGGGGACCGTTTCGAGGTGCTGCAAGAAGCCCTTGCCGCCTTGGTGGAGGGCGGCGACCAGCCCGGGGCCGCCTGAGTTCGCCTGACCGGGTCAGCCGGTGGCGGCGAGGATGACCTTCACAGTGGCTTGCGGACAGTCCCAGTGCGGAAAGTGGCCGCTATCGAACCACTCCAGGCGCGCGTCGGGAAACAGCTCGGTGGCGCGTTGGGCTTGACGGGGAAGGGTCAGCCGGTCCTTGCGCCCCCAGCCGATCACGACTCGGCCGGGCGTGGATCCCGCTGGCGCGCCCTGTTGCGGGGCCCCGTAGACCAAGTCGTGCTGCACCGCGTCGAAGGAAGGCGATTGCGCAAAGCTGCGCAGCTCCTGCAGCGCGAGGTCAGCGTCCACTGCCCAGGGACGTGCCGACAGCTGCGCCAGCAGCACGGTGCGGGTGACAGCGTTCGCCGCGAGCAGCGGCATCACCGGTTGCAGCAGGCGCACCAGTCGGATCGACAGGCCAAGGGTGATGCGGAAGAACTGCAACTCGGCGGGACTCCAGAATCCGCCTGGGTCCAGCGCCACCGCCGTGCCGCCCACACCGCGCCGGGCAAGCTCCAGCACGAGTCGTGCACCCATGGAGCTGCCGACGAGGTCGACGCCCGACAACTCGTGGTCATCGATGAAGCCGGCGACGGCCTCGGCCAGCGTGGCGATCGTCACCGGGCCATTCAGCGGTGGCGTCTGACCGAAGCCCGGCAGGTCGACGGCGATGACCTCGCGTTGGGCGGTCAGCCCCTGCAGGATCGGGTCCCAGGTCTGCCATCGCGAGCCGAGGCCGTGCACCAGCAGGAGTGGCTGACCTTCGCCGAGATGGACGTGATGAAGTTCCATGGTCGGCGTCTACCCGATGACCGCACCCCGTGCACCGCCAGATAGAAGGGTTGGTCACGATAGTGTGACTGCCATGGTGGTTGCGCGGCCGGCTGCGGCGGCCACAGCGGGTGGCAGCGCAGTTGGGCAGGATGGTGCTGGACAAAGGAGGCGCCGTGGTCGGCAGCCGTCGAGCGGGTCAGTGGTGGGTGCGGGTAGCCGTCGCCGCGGCGTTGTTGTTGCTGCCGGGCGCAGCGCCGGCTTCGGCGCAGGCTGGCCCGATCATCGAACGCGCCGCCGAAGGGCTGCGCCAGAGTCCGGTCTACGTCGACCCCGCCGCCGCGTCGGCGCTGTCAGACCAGGACGCGGAACGGATCGCCGAGCAACTTCGCTCCGCCGACGCCGGCCCGGTCTACATCGCCGTGCTGCCGGCCGAGGCGGTCGACGAGGCCGGCGGCGACCCCGACCAGGTGCTGCTGCTGCTGGGCGAGTCGGTCGGGCGAGCGGGGACCTACGCGGTCGTAGTGGGTAACCAGCTGCGCGCGGGGACGACCGAGGCCGGTACGCCGTTCGCCACAGGCGCGGTTCCCGCGGCGGCCACCGACGCGGCTTCTGAAGCCAGCGGCGAGGGCACGGCGGCGGTACTCGACGCCTTCGTCGGCCGCCTGGCTTCGGCCGCGGCTGCCGACGCCGGCGGCGAGGCACCGGCAACCGGTGGTGGCTTCTCGCTGCTGCTGCCGTTGCTGCTCCTCGGCGGGGGAGGGCTGGTGCTGGTGCGGCGGCAGCGGCGCCGGCGCAACGAGGCCGAGCAACTGGCCGAGGTGCACGAGGTCGCGCAGGAGGACGCCACCTCGCTGGCCAATGACCTGTACGACCTGGACGCCGCCCTGACAATGCCCCACGCCAATCCCGATGCCCGCAGTGACCACGCGCAGGGGCTGGCCTCATACCAGCGCGCCAGCGGGCTGCTGGAACGCGCGAAGCGTCCCTCGGACTTGGCCGCGGTCACCGAAGCCCTGGAGGAAGGCCGATTCGCGCTCGCCTGCGCGCAGGCGCGCCTGGCCGGCCAGCCACTGCCCGAGCGGCGTCCTCCCTGCTTCTTCGACCCGGCGCACGGGCCGTCGGTGCGTGACGTCGAATGGACGCCGGCGGCTGGGGCGCCGCGATCCGTGCCCGCCTGTCAGGCAGACGCCGTGCGAGTCGAGCGGGGCGAGGAACCGCTGGCACGTCAGGTGACCGTCGGTGGGCGCTCGCGCCCGTACTGGGACACCCCGGCCTACTACGGCCCGTGGGCCGGTGGCTGGTACGGCGGTTTCGGCGGCGGGACCTTTTTCAACGGCATGCTCATCGGCACCATGCTGGGCGGCGGCTGGGGCGGCGGCTGGGGCTACGGCGGTGGTGACTACGGCGGCAGCGACTCCGGCGGCGGTGACTTTGGCGGCAGCGACTTCGGTGGGGGAGACTTTGGCGGCGGCGGGGACTTCGGCGGCGGGGACTTCTGACATGGCGACCCAGCGAGCCCCCAGCGAGGCCAAGCCCATCGTCGCGGCTCCGCCGCGCCCTGCCGGCTCTGGCATCGTCGACTGTGCGCTGTACGAGAACGGCCACCGTCGCGCCGGCGCGGTACCGCTGGGATCCGCGCTGGAGACCGCCCACGCCGCCAGTCGCCGGTCGACACAACGAACGACGGGCAAAACCGACCCCACTGCCACCCGTGACAGCTTCGTCTGGATCGGCCTGCACGAGCCGACGGCAGCGCAGTTCGAGACCGTCGCCCAGCAGTTCGCCCTGCACCCGCTCGCGGTGGAGGATGCCGTCCACGCACATCAACGGCCCAAGCTGGAGACCTACGGGGACACCGTCTTCGTCGTCCTCAAGACCGTGCGGTACGTGGATCCGACCGAGGTCATCGAGGTCGGCGAGATCATGCTGTTCCTCGGCCCCGACTTCGTGGTCACCATCCGGCATGGCGCCGGCAGTGCGCTCGGCGATGTGCGACGAGACCTGGAGGCACGGCCCGACCTGCTGCGGGCCGGACCCAGCGCCGTGCTGTACGCCGTGGCTGACAGGATCGTGGACGACTACAAAATCGCCGAGGACGGCGTCGCGGTCGACATCGAGGAGATCGAAGAGCAGGTGTTCTCCGGAGACAGTGACAATCACGCCGAGCGGATCTACAAGCTCAAGCGCGAGATCCTGGCTTTCCAAAGGGCCGTCACACCCTTGAGCGGCCCGCTGGAGCGCCTCGCGCGCGGCCAAGTCGCGTCTCTTGAACCCAGCACCGCGCCGTATTTCCGTGACGTGCACGACCACCTACTACGCACCGCGGAGCACGTCGACGGCTTCAGCGAGCTGCTCAACAGCGTCCTGGACGCGAACGTCGCCGGGGTCACGATGCGTCAGAACGAGGACATGCGCAAGATCACGGCTTGGGTCGCGATCTTGGCCTGGATCACCATGATCGCGGGGATCTACGGCATGAACTTCGACTACATGCCCGAGCTGCACTGGGTGATCGGCTACCCATTGGCCCTGTCCATCATGGCGTTGGGCGCCGTGGTGCTGTACCGGGCGTTCCGCAGGAACCGCTGGCTGTAGGCGATGACACGAGACGATGGCGATGAGCACCGCGGCAAGGCAGCCCTGGCGACGGCGGCGCTCGGGGCGCTGGGCATCGTCTACGGTGACATCGGCACCAGCCCGTTGTATGCCATGCGCGAGACGTTCCGCGGCCATGGTCACAGCGTTGTGGTGGCTCCGGGCAACGTCCTCGGTGTGCTCTCGCTGATCTTCTGGTCGCTGGTGATCGTCATCAGCATCAAGTACCTGGTCTTCGTGATGCGCGCCGACAACGACGGCGAGGGCGGCATCCTGGCGCTGACCTCCCTCATCCGTCCCCGGGGCGGCGGCCACTGGACGCTCATTCTACTTGGCCTGTTCGGCACCGCGTTGCTGTACGGCGACGGGATGATCACCCCCGCCATCTCGGTGCTGGCCGCGGTCGAGGGCACCGAGATCGCCTCGCCGGCGCTCGCCGACTTCGTGGTCCCCGCAGCGGTCGTGATCATCGTCGCGCTCTTCGCCCTCCAGAGTCGCGGCACTGCCACCATCGGCAAGCTGTTCGGGCCGATCATGCTGGCGTGGTTCGCGGTGCTGGCCGTTCTCGGCATCGGCCAGATCGTTGCCGAACCCAGCGTCCTGCGTGCCGTCAACCCGCTGTACGGGCTGCGGTTCTTCCTGCAGAACGGATTTCAGGGCTTCCTCGCCCTCGGCTCGGTGTTCCTGGTGGTGACCGGCGGCGAGGCGCTCTACGCGGACATGGGCCACTTCGGCAAGCGGCCCATCCAGGTCGGCTGGTACGCGTTCGCGCTACCAGCGCTGCTGCTGAACTACTTCGGCCAAGGCGGGCTCCTGCTCGGCGATCCCGCCGCGATCGAGTCCCCCTTCTACCGGCTCGCCCCCGACTGGGGCGTGCTGCCCCTGGTGCTGCTGGCCACGGCCGCGACGGTGATCGCGTCGCAGGCGCTGATCTCGGGCGTCTTCTCGCTCACCATGCAGGCCATACAGATGGGCTACGCACCGCGGATGCGGATTGTCCACACCTCGGCCCGTGCCATCGGCCAGATCTACCTCCCGGCCGTCAACTGGGGACTGATGTTGGCCTGTGTCGCCCTCGTGATCAGCTTCGGTTCCTCGACCGCGCTGGCTGCGGCATACGGCGTCGCGGTCACATCGACCATGGTGATCACCACGTTGCTGTTCTATGTGGTCGCGCGCGAGCGCTTCGGCTGGGCACGGGTGCCCGCGGTGGCCCTGTGCATCGCGTTCGGCGTCGTCGATGTGGCGTTCCTCGGCGCGAACCTGTTCAAGGTCCCCGCCGGCGGCTGGTTCCCGCTGGCCGTTGCCGCTGGCGTCTTCACGCTGATGACGACCTGGAGGACGGGACGCGGCCTGGTCGGTGAGCGGGTCAGTGGCGGCCGAGTCCCTCTCGATACCTTCGTCGAGAACCTCGCCACGGACGCCGCATCGCCCCAACGGGTGCCCGGGACCGCCGTCTACCTGTTCTCCCACCCAGGGATGACGCCGCCGGCGCTGATGGCCAACGTCCGGCACAACAACGCCATGCACGACCAGGTCGTCGTGCTGTCCATCGTCACCGGCGAGACACCGAAGGTCTCCCCGGAAAGCCGGGCGGAGTTGCGTGATCTCGGCGCCGGCGTCCACCAGCTGTGCCTCCATTACGGGTTCATGGAGACCCCCGACGTGCCGGGCGCGCTGCGCCAGGAGGCGAGCAACGGCCTGCCCGTCGAGGTGCGGGACGCGGCCTTCATCCTCGGGGCCGAGTGGTTGGCCGTCACCGACCGACCGGGCATGGCGCAGTGGCGCGAGCGCCTGTTCGCCGTCATGAGCCGGAATGCCACCCCGGCGGGCCGCTACTTCGGTCTGCCGCAGGATCGCACGGTCATCCTGGCCCAGCGCGTCGACCTGTAGACCGCGTTCGTCCACGGCTGCGGAGAGGGGCGGATGAGCGATGACCGGTGACGTCAGCGACGCGACCAGTGCCGCGGTGTCACCGAGGTGTCGACGAGCTCGAAGCTGGTCGCGTACGGCTTGAAGTCGACGTGCCGGTTGACGGCGTACAGCACCTGGGGAGCGCAGACGAACAGTGCGAGCGCCTCCTGGGTGACGTAGCGGTCGATGCGGTTGCAGGCGATGACCTGCTTGGCCTGGGCGGTCTGAGCGACGAGGTCGGCGTACAGCCGCTCGAACTCAGCGAGCACCGGCCCGGCGCGGAACTCACCAGTCAGCCCGACGAAGGCACGGTGCAACTCCAGCGGGGGAGTGTCGGCCGCCTGTGACCCTTGCTCGAGGAGCAGGACGTCCCAGGTCTGCGGCTCCAGCTTCTCCGCCAACTGCCGGCGCGCCTGCACCTGCTCATCGCCGCGCAGGACGATCACTTCCACGTCGAGGCCGAGACTGGTGCGTAGGTCGTCGGCCACCCGGCCGGCGGTGGCCTCGAAGTCGGCCATCGTGGCCAGCCGCAGCGCGCGCGGCGGACCGTTGACCGCCTGCCGCCACAGTTGCCGTGCCGCCGGCGGGTCGTAGGGGTACGGCTTGAGGCGGTCGGGGGCGCGGTGCGGGGCGGTCAGCGGCGTCGGAGGCGTGAGGCCAGCCAGCGGGCGGGCGTGACCGCCGAAGACGTCACGAACCAGGCCAGCGCGGTCGACGGCCAGGTTGAGCGCCTGCCGTGCCCGCCGGTCATGCAGCGGCAGGCCCTCGGCATCGCGGTTGATCACGCCGGCAAGGGCGCGCACGGGGTTCACGGCGACCAGCCGGGCGTGCTCGCCGTGCTGCACCTTTGCGGCGGCCGTCGCGGGTACCTCGGTGACGATGTCGACCTCGCCCTCGGTGGTGCAGACCAACTCCAGGGCTTCCTGGGCTGACAGGTCGTTGCGGAAGACGACCTCGCGCAGCCGGGGCCCCCGCAGCTTGTCCCAGTAGGTGGGGTTGGCTCGCAGGGTCAGCCGTGGGGTCCGGTCCTGTCGTTGCAGCCAGGTGCACGAGAACGGGTCATGGGTGACCACCGCCTGCTCGGTGTCCAGCGACGAATAGCCCTCGGCCAGCACGAACGGTCCGGTGCCCCACGGGCCCGGCGCGTCGATCACTCACCAGTGGCCTTCGCCGCTTTCGTCCCTGGCGTAGCCGAAGCCCAGGTCCCGCCAGAAGCGCGAGCTCATGACGTGGGTCGCCCGCAGCTTGCCCAGCACCAGCCCGTCAGGCTCTGGGAGGTGGAAGCGCACCGTGTGCGGGCCGGACACCGAACAGCGGGTGCGCCGGTCGATGTTGAGATGCGTGCCCGGCGGATGCGGTGACACCCAGCGCACCTGCTCGTCGAAGGCGCGCTTGACCGAGTCGGCGGTCACGGGTTCGCCGTCGGCAAAGCGCTCGTCGCGACGCAGGCGCACCTGCAGTGTCCGGTCGTCGATCCAGCGGTAGCGCCGCATCGCGGCCGGGCGGACCTTGCCCTGCTTGGTGACGCGGACGAGCTCTTCCACCGTGTGGTAGGTGATCCACAGCCAGTTGAGCGGGTTGGGATCGACGACCGTGACCGCGCCGGCGGTCCGGGGGTGTCCGGCCATCGCCGCCAGCATCTGCATCGTGCTCACGGATCGCGCCCTTCGTCTGTCATCCGGCGGTGGCCGACTGCGCGGCCACCCTGCCCAGCCGCGACCCGTCGCAGTCACCCGTTACCATGCGCTGCTGACTGCACCCCGGGTGCGCACCCGGGGTGGTAGGCATCCGGCACCGAATCGGTAGGCGATCCTCACCACCTGGGCCGTGGGAACGGTCGGTGGACGTCGGGGGGGTGAGGCATGCTGGCGGTGGGAGTGACGTCGACGCTCGAGGCACGCATGCGACGGTTACGCCATGACCTGAACCACCTCATCAGCGCCGGGCTGTTCCTGGTTGCGGTGGCCGCGATCCTGACCGGCACGGTGGCGCATCTATGGGACCTCAACGATTTCTCGTGGCACACCTACTCCGGCTACGCCATGACGGCGTTCGCGCTGGCGCATGTCTGCCTGAACTGGCGCAAGATGGTTGCCTACGCGCGCTTCCGCTTCCGGCCAACCCCGACCCGCGGCCCCGCGCCCAGCAGGCAGACCGCCGCCAAGCCTGCGCCCGCCCTGCTCGCGGGGCCGCTCACGCCCGCCGTCGTGGGGCGTGCGACAGGAACAGCCCTGCTGTCTCGTCGTGGTCTGCTCGGTCTCGGCGTTGGCGGCCTCGCCGG
Organism: Euzebyaceae bacterium; assembly: GCA_013812395.1. Lineage (GTDB taxonomy): Bacteria > Actinomycetota > Nitriliruptoria > Euzebyales > Egibacteraceae > JACCTL01. Next base: position 44,587 of record JACCTL010000061.1, read on the forward strand.
GGTGTTCGCCGGCCGCGGTTTGCGCCCGCCGCCGGTCATACCCGGCGGCGCCGACGTCGGTGTCGTGTATCACGAGTGGAGTAAGCCAGGGGTCCTTGACGCCATCGGTGCAGTGGCCGACTGGGGCGAGCGACCGCCGCAGTACAAGACCTACCCAGCGGCAGAGTCGATCGCGTTGCCGCCGCCAGCGGTCGACGGTGGCTTGCCGACCGAGGAGGCGATCGCCCGGCGGCATTCGACCCGCAACTACTCGGGCACGACCATGGGCCTCGACGAGTTGTCGCGGGTCTTGTGGTCCACCTGCGGCATGAATCACGAGCGCGGCGGCTTGCGCAGCCATCCGTCCTCGGGGGCGCTGTACCCGATCGAGGTCTACCCCGTGGTGCACAACGTCGACGGTCTTGAGCCTGGGGTCTACCACTACGGGCTCCAGGATCATTCGCTGGCCAGCGTGCGCGCGGGTGATCTGCGCGCGGCGGTGGTCCGTCAGGGACTGATGCAGGAGTTCCTCGGCCAGGCCAACGTCGTGCTGGTGTTGACGGTGATCTTCCAGCGCATGCGGTTCAAATACCAGGACCGCAGCTACCGGTACGGCCTCATCGAGGCGGGCCACATCGGGCAGAACACGTATCTCGCGGCGACCTCCATGGGGCTCGGCGCGTGCGCCGTCGGCGCCTTCATGGACGACGCAATCAACAAGATGCTCGACGTTGACGGTCGCGACGAGGCCGCCGTCTACATGTTGAGCGTCGGCCGGGTCTGAAGGCGCCAGGGGCGCAACGCCGGGAGTCTCAGGCGTACGGGCGCCTCCTGCCGGGTAGTGCTCGGACACGCCAACAACTGGAGGAAGCGACCGATGTCTGTTGCCCGTGTCACCGAGATCAGCGCCACGTCAGACCAGAGCTTCGAGGATGCCATCCGGCAGGGCGTCCAGCGGGCGACCCAGACCCTGCGCAACGTCGAGGGCGCATGGATCAAGGAGCAAGAGGTCAGCATCTCCGACGGGAACATCACCGCCTACAAAGTCGTCATGAAGATCACCTTCGTGCTCGAGTAGCGCGGCGGCGGAGTCGTCATGCCACGCATCAGCCGAGAGCAGCTCCGCAAGGCGTTGGCGACCGTGGACTA
>JACCTL010000094.1 GCA_013812395.1 Euzebyaceae bacterium
ACAAGGGCGCGGTGCTCACCGGCTTGACTTCGTTCTGGCTGGATCACTTCGCCGCCGGCATCGTCGCCGATCACCGCATCACCACCGACGTCGACGCCTTCCCCTCGGTACTGGCGCCGCACGCCGAGGCACTGCGTGGCCGCTCCATGCTGTGCCGGCGCGCCGACGTGATCGGCCTGGAGTGCGTCGCGCGCGGCTACCTCGCCGGTTCCGGGTGGGCGGAGTACCAGCGGTCGGGCACGGTCTGCGGCATCAGGCTGCCCGATGTGATGGCTCAATCGGCTGAGCTCGACGAGCCGTTGTTCACCCCCGCGACCAAGGCCGCCAGCGGCCACGACGAGAACATCAGCTTCCAGCAGGCCGCCGATTTGGTCGGCGCCGACCTGGCCGAGCGGCTGCGCGATGTGACGCTGCGGCTGTACGGCGTGGCGCGCGAGCACGCCGGCAGTCGCGGGATCATCCTGGCCGACACCAAGTTCGAGTTCGGCTTCATCGACTCCGAACTCACCCTGATCGACGAGGTCCTGACGCCCGACTCGTCGCGGTTCTGGCCGGCCGACGAGTACCGGCCGGGGCGCAGCCAGGCGTCGTATGACAAGCAGTACGTGCGCGACTGGCTGTTGCGGCAGGACTGGGACAAGACCCCTCCGGGACCGCAGCTGCCTGACGAGGTCGTGATCCGCACCCGCGAGCGCTACGTCACCGCCTACCAGCGCCTGACCGGCCTGGCCTTCGCCGACTGGAGCTGAGGTGGCGCGCGTCCACATCGACGTGATGCTCAAAGACGAGATCCTCGACCCACAAGGCCAGGCGATCGAGCGTGCCCTGCCGTCGCTCGGTTTCGAGGGCGTGCGCGGGGTCCGCGTCGGCAAGCACGTCGTGCTGGACGTGGATGACCGCGGCGACCTCGAGGAGCAGGTCGCCGACATGGCCGACAAGCTGCTGGCCAACCCGGTCATCGAACGCTTCACCGTCCGCGTTGAATGAGCCGGCGGTCCTCGGACAGATCGCCTGACGGCTCGCGGCCACCGGCGCGGAGTGATCCTCGCGACCCGTGGCACCACGCCCCGGTCGGCGAGCTGCAGGACCAGGTACTGCCCCGCTGGTTCGTGCTGCTGTGCCTGGCACTGATCCTGGCCGCCGTGGCAACGGTGATCGCGGCCTTTGCGGTCTTCGGGCCCGACGAGGTCGGGATCGCCCAGCGCCGACCGCCACCAGCGGGTGCGCTGACCAACGACGTCGGCCGCTACGTCGTCGGTAGCGCGCCACCGCAGCCCTACGCCCAGACCTGCCAGACGTTGCGGGGGATTCAGATCGCCGGCACGCCGCTAGACCGCGCGGCCCTGCGTCGGGGGCTGGCCGGCCTGTGCAACACATCGCTGCCCGCCGAGGCACGCCAGCGGCTCAGCGCCTTCGCCACCGCCGGTGGCGTGGTGCGGTTCGCTCAGTTCGAGGCAACGGGTGTCGACTCGACGGCGCTGCTGACCGCCGACCCACCCGCGATCCTTATAAATGCCAGGCTTACGCGGACCGATCCGCTGTGGATCGCGCCCTTGGTCGCGCACGACACCACGTTCTTCCAGGGAACCGATCCGGCGAGCGCGGAGGCTGCCCTTGCCGCGCGCCGGGTCGAGGACTTGGTGTGCGATCGGTTGCTGGCCGGGCGCCGCGAGAGCCGGGGGTGTGCCGACGCCGAGGCGCTCCTGGCCATGCCTGATCCGCTGGCAGCACTGCGCGGGGCCGGTTACCGCTGACCGTTTTCCCCTCCGGAACTACGGGTAGCAATCGAAGTCTTACGGCGAGGAACTGGAGGATCCATGCAACGGCTGCGTGAACTGCTGGCGGCGATTGCCATCGTGGCGGTTTCGCTACTTGGTGTCGCCTGCGAGGGCGGCGCGAACGTCAATCTCGGCGATGAGGGCGGCGAAGGGGGCGTCGAAGGCGAGGTCGAAGGTGAGGTCGGCGGAGAGGGCGAGGGCGAGGAAGAGGGCGACTACTGATCGTTGGCCGCACGAACGACAACCGACTCGACGACGAAGGAGCAGCAATGCAACGGCTACGTGAACTCTTGATTGCCCTGCTGATCACGATGATGGCCCTGTTCGGCGTGGCCTGCGACGTCGGCGAAGAGGAAAACGGCGGCGGCGAGGTCGAGGAAGAAGAAGGCGAGGACGACTGACTTCGGGTAGCGCCGGTTGAGCCGTGCTTCTCGGAGTCACTGGGTAACCGAAGGCAGTCTGACCGCCATGTAGTCCGCTCCCGGTCGCGGCTGTAGCCCGTCGGCCGGGTAGCCTCCTTTCCTATGCGCATCGGTGTGGTGACGTTCCCCGGGTCATGCGACGACCGGGACGCCCGCTACGCGGTCTCCTTGATCGGGGCCGAACCTGTCGCCCTGTGGCACGGTGAAGCAGACCTGCAGGCTGTCGAGGCGGTGCTGCTGCCCGGGGGCTTCAGTTACGGCGACTACCTGCGCTGTGGCGCCATCGCCCGCTTCTCGCCGGTACTCGGCGCGCTGGTCGACTTCGCTGGACGGGGAGGGCCGGTGCTCGGCATCTGCAACGGCTTCCAGGTTCTCTGCGAGGCCGGTCTGTTGCCCGGTGCGTTGACCCGCAACGCGGGGTTGCGTTTCGTGCACCGTCGCCAGCACATCAGGGTCGAGGCCGCGTCGATGTGGACTGCGGGGGTGGAGGCGGGGGCTGTGTTCGACATCCCCGTGAAGCACGGCGAGGGACGCTACGTGCATCCCGACCCCGACGAGCTGGCGGCGGCGGGACAGGTGCTGGCCCGCTACTGCGGTCCGGACGGCACCGTTGACGCGACGCACAACCCCAATGGGAGCATGGCCGGGATCGCCGGTGTCACCAACGCCGCCGGCAACGTCGCGGGCTTGATGCCCCACCCCGAGCACGCGGTCGATGCGCTGCTTGGCTCGACTGATGGGCGGCGTATCCTCGGCGCGGTGCTCGCCAGAGCCCGATCGGCGGCGTGAACGGTCAGGCGGGAGGGCTGTCACGATGACCCACAGCGACTCGGCAGCGCCACGGCGGCGGTTCCTGCGACCGATCGCCTGGCTATTCGGGGTGGTTGCCGCCGTGCGCGTGGCCTTGGTGTTCGGGCAGGCGATCCTTGCCGGCAACTATCTGACCGGCAACGCCACCGCCTGCGCTACCGCTAGCTCATCGGGACGGAGATCGTCACCTCGACGGCGCTTGTTCAGGTGCTGGTCGCCGTGGCCATCCTGTTCCCCGGTCGCGGGCCTTGGTGGCCCCTGCTGGTGGGCATCGCCGCGTTCGCCGCTGAGGTCGTTCAGATCATCCTCGGCTTCGAGCCCCGGCTGGCCCTGCACGTGCCGCTCGGCGTGGCCATCTTCGGCCTGGTGCCCCTCACGCTTGTGGGCCGCCGCACCCTGACAAGGCCTGCTCTCCTCGCCGTGGCCGCCGCCGGTGCAGCCGTCTGACCATGGTAATCGCAGGGCCGCCTGTGTACTACCGCGTGCGGTTGATACTGGCGCTCATAGGACTGTTGATTGCCGAGGTCGGGTATTGGGCGGCAGGGCAACGCATCAACTTCATCACGATCGCCTTCGGCGTCCTATCTGCCATTCCATATCTTATCTATGCGCGATGCATACGCACGCCAGCGATCTCTGTCATGGGTGGGATTGCTCTCATGTCATTACCAGCAGCGGCATATGGAGATTACTATTTGGGGTCAGACTCTGATGGCGTGAGCTTCGCTTTCGCCACAGTTCCCATAGCTAATCTCCTCATTGTCGCGGCCCTGATTGCCATCGATCAGGTGCTGTCGTGGGTCCGCCCGCGTGGGAAGTCTTCCGGGACTTCGGTAGCGGCACATAAACACTGGACACCTAAGTGTCTGGCACGGCCGAGACACCAGGTCTGCGGCGGTACTCGGTACGCTGGTATTTGTTGCGTTACTGCATGATCTAGCTACGACCTTGCCGACTTTCCGATTCTCACATGGTCATGCATCGCGGTTGTTATTATCGCGCATCAACTGATACAAGGACGCACCGCCAAGGACCGCCGCTCATGACAGGCCGCGCCGGCCGAGTTCCTCAAGTGTGCCGACCGCCTCGACGTGCCCCGCGTCGAGTACCACGATCTGGTCGGCGCGCTCCAGGGCGGCGGCGCGCTGGGACACCACCAGCACGGTCGGGTGCTGGTCGCGCAGCAGCCGTGACCACAGTTCTCGCTCGGTGGCGGCGTCCAGGGCGCTGGACAGGTCGTCGAGCACCAGCAACGCGGGGTCGGCCGCCAGCGCTCGGGCGGCGGCGACACGCTGCAGCTGCCCGCCGGACAGCCGCACGCCGCGCGGGCCGATCACCGTGTCCAGACCATCGGCCATCGCTTGCAGATCGCGCTGCAGCGCCGCCCGCCCGACGATGTCGTCCAGCAGCCAGCCGGGCGTTGCCCTTCCCATCGTCAGGTTGTCGCGCAGGGACGCGCTGAGCAGCCTCGGCACCTGCGGCACGTAGGCGCAGCGCGGCGGGACCATGTGGGCCGCCAGGTCGTCGACGACCTCGCCGTCCCAGCGCACCGTGCCCGTCGTGGGACCGGCCAGGCCCAGCAAGGCGCGCAGCAGCGTGGTCTTGCCGCTACCCACCGGGCCGCAGACGACGGTGAATGACCCCGCCGACAGGTGCAGCTCGACACCAGCGAGCACGCCGCGACCGCCGTGGCGCACGCCGAAACCTTCCAAGCGCACGTCGGCGGGTGCCGGCGTGTCGTGGCGCGCCCGGGGCTCGGCGTGCACCAGCCGCTCGATGCCCAGATCGCGGTGCACCACGGCCTCGTCGGCGTTCTCACCGGGGAGCAGCTTCGCCATGCGACCGGCGGCGACCTGGGCGTGGCGGTGGCGCGTCAGCACCAGCCCTGCCCACCGCGGCAGGCCGGCCAACGAGGTCACGTAGCTGGCGAACAGAGCCAGGTCGCCCACACTGAAGTCACCGGAGCGCATCGCTCCGGCGGACAACAGCAGCACCAACCCGATCGTGATGTCGACGGTGGAGCCGTTGAACGCCTCGAGGGTCTCGGTCAACACCCGGTCGCGCAGCGCCGTGTGCCGCCTGGTCTGGTTGAGCCGCTTGAGTCGGGCGACGGACGCCGCCTCCGCGCCGGCCACCTTGATCGCCAGCACCGAGGAGAAGACCTCGCCGAGGAAACCGGTCACACGGGCGGTCGCCTCGCGGTCGGCGCGGCGGGTGCGGCGGATCCGATCACCCAACGAGCGTGTGACGACGAAGACGGCGAGCAGCGGTAACACCACCACCAAGGTCAGCGTGGCGTCGACGCGCACCATCACTGCCAGCGCCACGGTGGCGAAGACGATGGTGCCCGCCAGGTCCAACCAGCTGTCGACGAAGATCAGCAGGTCGTTGACATCGTCGCGGAAGACCGCGATCGCCGACCCGGCACCGCGCACCGGCTTGCCGGCGCCACGACCACCGCTGGTCATCTGCGAGCGCAGCAGGTTGGTGCGCAGCAGCGTCTCCATGCTGACCCACCAACGCGACCACAAGACCACGGCACCGGAGAAGATCAGCAGCCGCGTGCCCTCGACGGTGAGGAGCAGCACCGCGAGCGTTGGCACATTCCAGGCTGCCGAGGCGTCGGCGCTGATGGCGTCGAAGATCGCCTGAAGCAGCAAGCCGGCCAGCGCGGGGGCCGACCACCAGCCGATCCACAACAGCGCACCAACGACGAAGCGGACGCCCTGGAAGCCGGCGAGGCGCAGGCCGAGGCGCGCCACCGGGCGCGTGCCGTCCTCTCGCGCCACCCCAGCGGCGACGCCGCCTTCGGTCACCTGCGTGCTCATGTCCTCACCTCCGATCGAGGATTGCCACGGCCAGCCGCGGCCTCGAGGCGCAGCAGCCCGGCGAAGCGACTGGTCGGGTCGGCGGCCAGCGACGCTCGCGGCCCCGCCTCCACGATCTGTCCGGCCTCCAGCACGATGACCGTGTCGGCTCGCTCGACGGCCTGCAGGCGGTGGGCGATTACCAGCGCCGTGCGGCCGGCCAGCAGCCGGTCCAGCGCGCGCTCGACCAGCTGGGCGGTCGCCGGGTCGATGCGCGACGATGCCTCGTCGAGCACCACCAGCCCGGGGTCGCGCAGGAACGCGCGGCCGACCGCCAGCAACTGCGCCTGGCCCGCCGACAGTCCGGCATCGCCGCCAAGGACCGTGTCGAGGCCCTGGGACAGACCAGCCAGCCACCCGCCGAGGCCAAGGTTGTCCAGCAAGTCGCGCAGCACCTGGTCGTCGCAGCCGTCGGTGAACAGCGTCAGGTTCTCGCGAACGGTGGCCGCGAACAGCTGCACGTCCTGGGTCACGATGGCGACCCGGTGGCGCAGCTGCTCGGCCTGCACATCGCGAAGATCAACCCCGCCCAGGCGCACGGAACCGCTGGTGGGGTCGACCAGGCGCAACGCTA
>JACCTL010000170.1 GCA_013812395.1 Euzebyaceae bacterium
TGGCGCGGTTCGACGAGGCCGCGGTGCAGGCCAAGTACGGGGTCCCCGCCTCGCGCTATATCGACTTTGCGACCCTACGTGGCGACCCGTCCGACGGCCTGCCGGGCGTCAAGGGCGTGGGTGAGAAGACGGCCCGCGCCCTGGTCAACGCCTATCCTGATCTGCACGCGATGGTTGGTGACGCGTCTGCGCACCCGCCGCGGCTAGCCGGGGCGCTGCGCAACTCGCTGGCCTATCTCGTCGCGATGCAACAGGTCGTGCCGGTCCGCACCGACGTCGCGGTGCAGCGCAGCCGCGGCAAACGCGACGACACGCGGTTGGACGAGCTGGCTGAACAGCACAACCTCGAAGGCCCGATCCGCCGGCTGCGCGAGGCGCTCGATGCGTAGAGCCACCCTGCTGCTCGTCGCCGTCGTACTGTTCGCCGGCTGCGGTGAGCCGGCGGTCGACGTCAGCCTCCCGCCGCGCGAGCAGGGCCAGCAGGTGCTGGACCAGGCCGGGATCCTCGACGGCGCCGACATCGCCGAGCGGCTGGAAGGACTCCGCGACGGCGGCCTTGACGTGGTGGCCCTGACCTACGAGTCCGAGCAGGCCGGCTGCGGGGAGGCCTTCCGCGCCGGGGGTGAGATCGTGCAGCTCTGGGACGTCGACGTCGCGGTCGTGGCGGTGGCCGAGCCGGGCGACTTCGCCGCCGAGGCCGCCCCTCGGCAACGCTGCCTCGGGGTGCGCCCTCGCGACGCCGAGCTGGTGCCGGGCGGTGTCCGTGAGCGCATCGCCGAGCAGCTGGTGCCGCCCATCGCCGCTCGCAACGACTGGACCGGGGCGTTCAGCGTCGCCATCGATGCCATCGCCGAGGCGCGGGAATGAGGATGGAGGAGTTGGAGCTGGTGTGCCAGCAGGCGGCGCGAACGCTGGCGGAACAGCCGCAACGTCCGGTGCCCGCGACGGTCATCCTGCCCCTGCCGGCGGCCACCCGGGTGCTGTCCCTGCCCGAGTGGCCGGACGAGGATCCGGCCCGTTTCGATCTGCTCGGCCGGTTCGCCACCGACGTCATGCGACCGGCGCAGGCACCGTGCTTTGGCTTCGTCGCCGAGGGGGTGGCCGACAGCGACGACGGTCCGCTGGACGTTCTGCTCGTCGCCTACGGGGCCCGCGGCCACGGCGCCCGGGTCACAGCCGCGCCGCTGCGCGACGACGGGCTCGGCGACTTTACGGCCGCCGAGGAGCTGTTGCCGGTCGCGCTGCCGTTCCTGTCGCCGTTACAGCACGCTGCCGACGCGGCCGCGCCGCCTGACTCCTTCGCCGTGGGGTGATCAGCCGACCGCGGTCAGCAGCAGCAGGCCGACCGCGAAGACGGCGCCGGCCACCCGCAGGCAGGCGCTGTGGAAGTCCCGGCGGTAGGCCTCGCCGACGGGGGAGTACGCCGGCTGCCGCACGACCTGCGGGGGGACAGCGCTGATGTAGCCGGGGGCGGTTACGCGGTTGGCGCGCTGGATCCGCTCCGGGGGCGAGACACTGCTGGCCAGCAGCCGGTCGTAGGCCGCGCGTTGCTCGGCATCCTTCAGCACGGCCCAGGCCTGGTTCACGCGGCGCGCCGTTTCGGCGGCGGCGGGGTCGCCGGGGCGCAGGTCAGGATGGTTGTGCCGCATGAGCCGCAGGTACGCCGCGCGCAACTGCTCGGGGTCGGCTCCCCGCTGCGATTCGAGGGCGTCGTAGTGGTTGACCAGCGGCTCGCGCATCGGCCTCCATGGTAGCCGTGGGGGCATCTTGTGCTTGCGCTTCGGCGGCTAGGAAGGTTAGGCTGCCCTTACCTTCTGAGGATAGGACCTGGCGAGGATGCGAACCCGGATGCGCGTAGCGGCGATGGCGACAACTCTGGCCTTGACGGCCGTGGCCTGCGGGAGCGACGACGGCGCGGGGGTCCGGACGCTGGAGGAAGGCGGCTCGGGCTCGGGCTCGGGCAGTGGCTCCGGGTCCGGCAGCGGCTCCGGTTCTGGCAGCGAGTCGGAGTCCTAGACCGCTACCGTCCCGGTCGTGGCGACCTCACGCCGGGACGGTTCGGCTTCCGCAGGACGGGCTGCTGCGCGCCTCCCGGCAGCAGCCGACCGAACCGCCGGTCGTGCCAAGGCCGCCGCAGTGGTGGGCTGCGTCGCGCTGCTCGGCTACGCGAGTCTGAAGGCGCACTGGGCGCTGGGCGGCACGCTCGGAGTCACCGACGTGGCGGCCTGGCGAGCCGCCCTGGCCGCCCTGACCAGCGTCGAGCGGTTTCTGGCGTTCTGGGGGACCGTCCTGCTCGACGCCGTGGGAGCGGTTGTGCTGCTCGGTCTGCTTCACCGCCGCCCTCGCACCTTGGGCGTGCCGCGGAGGGTGTGGCGTGTGCTGGCGTGGCTGGGTGCGCTCGTCATGGGCGTGCTCGCAACGACTGCCCTGGTCGTCACCCTGGGTCCTATGCTCGGCCTCTGGTGGGAGGACCCCGACGCGCAGGGACCGCTGGCAGTGTGGGTGTTCCTGTTCGTCTACAGCTGCTTCGCCGTCTTCGCCCTCGCCCTCGCTTTGACGGCGTGGCTCACCCGTGGCGCGTCACAGCCGCGTCCGCCCGTGGTTGCTGATACGTGATGGGCGCTGCCGAGGCCGAGGCCTGGCGCCCAGCCGCGTGCCACGCCCAACCGGTGGCCCCCGCGGCGGCGACCAGCCACAGGCCGTGCTGCAGCCAGGTGAGCCAGGTCGGGCGCAGGTAGGCGGGCAGCAGCGCGGACCAGGTCTGGTACCAGGGGTCGGCCACCAGCCAGAAGTCGGTCACCCAGGTGATGCGGCCTCGTAGGCCGTCGACCACCAACCACACATAACTGGAGACGCCGAGCATCCCCAGCACCGCCGCCATCGCCCTCGCAGGGCGCCACTGCTGCGCCCAGACCGCGACGGCCAGAACCGCCGCGGGCAGCACCACCACCAGCTGGCGGCCGGGGAACCAGTAGCCGTGCATCGTCAGCGCGACGAAGGTGGCGTTGAGCCAGCCCACCGCCAGTGGCGCTACCAGCACCGGCCACTGCGGATGGCGCGACCGCAGCAGCCACACCACCGCCGGCACCAGCAGCAGCCACGCCGGCTGCCAGGCGGCGAGGCCGAACTCACGATCCACTAGCAGACCGAGCAGCCGCTGGGAGCGACCGAAAAAGTCCGGCGTGGTGCCGGCCACGGTCAGCTCGCCACCGGTGAAGTGGTCGCCGGCCGCGTATGGGGTGAGGCCGCTGTAGACGGCGAGGTGCACCGCGGCGAACACGCAGCCGGCCGCGACCAGGGTGATCGCCATCGTGACCGCAGGGCGCCGCTGGTGAGTGCGCCACAATCGCGCCAACGCGATCCCAGCCAAGGTCGCCGCCACCGGTGCGTACTTGACCGACAGCCACGGCAGCGCGACGACCGCCGCAACCACCGCCCAGGCGGCCGCTCGCGACAACCGGCCGCTGAGCGCGGCGATGGCGACCGTGACGGCCAGGGCGGCGGGCAGCTCGGGGTAGAGCTGATTGCCGTAGACCGCCAGCGGCGCCGACAGCGCGAAGACGCCGACAACCCCGGCCGCCACCGGCACGCCGACCTCCAGGCGCCGCACCGCCGTCCACGTCGACAGCCCGGCGAGCACGCCGGCCAGCAGCGCCAACGTCAGCTTCGCCCCGACCCAGCTCGCCACCACCACGCCAGGGACCAGCAGCAGCGCCAGCAGCGGGTCGTGCGGGCTCACCCGCCGGCCGTCCAGCAGGAGGCGGGTTTGCTGCGGCAACTCGGACTCGTGGAACGGCCGCCAGGCTTGGGTGTCGAGCTCGTCGGCGATGTCCAGGTCGCCGTCGCTGGCGAGGCTGATCGCCGACAGCAGGTACTGCGGCTCGTCGACGCCGACCTGGGCGCCCCGCGTGGAGCGCACGCCGATGCCCGCGGCCGCCGCTACCGAGGCCGCGACCGCGACCGCGGCGACGACCACGCGCACCGTTGAGGCTCGCGGCACCCCGGTCATGCCGCACCCTCCGGATACGACTCGCGCCGTCCGCGCCAGCGCCGGCCGCCTCCGCGCAGGTTCTCCCAACCTGCTAATCGAGCGCATCGAAGCGGCGGATCACCAGCAGCCACGTCAGCACGCCGGACAGGGCGATCAGCACCAGGGAGGCCAGGCTCGCGTCGGCCCAGAAGGCGTCTTCGGTGGCGTTCCACACGCGTGTCGCAAGGGTCTGGAAGCCTGCGGGCGCCAGCAACAGCGTGGCGGGCAGCTCCTTGGCGACCGACAGCCCCACCAGCCCGCCGCCGGCCAGCAGACCGGGCAGCATCAGCGGCAGCTCGATCTCGGTGAAGCGCCGTACCCCCGACGCGCCCAGCATGCGTGCGGCGTCGCCGACCCGTGGCGGGACACCGGCGACGGCGACCTGGGCGGCGCGCAGCGACTGCGCCCCGAAATGCACGGTGTAGGCGAAGACCAGCAGCGGCAACGTCTGGTACAGCGACGCCACCAGCAAGGGCCCCCGAAGGGCGAACGACACCAGCGCAAGTGCGACGACGAGGCCGGGCAACGCGAAGCCGCCCACCACCACGGCGTTGGCTACGCCCGCCAGCCGGCTGCGGTAGCGCACCGTCCAGTAGGCCAGCGGCAGGACGGCCACCACCGCCACCACCGCGGTCAGCACGCTGGCGCGCGCCGTGTTCAGCATGGGAGCCAGCAGCGAGGCCGGGTCGGTGGTGACGGCGGTGGCACGCGACGACCCCTGCAGGACGCCTCTGGCGGACCAGTAGGCCAGCACCGTCACGGGCGCCACCAGGGCGAAGACCGCCAGCCCGGCGACGCCGGCGGTGGCAGCGACCCGCCAGCGGCCGAGTGTCACCCGCAACGGCCGGCTGTCTCGGGGCCCGACGACTCGACGGGGCCCGCGCAGCAGCGCGCGCTCGGCGGCGACGACCGCGATGGCCAGCGCGCCGAGTTGCAGGCTGTAGGCCAGGGAGGTTGGCTGGTCGAGCCGCGAGGCGTAGATCGCGCGGGTGAGGGTGTCGTAGCGCAGGAGCTGCACGGCGCCGAAGTCGCTGATGGTGTACAGGAACACCAGCAGCGAGCCCGCCAGGATCGCGCCGCTGGTCTGGGGCAGCACGACGGCGGCGAACACCGACCAGCCGCTGCGGCCCAGCAGCCGTGCCGACTCCTCCAGCGACGCGGGCAACTGACGCAGGCGCGCCGACACCGGCAGCAACACGTACGGATAGGTGAGCAGCGTCAGCACCCCGAAGGCTCCCCAGAAGCCGACAAGGCGCCCGGGGCTGATCCCGGCGGGCAGCAGCCGGTCGAGCAGCCCACCTCGCGCGAAGGCGGCCAGCAGTGTGAAGGCGCCGATGAAGGACGGCACCACCAACGGCAAGCACAGCAGCACCCGCCACACCCTGGCCAGGGGCAGATCCGTGCGCATCGTCAGCCAGGCCGCAGCCGTCCCCACGACGGCGGTCGCGACCGCGGTGCAGCCGGCCAACAGCACGCTGCGGCCC
>JACCTL010000135.1 GCA_013812395.1 Euzebyaceae bacterium
TGATGCGCTCCAGCAGCTTGGCGTTGACCGGCGCCGCATTGCCGTCGGCGTCGGTGATGTAGACCTCCATCTCGACACCGATGGTGCGCCGGCCGGTCTCGAACGCGCCCGCGTCGATCAGCTCGCGCAGCGCGGCCAGGTTAACCTTGACCTTCTCCCGGTACCGGGTTCGGTCCTCGCGCGTGAACTCTGTGGTTTCGATGTCACGCCCCATGGGCGCCTCCATGCCAGATGACTGGCTGTGAGTCTACGCAGGACGGCCACGGGGCAACCGTGGGTGCGGCAGGTAACCGTGGGTCCCGCAGGTAACTGTGGGTCCGGCAGGGTCAGGGCGGGGAGTTGTTCAAGACCTCGCGCACCGCAGCGGCGTACTGCGCCGTCACGTCCGCCGCGTCGAGGGCCGCCCTGAGCTCCACCAGCAGGGCGGCGGCGAGCTGCGCGCGCTGATCATCCGGCGCCGCGGCAAGATCACGGAGGCGCTGTCCGAAGTCGGCGGCACCGCCTCCGGCCGCGGCCTCGTCGGTCGACAGCTCGACCAGGCCGGCGACGTCGAGGTATTGCGGCAGGACCGCCACGACGCTCGTGGCGAAGACGCCGGCCTGCCCCTCGTCGCCGGTGAGTTGGCGTGCGTCGCCGTACAGACGCGCCGCCTGTGCGCTGCGCGCCGCGTCCTCGGGGGCTTGCAGGGCCGCCAGGCGTTCGGCCGACAACTCGCCGTCGGGACCCGCCAAGCCTGGCCGCACCGTGACACGGGCGCCGAGCCCGTTCACCGACAGCTCCTGGCGCAACCGCTCGCTGGCGGCGGCCTGGACGGCAGCGGCCTCAACCGCGCCCACCTCGGCGGCGGCCTCCGGCGTCAACCGCGCCGTGCTGACCCGGCCGTACAAGGCGACGATCTGCGCGCTGCGATCGTCAGGCGCCAAGCCGTCCAGCGCGCTGAGGTCGTCGGCGAGCCCCGCGCCCACGTCCCCGCTGGCCGCCGCCAACGCCGCCACACCCTCCAGCGTCAACCTTGACCGCAGTGCGATCCGCACCGTGCTGGCGTACGAGGAGGGAACCGTTCCCACGGACGCCCCCACTTGCGCGGCGCCCAGGACCGCCGCGGCCGCCGTCGCCCGGTCCTGCCCGCGAGAGGAGCGCACCTCCAGCAGCCGGTCACGGCCCGACGGACCGGTGAGGAGGTCGTAACTCGCGGCCAACCCAGCCAGACCGCGAAACGTCAGCAGCGGCTCCAGAACCTTTCGCGCCGTGTACCGCAGATCCCCCGGCAGCGGTCCTGCCTCAACCTCGTTGTAGGTACTGGCCACCTCGACCTTGGCGGCGGTGGTACCGAGGCTATCGAGGCCGCGCAGATCCTCGGCCACCGCGTCCCCCTCGGGCCCGCCGCTTCGCTCCAGCAGTTCCGCCAGCCCGGCCGTCCCCGCCTCGGCGGCCATCACCTCGATGACGGCGCCCGCGTAGGTGCGCGTCACCTCGCCGTCGCGTTCGGCGATCTTGGCGCTGTTGACGACCTCCGCGGCGGCTACCGCCCGCTGCAGCCCGTCGAGCTCGTCGGCCTGTGCCACCGCCGAGATGATGGCATCCGCCGCCGGTCCAGCTGCCTGCGGATCGGCCTCAACCAGCGCAATCAGCCCAGGGATGCCCGCCTCGTCGAGCAACGCGGCGATGGACGGCTCGCTGAAGGCGCGCGCGACCCTGCCCTCGTCCGCCGCCACCTCCATGTCACCGACGAGCCTGGCAGCCTCCACCGTCCGCTCGGTGCCGTCCTGCTCGCCCAGCGCTTCGATGCGGTCCGACAGCGCGGCGCCGTCAAGGCCCTGCTCCGCGGGCGCCGGGGCGGGCGACACCACCGGCGCAGGCGCAGGCGCCGGTGCCGCCGCCGCCGGCGATCCGGATTCTCCCGGCGTCTCGCGCACGCCCTGGGGAGAGGCGGGGTCGGCAGCCGGCGCGCCGGTAATGGCCTCGAACAGCAGCGGCCCAGCTGTCACCAGCAGCGCCAGGCCCGCGACAGCAAGAAGGCTTGCGGCCACCCGGCGAGGCCACCGCCGTGGTGGGCCAGGACTTGCCGCCGCTTCCGCCGCCGCCGCGGGCGGGGCCGGGCCGGGCTTGGGCACTGAGCGAGCCTTGGAGACCGAGCGAGCCTTGAGGCCCGGACGGGGCTTGGGCGCTGGGCGAGCAATCACCACTGGGTCGCCTTCCAGGCTCTCGCAGAGGCTGTGACGCATCGCCGTCGCATCCTCGAAGCGTCGCCTGGGGTCCTTCTCTAGCGCCCGGTGCACCGCGACCATCAGCGCAACGGGCAGGTCCGGGCGCTTCCGGCCTAACGGCGGCACGGGTGACTCGGCGTGCGCCAACACCAGCGCCATGGGGTTGTCGTTGTCGAACGGCGGTGAGCCGGCCAGCATCTCGTAGAGCACGACACCCAGCGAGTACAAGTCGGACCGAGCGGTCACGAGCTGGTCGCTGACCTGTTCGGGCGACAGATAACGCGGGGTGCCCACGATCCGGTGCTCCCCCGTGATCCTCACGGATGCGCGGCTCAACCCCTTGGCGATACCGAAGTCGACGAGCTTCACGTCACCGTCGTCGCTGAGCAGGATGTTGCCCGGCTTGATGTCGCGGTGGATCAGGCTCCGGCGGTGCGCCACGGCCAAGCCCTGTAGCACGGCGACGGCGATGTTCACCGCCTCGGCGGCTTCCATGGGCTGGCCGCCTTCCAGCACCTGCGCCAGCGATCGTCCCGCCACATACTCCATCACGATGTAGGCCATCTCGCCGTCTTCGGCGACGTCGTAGACCGTGACGACATGCGGACTGGCCAGCTGCCCGCCGGCCTGCGCCTCGTGCATGAAGCGGGCTCTGGCGCGGTCATCGGTGACGTCGGCGAGCACCTTGATCGCCACCTGGCGATTCAACAGCTCGTCGTGAGCGCGAAAGACGGTGGCCATGCCGACACCGAGCGTGCCTTGCAACCGATAGCGGCCAGCCAACAATCGGTCGTCGGTGCGCATGTCCCCCCCGGGCTCTGCTCGCACCGGCACGCGGTCCAAGGTCTTGTGTCCTACCGCTTCGCTACATGAGGACAGCGGACCGTGACCGGAGGCGGTGAGCAAGGACAGGCTAGCGCGTTGGAAAATCGTTGGGGGTGCGCGCATGTAGCGCCGCGGTAGCGCCCGAGATCCGCCCGGCTACAGCAGTGACAGCTGAGCGGCGGCGGTTGGCCCCGAGCCACCGGAGGCGGCCGGTTCCTGGGCCACGGGTGAGCGACGATCGTCGGACAGGCCACGCCAGGACGGCGGCACTGGCGGGCGGCCGTGTCGCTTCCAGGCCGCCCGGCGCTGGTCAGCCACGAAGGCGCCGACGCCCCGGCGGTACTCGGCGGGCGCGTCGCTGCGCCGGTACAGCGCGCCGTAGCGGTCGACCAGCTCCGGGTGGTGCCGCTGCAACCACGGCCAGAAGACCTCGCGCACCCCGGGGCGCAGGTGCAGCACGATGGGCGTGACGTGCACTGCCCCGGCCTGCACCGCCGCGTCGGTCAGGGCCGCCAGCTGCGCCCGGTCATCGTTGAGCCCCGGCATGATCGGCGCGAGCATCACGCCGGTGGGGATTCCCGCCTCGTTCAACGCCTTGACAGCGGCCAGGCGGGCGCGCGGCGAGGGCGTGCCCGGCTCGGCAGCACGCCACAGATCCTCGTCGAGCAGACCGATGGTCAGCGCCGCACCCACTGAAACGAGCTTCGCCGCGGTCTGCAACGCCTCGAGGTCACGGGTGATCAGCGTGCCCTTGGTGAGGATGGAGAACGGGGTTCGGGCCTCGGCCAACGCTTGGATGACTGCGGGCATGAGCTGGTAGCGGCCCTCGCAACGCTGGTAGGGGTCGGTGTTGGTGCCCATGGCCACGTGCTCGCCGCGCCACGACGGCCGGACCAGCTCCCGGCGCAGCACCTCGGCCAGGTTGACCTTGACCACGACCTTGCGCTCGAAGTCCTCGCCCGGCGACAGGTTGAGGTAGCTGTGGGTCGGCCTAGCGAAGCAGTTGTGGCTGACGACGCCTTCTGCGATGAAGTCACCAGTCCCAGTGGTGATATCGAACAGCGGCAGGTCCAAGCCGAGCGGCTCGATCGCCGCCACGCCGAGTGGCGCATCAGACTTGATGGCACGGCCCTCGATTGAACGCTTCCGCTCGATAGCAGGGTCGACGAGGTGGAAGAAGCGCAACTGCTCGCGCAGTCCACCGAGCAAACGCACCACCTGGCATCCGTTCGGTGTGGTCTCCAGGGTCCAGCGAAAGCCAAACCGGCCAAGCGCAGAGGTGGTCGCGTCGATGATCACAGCATCGGAGTTGACGATCCGCAGGACACCACAGCTGTAACTGCCCTCAGCGTCGAAGATCCCGGCAAGGAAGCCCTTGGCCCAGTCGTCACACGGCTGCGCCGGCCATGCGATCACATCGTGAACTGCGGCGACAGCGAGCCGCGCGGAGGTCCGGATAGCCCGCATCTCCTTGCGCGCCTCGGTCGCCGCCTGAAAGAGGAACCCGTCGGTGGCTACGCCAGCGTCGTACAGATAGACCCGCGCGCGCTGCAGAGCGTCATCGTCGATCAAGGCCAGCCGGAAGCGGTGAACGGTTCCGCTGCCGCGTCCTGGGCGCTGGTAAGTGTACGAACCCAGATGGGCGTCGCCCCGAAGCATTCCGCACAGGTAGCCGCGGCGGTACGCAGTGGTGTGCTTGGGCGGGTCAGGTGGCGCGCCGGTTCCCATCAGCTTGTCGTTGCCCGTGAGGTGGGGGCGACGTGACGCCCCGCAGTCGGCACCGGTTACGTGCTTCCACCCGCGGCGGGTCAAGAAGCGGTGGTCGGCGCTTGTCACCAACTGCGTCCCGTCGGCGAGTGTCACTCGACAAGCCGGCTTGACCGTCGACCAATGATCCAGGACCTCGGTGATCGCATAGCAGCGATACGCCCCGCGCCGCACCGTCCCATAGACCGCGTCGCCAGGCCGGACGTCTCGCAGGGGCTTGTTCCGCCCGTCCGCCATGAGGATCGTCGTCTCACCGGACAGGCAGTAGCTGCAGGCATGGGAGCAACCCCGGTACGGGTTGATGCTCCACCCGAAGGGCATCCCCCTGACGCGGTTGAGGGCCGACTTGGTCTGCACCTCCAGAAAGGACATGCCGGCGAACTCGGGGGTGTCGAAGGTGCGCACGCGGTCTACGTGCAGCGACAGCGCTGCCTGCGCCGGCGGTGCCGCTTCGGCACTCGGCGGCCGCTGCAGGTCAGCCATCCAGGTCATCCGCCCAGCATCGAACACCTGTTCGAGTAGCGCAAGCATGGGCGTCGGCCATGCGCCTTGTTCAGCGCCCGTTCACCCCGATGGGATAGCGTCGGCTTGGTGCAATCCGAGGCTGTTGCTGTCGCCGACGAGCCGGCCGATCCGCCGGCTCGCTACAGCAACCGCGAGTTGTCGTGGCTGGAGTTCAACAGCCGCGTCCTGGAGCTGGCCGAGTCGGATGCCACGCCGCTGCTGGAGCGCGTGAAGTTCTTGGCCATTTTCAACTCCAACCTCGACGAGTTCTTCCAGGTCCGCGTGGCCGGCCTCAAGGATCAACTCGCGGCGGGCCTTGGGACCAGTGGCATCGACGGCCAGACACCCAGCGAGCAGTTGCGCGCCGTGACCGAGCGCACCCGTGAGCTGACCGCCCGGCAGTCTCAGGCGTTCGTGCAGGACATCAGTCCGGCGCTGGCCGACGCCGGAATTTGCTTCGTCAACTGGCCCAAGCTGACCGCGGAGGACCGCAAGCAACTACTCGATGTCTTCGAACGCCAGATCTTTCCGGTGCTCACGCCGTTGGCCGTGGACCCCGGCCATCCCTTCCCCTACATCTCGAGCCTGTCGCTGAACCTTGCGGTGGTCGTGCGGGTGCCTGACACCGGCGAGCGGCGCTTCGCCCGGGTCAAGGTGCCGCCGCTGCTTCCCCGCTTCGTCGCACTGCCCGACGGCAAGCGCTTCGTTCCCCTGGAGCAGGTCATCGCCGCCCACCTGGGCCGGCTGTTTCCCGGCATGGAGATCTGCGGGCGCTTCCCGTTCCGCGTGACCCGCAACGCCGACCTGACTCTGGAGGAGGGCGAGGCCGACGACCTGCTGGCCGCCGTGGAGTTGGAGTTGCGGCGACGCCGTTTCGGCAGGGCCGTGCGTTTGGAGGTCGAGCGGGGCTGCAGTGGCGAGGTCCGCGACCTGCTGCGCCGTGAGTTGGAGCTGCACCGCGACGACGTGCACGACGTCGACGGGCCCCTCGACCTCGGCGGGCTGGCGGCGGTCTACGACCTTGACCGCCCCGAGCTCAAGGACGACAGCTGGACGCCCGGCACGCAGCCGGGCCTTGCCACCGCCGGTGACGAGGAGGTCGACCTGTTCGCCGTGCTGCGGTCGCGCGACGTGCTGGTCCACCATCCCTACGACTCGTTCGTGACGTCGGTGGAGGCGTTCATCGAGCAGGCCGCCGACGACCCCAAGGTCCTGGCGATCAAGCAGACGCTGTACCGCACCTCCGGCGACAGCCCGATCGTCAAGGCGCTGATCCACGCCGCCGAGCGCGGCAAGCAGGTCGCCGTGCTCATCGAGCTCAAAGCCCGCTTCGACGAGCAGGCCAACATCGACTGGGCCAGGGCGCTGGAAGAAGTCGGCGTCCACGTCGTCTATGGCCTGGTCGGCTTGAAGACCCACGCCAAGGCGGCGCTGGTGGTCCGCCAGGAAGCCGATGGCATCCGCCGCTACTGCCACGTCGGCACCGGCAACTACAACTCCAAGACCGCGAGGCTGTACGAGGACATCGGCCTGCTGTCGGCGGACCCCGACCTCGGTGCGGACCTGTCGGACCTGTTCAACCTGCTGACCGGCTACAGCCTGCGACCGCAGCACCGCCAGCTGATCCTCGCCCCGACCTCGCTGCGCCGTCGCATCATCGAACA
Organism: Euzebyaceae bacterium; assembly: GCA_013812395.1. Taxonomy (GTDB): domain Bacteria; phylum Actinomycetota; class Nitriliruptoria; order Euzebyales; family Egibacteraceae; genus JACCTL01. The sequence continues at coordinate 6,968 of JACCTL010000135.1, forward strand.
CATCCGCGAGGTGGCCGGCAGCGACGACGGGCGCATCGTCATGAAGATGAACAGCCTCGCCGACGCGCCGGTGATCGACGCGCTGTACGAGGCGTCGCAGGCCGGCTGCAGCATCGACCTGATCGTGCGGGGCATCTGCTGCCTACGCCCCGGCGTACCCGGGCTGTCGGACAACATCAGGGTGCGCTCGATCGTGGGGCGCTTCCTGGAGCACTCACGGATCTTCTCCTTCGCCCATGCCGGCGCACCCAGCGGCACGATCTACATCGGCTCGGCGGACCTGATGCCGCGCAACCTCGACCGGCGCATCGAAACCGTCATTGAGGTCGAGGACCCGGCCTCGCGCGCGCGCCTGGACGAAGTCTTGAAGCTCAACCTCGCCGATGACACCAACACCTGGGAGCTGGATGCCTACGGCTGCTGGGAGCGGGTGCCGCAGATCAAGGGCGTCAGCGTCCACCAACGGCTACAGGAGCTGGCGCTGGAGCGCGGCCGCCGGCGCCGCGACGAGACCCTGACGTCCGCTACGGAGGGAGTCGGCTCGGTGTCACGGCTGGTGACCTGGGCCAACACGGAACGTGGCGGCGAGGCGAACCCATGAGCGCCGCTGCCCGGCACCCGGTTGCCCGGGGACCGGCCGTTCCCGCCCGCCGAGCCGCGTAGCCGGCGATGGGCACCATCCTGCTGGTTCGCCACGCCCATGCCGGCAACTCCGACGCCTGGGTCGGCGACGACCGGATCCGCCCGCTCAGCCCCAAGGGCGTCAGGCAGTCGCGCGGTCTGGTCAAGCTGCTCGACGACCGGCCAATCGGCACCATCCACTCCAGCCCGTTCGTCCGCTGCACCCAGACCGTCGAGCCACTGGCCGCGGCGAGGGGCCTGGCCGTCCTGCCCATGCAGGCCCTTGCCGAAGGGTCGGGTGACGCGGCCTTGCGGCTGGTGCGCGACCTCGCCGAGGGGGATGCGACGCTGTGCACCCACGGCGACATCATCCCGCTGGTGCTGCAAGGGCTGGGCGACGAGGGACTGGCATTACCACGCAACGCACGCTGGCAGAAGGGCTCGGTGTGGGTCCTGCGGGCCGATGGGGAAGGCTGTTGGCAGGCCGCGTACCTGCCACCTGCTGCCTGAGGACACGTTTGGTGTCCTACCGCTGTCGCTACATGAGGACACGTTTCGTGTCCTACCGCTGTCGCTACTTGAGGACACGTTTCGTGTCCTACCGCTGTCGCTACTTGAGGACTCTGCTATGCGCATCGCCGCGCTTGATCTTGGCAGCAACTCATTTCACCTGCTCGTCGCCGACGCAGGCCCGGACGGAACCCTGACGCCGGTCCTGCGGGACAAGACGATGCTGCGCCTTGGCGATGTGGTCGCCAAGAACGGGGCGATCACCGGGTCGGCCGCCGACGAGGCCGTCGCGACCGTCCGCCGCTACCGGGCGCTGGCCGACGCAGCCGGCGCCTCGGAGATGGTGACGTGTGCCACCAGTGCCATGCGCGAGGCCAACAACTGCGCGGCGCTGGTGCAGCGCATGGCCGACGAGGCGGGCGTGACCGTACGGGTCATCGACGGGGACGAGGAGGCGCGACTGATCTTCGCCGCAGTCCGTGCCAGCGTGGTGCTCGAGCCGGCGCCGGCCGTGTGCCTCGACCTGGGCGGCGGCAGCCTTGAGGTGTCGGTCGGCGACGTGAAGGGCCAGCGCTGGGCGGTCAGCCTGCCGCTGGGCGTTGGCCGGCTCACCGCCGAGCTGGTGCATTCCGACCCTGCTCGCAAGGGCGATCTGCGGCGGCTGCGCAACCGTGTCACCGAGGCGCTGGAACCAGTCGCGGCTGAGGTGGCCAGCCACAACCCGGGTCTGGCGGTCGGCACCAGCGGCACGCTTACCGACCTGGCGGTCGCCGCGTTGACCAAGGCCACGGGCATCCAGCCGACGGTGACCAACCAGTTGGAGGTCAGCCGCAAGCAGCTGGAGGCGTTGCACAGCGACCTGATCGCCATGACCACCGCGGAGCGCGAACAGGTCGTCGGCCTGGAGTCACGGCGCGCGCCGCTGGCGATCGCTGGCTCCACCGTGGCGTTGACCGCCTTGGCGCTGCTGGGACTGGACCGGCTCGTGATCGGCACCTGGGCCCTGCGCGAGGGCATGGTCTTGGACACCCTCGCCCGCCACCATCCTGTAGACCGCCACGACGACCCGCGCGCGATCCGCGACGCCTCGGTGCTCGCCCTCGCCCGGCGTTACAGCTGGCCAGAAGACCACAGCCGCCTCGTCGCGGGGATGGCCCGGACCCTGTTCGACGCCACCAGCGGCCTGCACGGCCTCGACGACGACCAGCGGCAGCTGCTGACGCACGCCGCGTTGCTGCACGACATCGGGGCGCACGTTTCGGCCGAGGATCAGGCCAGCCACAGCGCCTACCTCATCACCCACGGGCGCCTTCGGGGCTTCGATCCTGATGAGACCGCCGTCCTGGCCTGCCTGGCGCGCTACCACCACAAGGGGGAGCCCGGCGAGGGGTTCGCGCCCTTCGATCGGCTGCCGGCTCGCCGTCGCAAGACGCTGCCCCCACTGGTGGCGTTGCTGCAGGTCGCCCACGGGCTGGATCGCGGCCGCACCGGCGCGGTGACCGGACTAGCTGTGACGGTGACCGACGAGGCGGTGCGCCTGGCCGTGGCCACCGCCAGAACCACCGACGGCGAGCTGGAACGCTGGGGTGCCCAGCGCGCCACCAAACGGGTCGAGCGGGCCTTCGGCCGCAAGCTGATCATCAGTGAGTCGGCGGAGGTACGGACATGAACCGCTTGCAGCATGCGTCCAGCCCCTACCTGCGCCAGCACGCCGGCAATCCGGTGGACTGGCAGGAGTGGGCCCCTGAGGCGTTCGCGCAGGCCCGCGACCGCGACGTCCCGGTGTTCCTGTCGGTGGGCTACTCCAGCTGCCACTGGTGTCACGTGATGGCCCACGAGTCCTTCGAGGACGCCGAGGTCGCCCGTGTCCTGAATGACCGGTTCGTGGCGGTCAAGGTGGACCGCGAAGAGCGACCCGACGTCGACAGCGTCTACATGGGCGCGGTGCAGGCCATGACCGGTCACGGCGGCTGGCCGATGAGCGTGTTCATCACCGCCGACGGCGTGCCGTTCTTCGGCGGCACCTACTGGCCGCGCGACAGCCGCCAGGGCATGCCCGGGTTCCTGCAGGTCCTGCAGGCGGTGGACACGGCCTGGCGCGAGCAGCGTGACCAGGTGCTCGGCTCCGGCCAGCGGCTGACCGCGCACCTGCAGGCCGCCAACGACGTCGGCGAAGGCGCCGAGCAACTGGATCCGGATACGGCGTCGCGGGCAGCCGCGGTGTGTGTGCGGGCCTGGGACCGCGACCTCGGCGGCTTCGGTACGGCACCCAAGTTCCCGCAGGCGATGACCATCGATTTCTTGCTAGCCCACGCACAGCGCACGGGCGACAGCGCCGCGGTTGACGCGGCCGTGCAGTCGCTGGAGGCGATGTCGCGCGGTGGCATCTACGACCATGTGGCGGGCGGCTTCGCGCGCTACTCGGTCGATGCGCGCTGGCTGGTCCCCCACTTCGAGAAGATGCTGTACGACAACGCGCTGCTGCTGCGGGCCTACACCCACGCCTGGCAGGTGACCGGTAGCCGCCGCTGCCGGCGCATTGCCACCGAGATCGCCGAATGTCTGTTGCGCGACATGCGCCACCCGGCGGGGGGCTTCTACTCGGCGACCGACGCCGACTCCGAGGGCGTGGAAGGGCTGTTCTTCACCTGGACGGCGGCCGAGTTCGACGAGGTTGTGGCCGCCGTTGGCGAGGACACCGAAGCGTTCCGCGCGTTCTACGGCGTGACGCCGGCGGGCAACTTTACTGATCCGCATCATCCCGAGGTGGGCTCCCGGTCCATCTTGTACGAGGCTGGCCGCCGCGACGAGGACGACGCTGACTTCTCCCGCCGTGTAAACCGCGTTCGCGCCGCGCTGGCCGAACGCCGCGAGCAGCGCGTCCACCCTGGACTGGACGACAAGGTTCTGACGAGCTGGAACGCGCTGGCACTGGGCGCGCTGGCCGAAGCCGGTGCAGCACTGGACGAGCCGCGCTACGTCGAGGCCGCCGCCGGCTGCGTCCGCTTCCTGCGCGACACCCTCGTGGTCGACGGCCGCCTGCATCACACCTGGAAGGACGGCCACCCCGCCACCGTGGCGGCGTTCCTGGAGGACGTGGCCTACCTGGCACAGGCGCTGCTGGTGCTGTACGAGGCCGACGCCAACCCGGAGTGGTTCGCCTGGGCGCGTCAGCTGGCACGCGACGCCGACGACCGCTTCGCCGAGATCGACGCCGACGGCAACCCGACTGGCGCCTACTTCGCCACCGCCGACAACGCCGAGGCGTTACTGACCCGCCCCAAGGACCTGTGGGACAACGCCACGCCGGCGGGCTCGTCGGTGCAGGTCGACGTGCTCCTGCGGCTGGCGGCGCTGACCGGCGACAGCGAGTACGCCCGTCACGCCGAGCGCACGCTGGCGCTGTTCGCGCCGCGCAGCGAGCAGGCGCCGACGGGGTACGGCGAGATGCTGCGTGGGCTGGAACGGCTGCTGGGCGGCCCGCAAGAGGTCGCCGTCGTCGGCCCGCCCGACGACCCTGCCACGCGCGAGCTGGTGGGCGTCTATCGGCAGCGCTGGCGCCCGGGCAGCGTCCTGGCAGTGGGCTTGCCCGATGGCGCCGATGGCCCCGATGGCCCCGATCACAGCGGCGGCGGCGCGCCGCTGCTCGACGACCGTCCGCTGGTCGACGGCCGACCTGCCGCCTACGTGTGCCACAACTTCGCCTGCCAGCGGCCGGTCACTGACCCCGAAGAGTTGGCCGACCTCCTCGGGTGACCGGCGCCCGGGAGTCTGCCCCCGTGGCGATCACTGATGTATAGGTAAGCGATCGCCACGGGAACGGGTCGCCGGAACGGGTCGCCCGCTGCCACCCAACAGTCTCGGCGGTCGCTGCGCCGGCCTGGGGGCGGGTGGGCGCTACCCTTCGCTTGCATGCCGACCGCCAGCCTCCTCGACGGACTCAACGCCGATCAGCGCGCCGCAGCCGAGACCGTGGAGGGCCCGCTGTGCATCGTCGCCGGGGCTGGCACTGGCAAGACTCGCACCATCACCCACCGCATCGCCTGCCAGGTCGCCAAGGGCGTGGCGAGTCCTGACCAGATTCTGGCCGTCACCTTCACCGACAAGGCCGCCGGTGAGCTGCGCCAGCGCCTCGCCGGCATGGGACTGCCCCGCCCTGTGCGAGCGGCGACCTTTCACGCGGCCGCGTGGGCGCAGCTGCGCTGGTTCTGGCACCGCACCTACGACCGCCCGCTGCCCGAGGTGCTGGCCTCCAAGGTCCGCCTGCTCGTGCCGCTGGCCCGCCGCACCCGCACGCAGGCGATGGACCTGGCGACAGAGATCGAGTGGGCCAAGGCCAGGCGGCTGGCGCCCGACGACTACGCCGCCGCGGCAGCCGACCGCGACGCGCCACTGGAGCCGGAGCGGATGGCGGCGGCTTATGCCGACTACGAGCGGACCAAGGACGAGTCCGGGCTGCTCGACTATGAGGACATGCTGCTGCGCACCACCGCACTGATCCAGCAACACCCCGACGTCGCCGACGAGGTGCGTGATCGCTACCGCTTCTTCACCATCGACGAGTTCCAGGACGTCAACCCGGCACAGTTCGCCCTACTGCACGCCTGGCTAGGCCCGTCGCAGCAGGTGTGCGTCGTGGGCGACGACGACCAGACCATCTACTCGTTCACCGGCGCGACCAGCGACTACTTGTTGAACTTCCGTCGTTGGTTCCCCGCGGCGGCAACGGTGACGCTGACCGAGAACTACCGGTCGACCCCGCAGGTGCTGGCGATGGCCAACGCGGTGCTGTTGCACAAGCCGGCCAACCGGCGCAAGCGGCTGTCAGCCACTCGCCCCGTCGGTCCCGCGCCCGTCTTCAGCGAGCACGACGACGACGAGGCTGAACGCGACGCCGTGGTCAGGACCATCCGTGGCCTGCTCGACGATGGTGTCGCAGCCGGCGAGATCGCCATCGCGTACCGGGTGAACAGCCAGTCGGAGGCCTGGGAGCATGCGCTGCGCGCCGCGGGCATTCCCTACGTCGTGCGAGGCGCCGGCGGCTTCTACCAGCGCCGCGAGGTCCGCCAGGCCCTGACCGTGCTGCGGGCCGCGGCTGGCCGGCCCGAGCCCGTGCCCCTCGGACTCGAGCAGACGACGCCGGCGCATCCTCCTCGTGCCGACAAGGCCGTCGAGCGCGTCCTGCGCGAGCAGATGGGCTGGAACGGCCGCGCCGAACCGGATGGCGAGGCCGCCCGCGAGCGCTGGCGCAACCTCGGCGCACTCGTCGAGGTCGCCGCGGGGCTAGCCGACGACGACCCAACGACGACCCTGGCCGACGTCACCACCGAGCTGTCGCGGCGGCAGGCCGAGGGTGCCGACGCGCCCGGCGCCGGCGGCGCGGTGACCCTGTTGACGTTGCACAAGACCAAGGGCCTGGAGTTCCACGCGGTCTTCCTCGTCGCGCTCGAGGAGGGATTGCTGCCCATCTCGCACGCCAAGACCGACGAGGCCGTCGCTGAAGAGCGCCGGCTGCTGTACGTCGGCGTCACCCGCGCCCGCCAGCGGCTGTCGCTGTCGTGGGCCCAGCGCCGGCCCGGTTACGCCGGCAAGGTGGTGGCTCGGCGCCCCTCGCGGTTCCTGTACAACCTCGGCGAGGGCGCCCCCGTCAGCGGGAGCGGGCAGGCGGCGACGCGGCTGCGCGCACGCGCCGCATCCCCCCTTGACGGTGCCGAGAACCCGGTGCTGGTCCAGCGCCTGCGCGACTGGCGTCGGGAACGAGCCAAGGCCGACGACGTGCCGGCGTTCGTAGTCTTCAACGACCGCACGCTGGCGGCGTTGGCCGCCCAACGCCCCGCCACCCCACGGGCGCTGCTGGCCGTCAGCGGCGTCGGCCCCGCGAAGGTGAAGCGGTACGGCGAGGACCTGATCCGGGTCATCGCCCAGACGCCATCGTGAGCCCAGGCGGTCTGAGGCTGCTCGACCACGTCCTTGTCCCCATCGGCGCAGGAGCTCGGCCATGACCACAGCCGCGTTGTTCACCGACCTGTACGAGCTGACGATGCTGGCCGGCTACCTCGCCGCCGGCTGCGCCGAGGAGCAGGCGACGTTCGACCTGTACTTCCGCAACCCACCCGCTGGTGTCGACCTCGTCGTGGCCGCTGGGTTGGATCCGGTGCTGGACTACCTGGAAGCGCTGTCCTTCGACGACGAGGACCTGGCTTACCTGTCGTCACTGTCGCTGTTCGACGACACCTTCCTCACTTATCTGGGACAGTTGGCGTTCCGCGGCGACGTGTGGGCGGTGCCCGAGGGGCTGCCGGTGTTCTCCGACGAGCCGCTGCTGCGCGTCAGCGCCACCCTCGCCGAAGCGCAGCTGGTCGAGACCTACCTGCTCAACCGCATCTGTTACAGCTCGCTGGTCGCCAGCAACGCGGCTCAGCTGACCCGCGCGGCTCGCGGCAAGCCCGTGCTGGAGTTCGGTGCCCGCCGGGCCCACGGCCCAGATGGGGCAATGACGGGGGCGCGCGCCGCGATGATCGGCGGCTGCACGGCCACCTCCAACGTGGCCGCCGGGCAGCGCTTCGACGTGGCGGTGTCGGGCACGCAGGCGCACGCCTTCGTGATGGCCTTTGCCAGCGAGCTGGCCGCCTTCCGGGCCTACGCGGCCACCTTCCCCGACGCGTCCATCTTGCTGGTCGACACCTACGACACCCTCGGCAGCGGTGTCCCCAACGCGATCACCGTCGCGAACGAACTGGCCGCCGGCGGGCATGCAATGAAAGGCGTCCGGCTGGACTCCGGGGACCTGGCCTCGCTGTCACGCGAGACTCGCCGCCTGCTGGATGCCGCCGGCCTTCCCGACGTGCAGATCATTGCCTCCGGGGACCTGGACGCCGAACGGGTGCGCGAGCTGGAGCAGCTGAACGTTCCCATCGACGGGTACGGGGTTGGCACCTCGCTGCTGACCGCCCGCCGTGACCCGGCGCTGTCAGGCGTCTACAAGCTGGCCGAGATCGCCGGAGGGCCGGTGATGAAGCTCAGTGGCAGTCCGGCGAAAGCCACCAGCCCTGGGCGCAAGCAGGTCTGGCGTGGCGAGGCCGGCGACGTCATCGGGCTGCACGACGAACAGCTGGAGGGCGAACCGCTGCTGGTGGAGGCCATGCGCGGCGGGCAGCGAATGCTCCCCCCCGCTGACCTCGCGCAGCTGGCGCGGCGCAGCCAGGAGGCGGTGGCGGCGATCCACCCGAGAGTGGTGACCGGGGAGTGGTCGGTGCGGTCCAGCCAGCGGCTGGCCGCCCTGCGGGCGGCCACGATGCAGCGCCTGCGCCACGATCTGGCCCACTAACGTCCGCAGGCATGCAGAAAGGCCGCGCCGAAGCGCGGCCTTTCTGTCTGTGGTCCTACCTACTCCGAGGTGGCCTCGCTGGCGGCGCCGCCCTCGGACGCACCGCTGCCGCCGCCGCCGCCGCCGCTCGAGCAAGCAGCCGCGGAGAGGGCCAGCAGACCAGCCAGCAGGCCGGCGATGATGTTCTTCTTCATGAAAGAGTCCTCCATACATCTGCAGGCCGATCCCGCCTTTGCGGGGGCCAGGCACCTCCTACCCGTGTAGGAGGTTGCCGAATCCTCGCACACGATGCCCCCGCAACGCCAGTACCCCCGTGTCCGAACGGACACATTATCTGTCACCGTGTCCGAACGGACACATTTACTGTCACCGTGTCCGCATGGACACATTTTGTCACCGGCGACGAAACCGCAGGCCACGCGTTCGAGGGTCCCGGCGCAATGTCCCAGCTGCCACCAGCTCCCGCAGGTCGGCGGTGGCGGTCTCACGGCTGAGCCCCGTCGCCCCGGCGTACTCGGCGAGGGTGATCGTGGCGCCGGACGCCAGCGGATGCACCACCTCGACGGCTCGCGGCGGCGGTGACGGCGACGGGCTCGCGCCGAGGCGTTGTGCGGCCGCCGCCAGACCCGCGACCACCGCCTCGGCGTGCCACTCCAGCCACGGTCCGAGGTCACCTCGCCGGTGCATGGTGGCGGCGACCTCGTGGTGATAGCCGCCAGGGTCGGCAGCCAGCGTGCGCTCGGGAACCGCGACAGCCGCGGGGTCCAGACCTCGGGCCCGCAGCACCAGCCGGGCGGCCGCACGCGCGAGCCGTCCGTTGCCGGCCTCGAACGGCTGCCACTCCAGCAGCCGCTCGTGCACGACACCGGCCACCACCAGCGTCGGAAGACCGACGCTGCCGGGCGAGCCGGTAGCGCCCAACCACTCGACCAGCCCGTCGAGCAGGCGCGGCACGGCCTTCGGGTCGGCAGTGTTGAAGATGACCCGCCCCTGCCCTCCGTCGTGCACCGCCTGCGCGGTGCGGCGGGGACGACCCACCACTTGGGGATCGACGAGGCCCTGGCAGATCAGCCCGTGTAGCGTCGTCAGCACCGTCAGCGGGGCTTCGAACAGCTGCTCGGCCAGCGCCGGCTCCGCGTCGTAGCAGGCCAGCAGGTTGGCGTACTCGACCGCGGCCACCTGCTGGGTCGCCATCCCGTCCAGCTTCAGTGCCGTCGCCCAGCCGCCCACCTTTTCCTCGGCGGCCATGCTTCCGGCGGGGCCATCAGGCCGAGGTTCGCCGGCGGGCCGACTCTGCCGGCGTTCGCCAGAGGGGCCACTCCACCGGCGTTCGCCGGCCGGACGCGAGACCGGCGGGGTCCAGACGCCGGCGTCGACCGCGTCGGCGGTGGCGTCTTCCAGGGGGCTGGCATCCAGCCGCGCCGACAGGCGGCCGGCGTCGTGTTTGGCGCGCAGCGCCTCGGCCGCCAGACGCTCGGGTGGCGCGGCCGTGATGCGCGCCCCCGAGGCGGCGGCCTCGTCGATCAGCCCGACCAGATGGTCGCTGTAACGGAAACGGACGTCCATCAGCGCCACTGCAGGCGCAGGCGACCGCCCGTCAGCCGTTCGAGGGCCTTGCGTTCGTGGCGGCGGCCCATCACCCAGCCGCCGGCAGCCCCTCCCAGGGTCAGCGCTCCGGCCGCCGAGACCTTGGCGACCTGCTTTGCCTGGCGGTTGAACTCCACCACCGGCCAGCCACGCCGATGCGCCACCGCCGTCATGGAGCGGTCGGGGTTGACCGCGACCGGATGACCGACGATCAACATCATGGGCAGATCGCTGGCCGAGTCGGAGTACGCGTAGCACTTGGCCAGGTCGTAACTGCGCTCGGCCGCCAGCTTGCGGATGTGTGAGGCCTTGCCCTCGCCGTAGCAGAAGGGGGCGGCGAGACGGCCGGTGTAGACGCCGTCGACGATCTCGCTTTCGGTACCCAGCCCACCGGCGATCTCCAGCGCCGCCGCCAGTTCCCCGACGATCTCCACCGGGCTGGCGGAGATGATGTAGACATCCCGGCCGGCCTCCGAATGAATGTCCAGCAGGGTCTGGGCCTCGGCCCGGATGCGCGGCAGCAGCTCCTCCACCACCGTCGGCGACAACCGTCGCAGGACCTCGGCGGGCGTGCCCGCGACGCTGTCGAGGAGCCGGTCGCGCATCGCCGCAGACTTCTCGTCGGAGGCACCGAACATCCGGAAGACCACGCCCGACGCGCCGTCGCCGAGCAGGCGGCCCAATGGCCGCAGACCTGCCCGGTAGCACGCCTTGCCGAAGTAGTAGGCGCTGCTGCCCGACATCAGCGTGCGGTCGAGGTCGAAGAACGCGGCGGAGTCCGTCATCCCAGCCCAGTATGTCCAGCCGTGCCCAGACCGTCGAACCCTCACCGCCCGGCCGGCCGGACGCAGCCTCGAACGCCAAGTCGGAGTGGCTCAGCGCGCCCGGCTGCCGGGCGTCCCGAAGTCAGGTGCGGTCGCGCCGGGGCATGCGCTGGCCGTCATTGCGCTGCACGTCCACGACCTGCACGTCGATCGGCTCGTCTGCACGGCCGCCAGGCGGAGGCCGCACGCCACCGCGTCGCGCACGGGATGAGCTCAGGGCGAACAGCCCGCGTGCGCGGCTGCGCACCAGGCGGTTGGCCACCGCCCTGGTGGGCGGCACCACCAGCAGCAAGCCGACCGCGTCGCTGACAAAGCCGGGCGTCAGCAGCAGCGTCCCGCCCACCAGGACGAGGGCGCCGTCCACGACCTCCTTAGCTGGGATGCGCGCCTGCTGCAGCGCGCCGGTGAAGTTGCGCCACGTGGCCCGGCCCTCGCGGCGCACCAGCCAGGCGCCGGCCACCGACACCAGCAGCAGGATCACCAGCGTGGGCAGCAGCCCGATGAGGTCGCCGACCTGGACGATGACGAACAGCTCGACGATCGGCACGACGATGAACGCGATGAGTAGCAGCGCGGGCATCTAGGACGCCTTCTTCTTCCCCGACTTTGCGGCGGACTTGCGCTCGGACTCGTCCTCGTCCGACGAGCTGCCGCCTCGCCGCCGGGACGACTCCACAGACTGGCGCAACGCCTCCATCAGGTCGACAACCGCGGCGGGCTCGCCGGCCTCCTCGACGACGGTCACCTCCTGGCCCTCGACCTTGGCTTGGACGGCCGCCATCACCTTCTCGCGGTACTCGTCGGTGTAGGCCGCGGGGTCGAAGTCCTCGGTGAGGTTCTCGATGAGCGTCTCGGCCATCTGCACTTCTTGCTTGCGCGGCTCGGGCAGCTCGTCGATGTCGAGGTCTGCCAGCGACAGCTGGCGGATCTCGTCGGGCCAGTACATGGTTTCCAGCACGAACATCTCATCGTGCAGGCGCAGGGTGGCCAGGTGCTCTTTGTCCCGCATCGTGATCTTGCACACCGCGACGGTGTTGCGGTCGTGCATCGCCCGCGAAAGCAGCCCGTAGGCCTTGGCCCCGGCCGGGTCCGGGCCGAGGTAGTACGAGCGCTGGAAGTAGATGGGGTCGATCTGCTCCAGCGGGACGAACTGCAGGATGTCGATAGCGCGCGAGGACGCCGGCTTCATGGCGTCCAGCTCGTCGGAGTCGAATACGACGTAACGGTCCGGCTCGTACTCGTAACCCTTGACGATGTCGTCATAGCCGACCTCCTCGCCGTCCGCCTTGGCCACACGCTGATAACCGATGCGGCTGTGGTCAGACGCACGCAGCTGGTTGAACGACACCGACTTCTCCTCGGTGGCCGGATACAGCCTCACGGGGATGGTCACAAGCCCGAAGGACAGCGAGCCCTTCCACAACGTCCGCATCTCGACCTCCTGCCGGCGTGGGGAAGCCCTACGGTACGGCCGCCGGCGTCACGACGATGGTCTACCTCGCTGGCCAGCAGGTCAACCTCGACGTCCACGGTGCTCGGCCAGCCAGCCGACGCCGAACTCGACGAGGTCACGCACCCGCAGCAGTCTGGCACTGGCGCGACCAACCTGCTCGACTCGCTCGGGGCGGCCATCAGCGCTGTAGGCCGCCCCCAGGGCCGGAAAGTCGTCGTCACTCCAGTCCAGCGCCGCGAACGTCACCCACCTACGCCGTCCGGAGACCAGCACCGGCGCACCCTCGCGTACGACCCCCTTGCCAGCGAAGATGGCACGGTGCTCGGCGAGATGCAGCGTGGTGTTGCGGTCGTGCCCGACGCCTAGCAGCAGGATGAAGGCGTCCATCTCGTGCAGCCGCGACAGCGGCGAGCCCTCGCCGACCCCGTAGTCGAGCGGGTGATCATCGACGATCGCGGCGGCCAAGGGGCCGTTCGCGGCGAACGAGTCGGTGGGGTGGCCGCTGCGACGAGACGCCGGGTAGGTCCGGAAGCACTCCACGACCGCGCCCATCCCCCGCGTCGGCGTCGTACGCGGGTCATAGGCCGGCATGGTGGTCCTGATCGTGTCCCACCAGGCGTCCGGCACCGGCGGGTGCTGCCATGTCGCCGGGTCAGACAGCTGACCGGACTGAGTCGGCATGACCAGGGTGCCGGCGGCGCCCACCCACGCCAACAACGTGTCGACGACAACCAGCGGTGACCGGCTCGGCTCCGCTGCGCTTGATGGCCTCCGCTTCGGTGCTCATGGTCTTCAAGCGTACGCAGCCGGTTGGCCGCCGCGGTGGGAAGATGGCCGACCATGAGCACCACTGCCACGACCATCGACTTCCCCGAGGCCCTGCCGCTACGGCGCGAGGGCAAGGCGTGGTTCGTCGACGCCGACGGGACCGCCGTCAAGGTGTCCAACCTCGACAAGCCCTACTGGGGCCCGGAGGGTTACACCAAGGGCGATCTGCTGGCGTACTGGTACAACGCCGCGCCGTGGGTGCTGCCCTACCTGCGCGACCGCCCGCTGACCCTCAAGCGCATGCCCGAAGGGGCCGACGGGCCGTTCTTCTACGCCAAGCAGGCCCCGCCGGGGACGCCGGAGTGGATGGTCACGGCACCGGTGACGGGGCGGCGCAGCGGCAAGACCACCGAGTACCTGCTCGCCACGAACCGTGCCAGCCTGGTGTTCACGGCCAACCTCGGCTGCATCGAGCTGCACCCCTGGCACAGCCGCGTCGACGACATCGGCCGGCCCGATTACGCCTTTTTTGACCTGGACCCGATGGGTGCGGCGACGTTCGCCGACGTGCGCGACGTCGCGCTGCTGGTGCGCACCGCCTTGCAGGGCCTCGGCTTGGATGGCTACCCGAGGACGTCCGGGGCCACCGGCATGCAGGTCTACGTGCCGCTGGACCGTCGCCACTCCGCCGGCCAGGTCCGCGAGTGGGTGGGTCGGGTCTGCCGCTTGATCAATCGCGCCGACCCGCAGCGCACGACGATGGAGTGGGTCGTGCAGCGCCGCGGCGCACAGGTGTTCTTGGACCACAACATGAACACCGAGGGCAAGAACATCGCCGCCACCTACTCCCCTCGCCCCGAGCGCGCCGCCCCGGTGTCCACGCCGCTGACCTGGGAGGAGGTCGCCGCCGGCGTCGAGCCGGCCGACTTCACCATCGCGACGATCTTCGGGCGGCTGACCGAAGTCGGGGACCTGTTCGCCCCGGTGCTCGCCGGCGGCCAGGAACTGTCGACGGCGATGCAGGCCCTCGGCATGGATCCCGCACCTGACCCGGATCCCGCGGCGCACGAGGTTGCGGCACCGGTCGGCGTTGCCGAGCGCCTGGCGCTCTACCAGGGCAAGCGCGACTTTGCCCGCACCCCGGAGCCGGCGGCTCAGCAGCCGGCGGCTCCTTCCCAACCCGCGCCTTCTCATCCCGCCGGGCCGGAGCAAGCCCTCCGGGACACGTCCGAGGACGCTAAGGAAGGCCGCCGCTTCGTGTTGCAGCACCATCTGGCTCGCCGTCTGCACCACGACCTGCGCTTGGAGCGGCACGGCACGGCGCCGTCGTGGGCTGTGCCCAAGGGCCTGCCCGACCGCAAGGGCGTGCGGCACCTGGCGGTACAGACCGAGGACCATCCCGTCAGCTACATGTCGTTCAGCGGCGAGATTCCCGCCGGCGAGTACGGCGGTGGCCAGGTGCGCATCTGGGACTCTGGTACCTATGACCTGCTGGAGTGGACCGACGACAAGGTCAACTTCCGGCTGCACGGCCGCCGCCACTCCGGCGAGTACCACCTGTTTCGCACCGGCCGTGACGGTGACGCCAACCAGTGGCTGATCATCCGTGCCGACGACGCGCTCACCGACGTGCCGCCCGAGCCGCCTTCCCTTGCGCCGATGCTGGCCAGCGAGGGCGGCCAGGCCTTCGACGATCCCGACTGGCTGTTCGAGATCAAGTGGGACGGCGTGCGCGCGATCGCCACCGTCCGCCGCCCCGGCACCGGGGACAATGCCAGCACCCGGCTGGTCAGCCGCCAGGGCAACGACATCACCCCGGCTTACCCCGAACTGGCACCGCTGTGGGAACGGGTACTGGCCCGCAACGCCGTCCTCGACGGCGAGATCGTGGCGTTAGACGACGAGGGCCGCCCGTCCTTCCAGCGCCTGCAACGGCGGATGCACCTGCGCGACACCGTCGGGGTCGCTCGCGCCGCCGAACGATCCCCGGTCCGCTACATGATCTTCGATCTGCTCGCGGTGGACGGGCAGCCGCTCATCGACCTGCCGTTGCGGGACCGCCTAACGCTGCTCGATGAGGCCCTCGTGACCGGCGGCCGCTTCGTGCGCAGCACCGCGGTACCCGCGGACGGCAAGGACCTGTTCACCGCCGCCGAGGAACGCGGGCTGGAGGGACTGATCGCCAAGCGAGCGACCTCGCTGTACCGGCCGGGCAAGCGTTCTCGCGACTGGCTCAAGCTCAAGGTGCGCCGCTGGGCCCAGGTCGTCATCGGCGGCTGGCTGCCGGGCAAGGAGGGGCGCAGCGGTCGCTTGGGTGCCCTACTGCTGGGGCTGTACGACGACGGGGCGTTGCAGTTCGTCGGCCGAGCGGGAACGGGGTTCGATGACGCCGAGCTGGCCCGCCTCGGGGGTTTGCTGGCAGACCTGGCCCGCGACGACTCGCCGTTCGCCCCGAGTCTACAGATGCCTCGCGAGGCACGCTTCGTCGACCCGGTGCTGGTGTGCAAGGTCGAGTTCGTCGAGCGGACCGAGGGTGGCTTGCTGCGTCACCCCTCCTACAAAGGCCTGGTCGAGGACGCCGAACCTGGTGAGCAAACGCTAGGGCGGCTGCAGCCGTGACGGCGCTCCCGCGCAGACATTCGTGGACGCCTGCCGGCCGCACAGTCCGGTAAGCGTCCACAAACCGAGTCGAAGGCGCCGGGGCCGACCGCCGGGGTGAGGTCAGCGCTGAGGCTTGGCGTTCGTCGGGGGCTTGTCGCGCAGCGACTCGGAGCCCTGGTCGTCCAGCGACCGGAAGCGCAGGACCGTGAACGACTCGGCGGCATCCAGGCCGGCCCCGGCGCCGACCTGGGTCGCCATTTCCTTTATCCGAGGACCGGGATCCCAGCCCGACAGCTGCGATGCGTGGCAGCGCAGGGCCGCCAGCTTCTGCTCGAAGGTGGCGCTGACATCGACCAGGTCGTTGCCTTGCCCGAAGCTCATCAGCCACAGCTCGGCCACGTCCCACGGCTCCAGGCCCTCGTCGATCAATGTGGTGTCCCACAGCCGCGTCGACGCCGCGGGATTGATGGCGTGCAGGACGAGGTCGCCGACCGCGCGGTGGTCGGGGTGGTTGACATAGCCCATCGCCGACCAGCGCACACTGGGGTCCAGGGTCACCACCGCCTCGGGCCGGTGGTGGCGGATCGCGGCCGCAACCTCGCGACGCGCCTCGATCGAGGGCTCCAGGTAGCCGTCGGCGTAGCCCAGGAACGTCACGTCTGTGACACCCAGCACCGCGCACGCGGCGCGCTGCTCGTCCTGGCGGATCCCCAGCAGCCGTTCCCTGGTCATGGTCGGGTCCGCGGATCCGCTGGCGCCGTCGGTGACCACCAGGTAACGGACGTCGGTGCCCATCCTGACCCAGCGCGCGACCGTTCCCGCGCAGCCGAACTCGGCGTCGTCGGGATGCGCGACGATCACCAGCGCCCTACTGAACGGGCGCGGCGGATCCCACACCCGTTCGCTGCTTGCCTCGCTGTCGACCACCGGCGCGCAGCCTAGAGCCAAGGGCACACGCCTACCGCGCCTCCCTCAGCTCGGTGGCAGACGACTCCAGCCGGTAGCCCATGCCTCGAACGGTGGTGATGCGGCCCTGCCCGAACTTGCGGCGCAGGTAGCCGACGTAGACGTCGACGACATTCGACCCGGGGTCGTAGTCGTAGCCCCACACATGCGACAGCAGCTGCTCGCGGGACAGGACCTGACCGGCGTGGCGCATCAGCGTCTCGGCCAGGGTGAACTCGCGGGCGGTGAGCTCGATGTCGCGGTCGCCGACGCGGACGCGGCGCGTGCGCAGATCCAGCGACAGGTCCCCCACGCTCAGCACCGTCTCCTCCTGCGCTCGCTCGCCGCGCAGGCGGACCCGCACGCGGGCCAGCAGCTCTTCGAAGCGGAACGGCTTGGTGACGTAGTCGTCGGCTCCGCCATCCAGGCCGGCGACCGTGTCGTCCACGCCGTCACGGGCGGTCAGGATCACCACGGGTATCGACGATCCCCCTCGGCGCAGGTCTCGCAGCACGCTGAAGCCGTCCTTGCCTGGCAGCCCGATGTCGAGCACCAGCAGGTCGAACTCGCCAGAGCGTGCGCGGAACAGCGCCTCCTGGCCGTCGGCTGCCACGCTGGTGGTGAAGCCGTTGGCCTTGAGCCCCTTTTCGAGGAACGAAGCGATCCGCGGCTCGTCCTCGGCGATGAGGATGCGGTTCATCACTCCTCCTCGGATGGTGGATCGACGGGAAACGTGAGCGTGAAGGTGGCGCCTTCGCCCGGCGCGCTGGCGAGCTCCACGCGCCCGTGGTGGGCCTGGGCGATCGCCCGCACGATCGACAGGCCCAGCCCGGCGCCTTCCGAGACGCGCCGGCTCCCCGTGGAACGCGCGAAGCGGTCAAAGATGCGGTCGCGATCCACCGCTGCCACGCCGTCGCCGGTGTCGCGCACCCACAGGCGTGCCTCGCCGTAGCGCACTTCCGAGCCCAGAGTGATGGTGTCACCGGCCTCGGTGTGCTGGGTCGCGTTCTGCGCCAGCTGCATGACCGCTTGCGTCAGGCGCTGCGGGTCGGCGACCACCAACCCCTCGCCGCGGGCCTCCTGCTTCCAGTTACGAGCTCCCAACGTCGAGGCCTTGGCGAACAGATCGTCAGTGAGCGCGGCGAGATCCACGGTCTCGGTGTGCAAGAAGTCATGGCGCTCCGCCTTGGCCAGCATCAGCAGGTCGTCGACCATCCGGCTCATCCGGTCCAGCTCGTCGGTGACGATCGCCACGGTCTCCGCCCGCTCGTCCGGGTCATCACCGAGCAGCTCGAGGTGGCCACGCACGATGGTGATCGGCGTCCGCAGCTCATGGCCGGCGTCGACGATGAAGTACCGCTGGGTGGCGAACGCGTTCTGCAGGCGGTCCAGCATCTCGTTGAAGGTGGCGGACAGCCGGGAGACCTCGTCGTCCCCGTGGACAGGGATGCGTTTCGACAGGTCGGTCTCCGAGATGGAGCGGGCTGTGTCGGTGACCAGCCGCACCGGCGCGAGAATGCGTCCCGCAGCCACCCAGGCGACCAGGGAGGCGAGCAGCAGGGTGGCGAAGCCGACGGAGATGAAGACGCGCGCGACCTCGTCAACCTCGCGTACCTGCAAGTCGCGGAACAGCGCGACAACGAAGACCCCCCTCTCGTCCTGCGGGGCGCCGGCCAGGCTGGCCCGGACGGGCATCGCGGCATAGTCGACGCGGCCGACCTCGGTCATCACCGAGCCGCGCGTCGGCTCGGTGGTGGCTCCCAGCCGCTGCATCAACGCCGCGTCGGTGTGCAGTGGCGCCGGGGGTGGCCTGGCACTGCGCTGGAAGCCGCGCCCGCCAACGAAGGTGAGCATGGTCTCGTCGGGCGAGGGGATGTTGCGGCTGACGAACACCTCGAGCAGGCGTTGTACTGATCCGAAGGGTTCGCTGGTCTCGGGGTCGCGACCGTCCCGCACCAACGTGCGCAATTCCTCGACCTCCTGGACGAGCTCGTCGTTGACCTGCTCGTCCAGCCGTGCCAGCAGCACCTGGCGGACCATGATCAAGGAGGCGAGCAGCGCCAGTCCGATCAGGCCGACGTACCAGGCGAGGATCCGCGTGCGCGCGGTGGACAGGGATCGGCGCCAACGCGACAGCGTCGGCGGGCTCGTGGCCGCAAATGCCAGGGAATCAGTCGTCGTCGTCCCCGCCACCGTCATCGTCGTCATCGTCCCCGTCATCGTCGTCGTCGTCCCCGCCACCACCGCCACCACCACCGTCGTCATCATCGTCGCCATCGCCACCGTCATCGCCACCGTCATCGCCACCGTCGCCACCGCCGCCGTCATCGCCACCGCCGCCGTCATCGCCGCCGTCATCGCCGCCGCCGCCGTCATCGCCGCCGTCATCGCCGGGCGGGGGAGCCGGCGCGGGTTCCGGGGCCGGCGCAGGCG
>JACCTL010000182.1 GCA_013812395.1 Euzebyaceae bacterium
AGAAGGAGCAGCTGCGGGTGTGGATGAACACCGTCCCGCCGCCGCCGGAGCTGGAGGAGGGCGCCGACGCGCCCAAGGAGATCACCGACGGGCTGCAGGCCGCCCGCAAGGCCGCCGAGCAGGCCGCAGCCGCGGCAGCCCCCGCGGCCGAGGCGGCCCAGAAAGCCGAGGCGGCGCAGGCGCCGGAAGCAAGCGCGGCCGCCGAAGAGGAGATCCACGTGGAGGCCCAGGTCGACCAGGCGGTCTTCGACCAGCTGGTCGCCGAGGGCAAGAGCGAGCGGGTGGCCCGGGCCAAGGCCAAGGCCGCCTACGTCCGCGCCGAGAAGGCACGGATAAGAGAGGAGCGGGCGGGCTCGTGAGCGGGATCACACTGCCCGACGTGTTCATGCTGCTGGTCGCCGTGCTCGGCGGCGCCACCGCGATCCTGGTGGTGGTCTCGCGCAACGTGGTCCACGCCGCGCTGTACCTGGTCGTCACCCTGCTGTCGGTCGCCGGTGCCTTCCTGATGCTCGGCGCGGAGTTTCTCGCCTGGTCCCAGGTGCTGGTCTACGTGGGGGCCGTGGTCGTGCTGATCCTGTTCGGCCTGATGCTGACCCGCGCGCCGATCGGTCCGATGGCCCAGCACAACGAGCAGGGCGTGCTCGCCCTCGGCGTCAGCCTGGCGCTATTTGGGTTCCTGTGCGTGGTGATCTTCCAGGCTTTCGGCGACGTGCGGCTGACCCTGGTCCCGGTCACCACCGCCGCCATCGGCGAGGTCCTGTACGTGCAGTGGGCCTTTCCCTTCATGTCACTCGGGTTCCTGCTGACCGTGGCACTGATCGGCGCGATCGTCATGGCCCGCCGCGAGGAGGGCGAGGGCCCCGAGCCTCCCGCCGAGACCGACGCCGACGCCGGCAGCCGGCTGCGCCCGCGCCGCTCCGACCCGACCACCGCCGAACCTGGTGTCTATGCGGAACGCGATGAACAGGTGCGGTCCTAGATGGCCGCCGTCTACCCGCTGATCTTCGCCGCGCTGCTGTTCTGCGTGGGGATCTACGGCGTGCTGTCGCGCCGCAACGCCGTCCTGGTCCTGATGAGCGTCGAGATCATGCTGGCCAGCGTCACGATCAACCTGGTCACCTTCGGCGAGATCGCCAAGGCCCAAGGCGACGTCATCCTCACCGGTCAGGTATTCGCTCTGTTCGTGCTGGCTGTCGGTGCCGCCGAGGTCGGTGTCGGGCTGGCGCTGGTGCTGCTGCTGTACCGCAACCGCGCGTCGGTGAACATCGACGAAGCCGACCTGATGAAGTACTAGGAGCCGAACTCGTTGTCCGACTACGCCTGGCTCATCCCCGCGCTACCCGCCGTCTCGGCGGCCCTGATTGTCTTCATCGGCAAGCGTCTTCCGAAGGGCGGTGCCGAGGTCGGCATCGCCGCCATCGCCGTGGCGTTCCTGCTGTCGGTCGCTGTCGCCGTGCAGGTGTTCTCGGCCAATGTCGCCGCCGTCGCGCAGGTGCCCAACGCCGAACAGGAGGCCCGCGCCGGCGCCGAGGTCGCCGCGCTCGGCACTCCCACGGGTCTGCTGGCCGCTGCCGCTGAGCCCGAGGAGGAGACGATCGAGATCCCGGCCGGGGTGTCGGCCTTCGTCAACGAGCGGTCCGTGCAGCTGACACCGTTCGGCGGCCAGTACGGCTTCGAAGCGGGCATCCGCGTCGACGGGCTCGCCGCGATGATGTTCCTGCTGGTTTGCTTCGTCAGCCTGCTGGTGCAGATCTACTCGACCAGCTACATGCAGGGTGACCCTCGCTACACCTGGTACTTCGCCCTGCTCAGCCTGTTCACCGCTTCGATGCTGCTGCTGGTCATCGGCAACAACCTGATGATGGTGCTGATGGGCTGGGAGCTGGTGGGCATCTGCTCCTACCTGCTGATCGGCTTCTGGTGGGAGGAGAAGGCCAACTCCGACGCCGCGATCAAGGCGTTCCTGACCACCCACCTCGGCGATGTCGGCCTGATGGTCGGCGTGATCACGATGTGGAGCCTGTTCGCCACCTTCAACATCGGCGAGATCATCGCCGCCGTGCAGGCCGGCACCCAGGCCGGGGGGGCGCCGCTGGACACGGGCCTGCTGACGTTCGGGCTCATCGCGCTGTTCATCGGCGCGATCGGCAAGTCCGCGCAGTTTCCCCTGCACACCTGGCTGCCCGACGCCATGGCGGGTCCGACGCCGGTCTCCGCGCTGATCCACGCCGCCACCATGGTCACGGCCGGCATCTTCCTCGTCGCCCGGCTGTATCCGGTGTTCAGTGCCTCGGCGACGGCGATGGCCGTGGTGGCCGTCATCGGCACGATCACCCTGTTCATGGCCGGGTTGCTGGCCGTGGTCCAAGACGACGTCAAGCGGGTGCTGGCGTACTCCACCATCAGCCAGCTGGGCTACATGGTCGCGGCGCTGGCCTTCTCCTACACCGCCGGCATCTTCCACCTGTTCACCCACGGCTTCTTCAAGGCGCTGCTGTTCCTCGGCGCCGGCTCGCTGATCCACGCCGTGCACTCCAACAACATGAGCGACATGGGTGGGTTGCGCAAGTTCATGCCCTGGACGTTCTGGACCTTCCTCGTCGGCTCGCTAGCGCTGGCAGCGATTCCACCGCTGGCCGGCTTCTGGTCAAAAGACGAGTTGCTCGCCGGCGGGCTGGAGGCCGGCGGCTACACCGGCTGGCTGCTGGTCGTCCTCGGCAGCCTCGGCGGGATGATCACCGCGTTCTACATGACCCGGGTGATGTGGCTGGTGTTCGCCGGCGAGTTCCGCGGCCACGGCCACCCCCACGAGAGCCCTGCCGCGATGAAGTGGCCGCTGGCTGTCCTGGCCGTCCCAGCGGCGGTGATGGGCTTTTTCAACCTGCCGTTCGGGACGCTGCACAGCCG
>JACCTL010000197.1 GCA_013812395.1 Euzebyaceae bacterium
CCTGCCGCAGAACCTCGACGAGGCGCTGCGCGAGATGGAGGAGTCCGAGCTCGTCGCCGAAACGCTTGGCGAGCACGTCTTCGAGTATTTCCTGCGCAACAAGCGCGTCGAGTGGGACGAGTACCGCTCGCAGGTCACGCCCTTCGAGCTGGCGCGCTACCTGCCGACGCTGTAGCGACGATGACTGACGAGGTCGCCAAGGCACTGGCGGCCAGCGCCAACCCCGAGCGTGCCACCGCGGCACTGCAGCGCCTCGCCGAGCGCAACCCGGCGGGGCGGGCGGGGTTGGACGGCGAGGGGCTGCGGCGGCTGGTCGTTGTGGCGGGGATGTCAGAGGTCCTCGGGGAGACCGTCGCGGCCGGTGACGAGGCGCTGGACGTGTTGACGGGCGACCTGACGGCCTGGTCGGCGGCAGAGGTGCGCAATCGTTGCGAGCGGCGACTGGCCAGCGATCAGGGTTCGGCGGCCGCCGCGCTGGCCATCGTGCAGCGCCTGGGTCTGCTCAACGTCGCCGCGCGCGACGCGCTCGGGTTGGCGCTCGGTCTGGAGGCGACCCACGAGCTGGCCGACCTTGCCGACGGCGTGTTGGCCGCGGCGCTGCACCACGTCGCCGACCAACGGGCGCGGGTGGCGGTCATCGCCCTTGGCAAGCTCGGCGGGCGGGAACTGAACTACGTCTCCGACGTTGATGTGGTCTTCGTCGCCGAGGGGGAGATGCCGTCCGCAACGCGCACCGTCACCGACCTGCTGCGCTTGTTGGGGGAGGTCACGCCGGCGGGGCGGGCCTACGAGGTGGACCCGAACCTGCGGCCCGAGGGCCGCGACGGCCCACTGGTGCGGTCCCTGGACGCCTACCGCGCGTACTACCAGCGTTGGGCCAAGACCTGGGAGTTCCAGGCGCTGCTCAAGGCCCGGCCCGTCGCCGGTGACCGCGAGCTGGGCGCCGCGTTCATGGCGATGGCCGAGGCGTTCGTGTGGCCCGACCGCCTCGACGGCGAAGCCGTCGCCGAGATCCAGCGGCTCAAGGCCGTTGTGGAGGGATCAGCGTCGGTCGTGCGAGCCGGGCTGCGGCAGGTCAAGCTCGCACCCGGTGGACTGCGTGACATCGAGTTCGCCGTGCAACTGCTCCAGCTGGTCCACGGCCGCCACGACCGGGACCTGCGAAATCCCAACACGCTGGTTGCGTTGGCCGCACTGGCCGCCGGGGGATACGTCGGCCGCCCGGACGGGGCCGCCTTTGCCAACGCCTACGTGTTCCTGCGCACCGTCGAGCACCGCCTGCAGCTGGTGCGGCTGCGCCGGACCCACACCCTGCCGCAGCGCCCCGACGACCGGCGGCGCCTGGCCCGCTCGATGGGGTTTGTCGGCGACGACGCGCTCGACCGTTTCGATACCGAGCTGCGGCGCCTGCAAGGGCTGGTGCGCACACTGCACGAGAAGTTGTTCTACCGTCCGCTGCTGTCGCGGTTCGCTCAGCTGGCGGCGGCGGAGCAGCTCATGCCCAGCGGCGGCACCCGACTCGACGAGGCCGCCGTCGGCGAGCGTCTCGTGGCGCTGGGCTTCGCCCAACCCCGGCAGGCCATCGCTCACCTCGAGGCGATGGCCAGTGGGGTGACGCGCCGCGCGCGGATGCTGCAGACCGCCCTGCCGGCGGTGCTGCCGACGCTGGCCTCGGCTCCCGACCCTGATGGCGGCCTGGCGGCGTTGCGGTCGTTGACCGACCGGGCAGGCGAGGCGCCCGAGCTGCTGCGTACCCTGCGTGACAACCCACCGGTCGCCGACCTGCTGGCGCAGGTTCTCGGCGCAAGCCCGTTGGTCGGCTCCTGGCTGGAACGCCAACCCGAGGTGATCGGGGCGTTCAGCGATCTGGCCCTGCTGCAGGAGCATCGGGGCGGGCGGTCCTATGCGGGGCTGGCCGAAGGGCTGTTGCGGCGCGGGCAGGATGCCGCCGGCGCGGCCGAGGCGTTGCGTCGGCTGCGCCGGCGGGAGGTCGCCAGGACGGCCGTGCGAGATCTGGCCGGGATGGCCGATGTGGTCGACATCGCCGCCGAGCTGTCGGGCATTGCCGAGGCCTGCCTGCACGCAGGCGTCGAACTGGTCGTGCCGGCCGGCGTCACGCTGGCGGTCGTCGGCCTCGGCAAGCTCGGCGGCGGTGAGCTCGGCTACGCCAGTGACCTGGACCTACTGCTCATCGCCGAACCGGCCGAGGCTCGGCTGTCCGCGGAGCGGGCCGCCGAGGAACTGCTGCGGCTGCTGTCGGGGATCACGCCCGAGGGGCAGGCGTTCAAGGTCGACGTCAACCTGCGACCGGAGGGCAAGGACGGTCCACTGGTGCGCACGCTGGCGTCCTACCGCAGTTACTACCAGCGCTGGGCCGAGCCGTGGGAGCTGCAGGCCCTCACGCAGGCACGCCATGTCGCTGGGGACCGCTCGCTGGGACAGGCCTTCGTCGCCATGCTGAGCGACCTGGTCTACACGTGGCCGGTGCCGCCCGATCGGTTGACGGCAATGCGCCAGATGAAGGCACGGGTGGAGCGCGAGCGGACCGGCATGGCTCGCTCAAAGGTTCGGCGCATCCGCCCGTCGCCTCGTCGCGCCGACCTCAAGCTCGGGGCCGGTGGCGTGTCCGACGTCGAATGGACGGTGCAGCTGTTGCAGCTGCGCCACGGTGGCCGCCTGCCCAGCCTCCGCCGGCCTGGGGTTCTGGCCGCGCTGGAGGCGTGTGCCGGCGAAGGGCTGATCAGTGAGGGCGACGCCGAGTGGTTGGCACAGGGATGGCGCTTCCTGACGCGGCTGCGCAACATGCTGTACCTGGCGGCGCTGCGCGACAGCGACCGGCTGCCGGCTGTCGGGTCCGACCTGGAACGGGTGGCTGCGATGCTGGGCTATGACCGACCCGGCGCCCAGGCACTCGGCGAGGATGTGTTCCGCGTGACCCGCAGGGTACGGCGGGTCCATGAACGCCTCTTCTACGGCTGAACCCGCGCGACCATCGCCTCGGCGAGGCTATGACCCGCTTCGGGCGGACGTTCCTGGACGACTACGACGTCGGTGAGGTGCTGCACGAGTTGTCCGAGACCGTCGTGGACGTCCTCGACGTCGACGGCGCTGGTGTGTCGATCGGCGACGCCGATCGACTGGTGTTCGTCACCGCCACCGACGAGCGCAGCATGCAACTGGAATGGCGCCAAAGCCAGTCCCAGGACGGTCCCTGCACCGACGCCTGGCGCACACGGCGGCCGGTCCTCGTCGAGGACATCACCGCCGTGGAGTCGTGGCCGGTCTACCGACCCGGTGCGATCGACGTGGGCATGCGGGCTGTCGCGTCGCTGCCCATGACCGCCGGCCGCGAGACCATCGGCGCGGTTGACGCCTACAGCGCGACGGTGCGCCGGTGGGACGAGGCAACCGTGTTCGCCGGACAGGTACTGGCGGACATGGCGACCCTGTACGCTGTGCATGCTCGCCAATCCCAGGATGCGACGACGCTGGCGGCGGCGTTGCAGACGGCGCTGGATGCCCGGATGGTTGTCGAGCAGGCGACGGGCATGATCGCCCAGTACGACGGCAGCGACGTCGACGCCGCGCTGGTCCAGTTGCGCTCGTTCGCCCGCGCCAGCCAGCAGCCCCTGTACGGGGTGGCTCGCCGGATCGTGAACGGCACCCTGCGGCTGTGATCGATGGGTTCGCTTCGCCCCGCAGCGGCCGGGCCTTTATGCTCGGTCCTCGTGCAGGCTGACGAAGCGCTCGACGGCGGGGAACTGGGCCGTACGGCTCACGTTGCCGAGGTGCCCGGCGAGCGGTTACTGGGCAGCTTGCTCGACCGGGCGCACTGGACCCCTCCCGCGCTCGTCGCACCGCTGATCACCCAGGAGATCGCCGACATCGGGGGACGCGAGGTCGCGATTTTCCTGCAGGACTACGAGCAGCTGAACCTGATGCCGCTACCAGGCGAGGGCCTGGAGGCCGACGGTCCTGAGCCGATCGACGGTTCATTCGCCGGCCGCGCGTTCAGCGGTGACGTACTGGTCGAGCGGCCGGAACCCGACGGCGTGCGGCTGTTCCTGCCGCTGCTGGACGGCAGTGATCGCGTCGGGGTGCTGGCGTACACGTTGGCTGCCGTCGACGACGCGGACCGCCGGCTGGCACTCCGCCTCGCGGGGTTGGTCGCAGACATCATCGTCACCAAGGGCCTGTACACCGATCACTTCTTCCTCATCCGTCGCCGGCGCCCGATGGCGCTGGCGGCCGAGATGCAATGGCAGCTACTGCCGCCGCTGACGATGGACACCCCGTCGGTGGCATGTGCCGGCATCTTGGAGCCGGCCTACGAGGTGGGTGGCGACAGCTTCGATTACGCGCTGAACGGCCAGACGCTGCACGTGGCGATCATCGACGCGATGGGGCACGCGTTGAACGCCGCCGTGATGGCGACGGTCTCGGTGAGCGCGTACCGCCACGCTCGCCGGGCGGGCGTCGGGCTGGCCGACCTGTACGCCGCGATGGATAGCGCCGTGGCACAGCAGTTCGGCGAAGACACGTTCGTCACGGCGCAGATGGCACAGCTGGACTGCCGCAGCGGCCGCCTGTCGTGGGTCAACGCCGGCCACCACCCGCCGCTGCTACTGCGCAGGCGCCGGGTGCTGGGGTCGTTGACCAGCGAGACGACCCTGCCGGTGGGCTTCGGAGGCGCGGCGCCGCAGATCAGCGAGGTCCAGTTGGAGCCGAATGACCGCGTCCTGCTGTTCACCGACGGCGTCATCGAAGAGCGCATGCCCGACGGTGAGCGCTTCGGTGAGCATCGCCTCGTCGACCTGGTCGGGCGCGTCAGCCTCGAGGAACTCAACGTCCAGGAAACCGTCCGTCGCCTGTCACACGCCCTCATGCGTGAGCGCGGCGGCGCCACCAGCGACGACGCCAGCCTGTTCCTCCTGGAGTGGCGGCGCACGGACAGCACCTGAGCGTCTCGGTCGCAGGCTTCGACGCGTGCTCTCCCAGCGCATGCCCTGTGTCCTACCGCTTCGCTACATGAGGACCGCGCCCCGGCCCGAGAGCCAGCCCTACAACGACCGGATCACCACGTCGGGATGGTCGACGGCGAGCGCCTCGAGGTCGCCTGGGTCGCCGGTGAGGATCACGCCGCCGCCGGCACCGATGGCAGACGCCACGACGACGGCATCGACGGTGGCGTTGGATCGCCCGGCGCCGAGCAGCGCTCCGGCGAGCCGACCGATCGACTCGTCGGCCCAACTGACCTCGCCCACGGCTTTGATGATCCGGTTGACCGGCGCGTCTGTGGCCGTACCGCGCACGGTCTCGGCGACGACAACCGAGGGGATCGATACCTCGGCACCAGCCTCATGCGCTGCCGCCAACGCAGCTCGACCGCGCACGTCGTGGCGGGACACTGCGATGACCGCTCCGCTGTCGAGGATCAGGCGCTGCGCCGGCGCTGCTTGGGTTCGGCCACGGGTCCTCGCCATAGCTGCCGTGCCTCCTCCATCACATCGTCAGGGATGGGGCCCGACTCGGCTTCCATCTCGCCCAGCAGCTCACCAAGGCGGTCGTGCTGGAGCTGGCGTCGCAATGCCTCACTCACGTAGGCCGACAACTCACGGCGGCCAGCGCGCTCGCGGGCTTCGGCGAGCACGTCTTCCTCGATGCTGAGCGACACCTTCGACATCGCCATGCGTCATATCGTACCCGCAGTAGGAATCTGTCGAGCGCCGATCGATTCTTCCGGCGTGCATAGCAATGCGTGAACCCGGTACCAACGGGTTGTGGGTCACGTGTCCGAAGCCCCCGGTTACTCCCTGGCCTCAGGGGATCGCAACAGCCGCCGCGAGAACCCGTCGGGGTCCGGAAGGAGTCCCAGCTCGCCCAGGATGCGTACTGCCACCGGCGCCTGCGTTAGCGGGTCCGGTAGCTTCAACCGTCGGGCGACCTCCTGATCCCGGTCGTAACCGGCTCGCACGTCGTCAACGGGCGGGTCCGCGCCGAACCCAAGGATTGCGATGGTGCCCACCATCGCGGCCGCAAGTTCATTGCGTCCGTGGAAGGCTGCCCCGATGCCTTCCATCGCGGCAGCCTGCCATGCAGGCAATGCCTCGGAACGATGTGCCGCCACCCCTTTGTAGATGCCCAGCAGCTCTGCATAGGGCTGGGATTGCCACGCCCACCAAGACGCCCGCGTCAGCACCACTGCGCCTGCGCGTGCGTACCAGTGGTCCTCGGCAGCCTGTGCGACGATGTCGTCGCGATGGGCGGGGACGTCAACGACGAACTCGCGCACGAAGGCGCGGACCGCGCTCTGTTGTTCGGACACCAGCGCCGCGAGTTGTTGCGCGGTTTCGGGCCCCTCTTCGAGCGCGTCGATCGCGCGTGACTGGAGCGCCTCCGTCAACGCAGGTGTACCAAATGAAGGCACGCCGACGGACCGGGCGAGCTGCCGGACCACAACATCATCACTCCACAGAGCCACGCCGCGGTCCATCGCGACCTGGACCGGGCCGAGCCAGGGACCATCTGCCAGCAGGTCCAGGTCGGGAAAGATCGTTAGGTCGCTGACCGATTCGGAGATCGTCGATTGAGCCGCCCGCTCCATCGAGTTGGCTCTCTCCGAGAGGATGGCGCGGTCCCGAGCCGTCATCTCGTAGAACACGAGCTTGCCCTCGCCGTCGTCCCAGCCGAGCGTCCCCGTGCTCGCCGCCTGACCAAGAACCTCGATACTCGCGCGCAGAATGTCCTTCCGCGCCGGCACCGGAAGGATCAAGCTTGCGAATCGACCGCGGAGAGTGGCTGCGGTTGCCAGCCGGCTCGATAGCAGCAGTGAGGAGGCATCCACGACAACCTGTCGTCCAAGGGCTTCTCCGGCGGCCTCGAGGTCGAGATCGTGCTCACCTTCGTCCGCCGCGGCGGCCACCTGGACACCTGCGGCGCGCTGAATGAGCGCGAGCGCGTAGGACTTCCCGAGCGCGCTGGCCACGACGCCGAGTGGCGCACGTCCCGCCCGCACCATGTTTAGAACCTCGCGGAGACCTTGATGATTTCTCGCCTGAAACAGGTCACGGACCTTGTCGACGAGTTCGTCGACCGAACCCTCGAGACGCTGAACACCGCCCACGTCACCGTGTTGATCCACGTGCGCATTAAGGGCCGCCAAGGCATCGCGATGGAGCAGGGCGGGGACCACGGGCCGGGGATCGACGTCGGTGGGGACAACTTCTGCTGTGCCGGGCCACCCTCCGTTTCGACTTTGTCGGAGTCCTTCGACCGAGCCTTGGACTGAGGGTTCGTCGTCGTTAGCGTCGTCGGCGCGGGAGGCCTGAATGATGTGGACCAGCAGAGCCGCCGACAGCTGGGCGTCATCAGAAAAGCGCAACGCCAATGTCAGAGCCTGTGAAGCAACGTCCTCCTCCCAGGGGACAGTGGACATCGATGCGAACCACAGCCGAGCGTGCTCAACCGTTACGACCTCCGGTGTGTAACGCAGAACCGTCCCCGCCGCCCGGTCATGGTGGCCCTGATGAAGCTGTGAATTGATCAACCGCCACACATCAGTGGCACGGGGCGTCGTGAACGCGCGGACAGCCGCGGCAAAGTGCCGTTCGGCTTCGACCCAGTTGGCTTGATCAGCGGCGCGACCACCGAGGAAGGTGAGCAGGCGTCCTCGCTGCCATCCGGTGGCCGTGGGCTCGGACACGGCCTGCCGGGCGGCTGACTCGGCATCGTTCCACCGCTCAGCGTCGAGCAACACCTCCGCACGCAGGTAAAGCAGCCGGGACTGCCTCAGCGAGTGATAGGCGTCGTCGCACGCCGCAACGGCCTCGTCGGTCCGTCCGGCCGAGGACAGACGGGTGACCAACTGTTCCGCAGCCGAGGGGTCCTGCCGCGACAGCGTGCGTAGCAGAGGAAGTGCCGCATCGAGATCTCGCCAGGCGGTGGAAAGGGCGAGGGCCAGATCGCGTATCGAGGTCTGCACGATTGACCGATGGACGAGGTCATCGAGACGCTTGGAGGCATCAACGCCCAGGTGAGCGAGCTGTAGGACAGCGTTGACCCACTGTTCGTAGTCGCTCTGGCACTCCGCGTCCGCTAGAGCCTGCTGCCACAGCTCGACCGCGTCAGCCTCGGGCATATCTCGACCAAAGATTTCGGCCTTCAGCAACCGGTCCCGCGGGGCGTCGCCTAGCCGTCCGGCCAGCTGGCGCAGGTGCTCGTCGTGCCCGAGGACGCGTGCGGCCGTTACGGCGTACCAGAGAGGACGTTGGGACGAGCAGCTTCCTCCGCACGTGCACGGCCCACGGGCGGGGGAGCCGCGTAGCTGAGCACGGCTTCGAAGTCCTCGAGGAGGCCAAGGGTTCTGAGGAGTTGCTCAAGGGCTCCTTCGGTCGAGCCGTCCCACCGGTGTCGTTGCTGCACTGCCCTCTCCAGCAGCCGTCGTGCCTCGGTGAGGTCATCGCTCTGCGCCGCCGGGGTGATTGAGCGTCGGCCGAAGACTTGGGCCAGCTCCACCATACGGAAGCTGTTGTCCGGTTCAAGGTCGAGGGCGCGCCGGCAATGGACAGCCGCGCTTTCGAGGTTGTCCCCTCGCACAGCCTGGTCTCCCAGGAATCCCTGAACGGCTGGGTCTTGCCTCGCCGCGTCGCCGTTGAGGGCTATGCCCGGCGGAAGGATGCGCGGTGAGGCATCTCCCTCTGGGTGATCGAGATGAGCCAGCCGATCGCCACCAGCAGCTGAGTGCCGGGTAGGAACTGCGCCTCCAGAAGCAAGCGGCGGGAACGGGTGGGGTCGTCTTGCATTGCGTTGAGCCCGGCCGCCGCGAGAAGGCGGCCGCGTCGGGCCTCATCCTGACCTGCTGCTCGTTCCAGCGAGTCGGCGCTGATGGACAGCTCGTTATGTTCAGAGGCGTAACTTCCAACCACCCGCCACCCCGCGCCTCCGCCGCGTACCAACCACGCCGGCGAGGCGGTCAGTAGGGCCCTGCAGATCGCCCCAGGATTGCTGCGTCCCTCGGCGAGGTGAACCGCCAGGACGGCAGCGTCCGTCGCCTGGCGGTCGTGCATCTCATCCAACAGTTCTACGGTCGAAGGGGGAAGAACGGCAAGAGCGCTCTCGTAGCGGTCCGCGGACCGCTGCTCCAGCCCGCTAGCGACATGTCCCCAGTCGATGGCGGCCGCTGCGAGTGAGTTTCGGCGCGGGATCAGAATCTTGTTCCTGATCCCGGTGGACTGGACAGTGGATGCTGTGACCTGCTGCCAAAAGGCGGTGCCCGCGTCTGTGTCCACAAGGACGACCATCACCGGTAACGCGTGGCCGAGCCACAGGTGCGCCAATCGGTCGTCGAACCTGAAGGTCCAACCCCCGTCGGACTCATCGTCGAACCAGCTGGGGCCGGACTTAATCTGCAGGGCGATCAGCCGACCTGTCGGAACACCGTCGATCGCGACCTCGACCTGAGCGTCGATGCCGGTATCCGTCGTGGGCTGTTCCCGGAAGATCCAGCGCAGGTCGCGATGAACCGACATTTGAACGATGCCAACGCCGACACGGTTCGTGTGCTCTCTGGCGAGTGGGTCACCACCTCCCGTCACGTGCCCCCCAGACCCAGTGCCAACTCGTGCGGCGGTTTCGCCCTGCCCAGCATGCAACACGCTAGCTCGGAGGTGCGATGCACCGTTCACCGCTGACTCTTGTGGGCTGCCATCCGACGGCCAACGGACGGGCCAGATGGATTCGAGGATCAGGCGTGACCGTCGGCCTCAAGCTCTGCGAGCACGTGCCGCAGCTGCTCGACGAACGCTGGGAGCAGATCGGTGGCGGTGGTGTGCAGGATCTCGATGTCGATCGACCAGTAGCCGTGGATCACGCGGTTGCGAAGCCGCTCCGGCCGCGCCCACTCGACATCGTCAAAGCGTGCCTTCACGTCGTCGCCGAGTTGAGCCGCTGCCTCGCCGAGCACCGTGAAGTTCCACAACAGCGCGTCGCGCCGTTGACGGTCGGCGTTGAGCGTTGCAAGGTCGGCGCCGACGACGAGCGACTGCGCCTGTTCAGCCGCGTCGATCATCTCGGCGACCAACAGCACCTCACGCCGCATACAGCAGCCACGCCTCGGCGAGCACTTCGTCGCGCAGCCGCTCGTGGAGCGCGTTGCGCGATATGAGATCGACCCGGCGACCAAGAAGCTCCGACAGCTCGTCGGCGAGGTTCTCGACGTTCCAGCCAAGACGCGCTCCTGGCTGGAGTTCATAGAGGAGATCAACGTCGCTGTCGGGTTCGGGGTCGCCGCGGCCCAGGGAACCAAACACCTCGAGTCGTGCTACGCCGTAGCGGCTGCACACTTCGCGCAGCTGCTGCGGGTCGACCGCAAGACCGGGCAACGTCATAGCGAGAAGCGTACGACAGACGCTTCGGATCCCGGCTTCGCGCCCGGTGTCTACGCCGCAGGCTCTTGCGTCAGATGTCGTAGTAGAGGTGGAACTCGTGAGGGTGGGGGCGCAAGCGGATGGGGCTGACCTCGTGGTCCATCTTGTAGGCGACCCAGGTCTCCAGCAGGTCCTCGGTGAAGACCTCGCCTTCCAGCAGGAACTCCGAGTCCTCCTCCAAGGCGGCCAGGGCCTCTTCCAGGCTGGCCGGGACGCTGGGCAGGTCCAGCAGCTCGGAGCGGGGCAGCTCGTAGATGTCCTTGTCCACGGGGTCGGGCGGCTCGATCTTGTTGCGCACGCCGTCCAGGCCGGCCATGAGCATCGCCGAGAACGCCAGGTACGGGTTGCACGACGGGTCGGGGACGCGGAATTCGACGCGTTTAGCCGCCGGTGACTTGCTGACCAGCGGGATGCGGCAGGCCGCGGAGCGGTTGCGCTGGCTGTAGACCAGGTTCACCGGCGCTTCGTAGCCCGGCACCAGCCGCCGGTAGGAGTTGGTGGTCGGGTTGGTGAAGGCCAGCAGCGCCGGCGCGTGCTCCAGCAGCCCGCCGATATACCAGCGCGCGGTGTCCGACAGCTGCGCGTAGCCGGCCTCGTCGAAGAACAGCGGCTCGTCGCCGTTCCACAGCGACATGTGTGTGTGCATCCCCGAGCCGTTGTCACCGAAGATCGGCTTTGGCATGAACGTCGCCGTCTTGCGGTGGCGCAGGGCGGTGTTCTTGATGATGTACTTGAACAGCATCAACTTGTCGGCGGTGCGCAGCAAGGTGTCGAAGCGCATGTCGATCTCGGCCTGACCGGCGGTGCCGACCTCGTGGTGCTGCACCTCGATCTCGATACCGGCCCGCTCCAACTCCAGTGTCATCTCGGAGCGCAGATCCTGGTAGTGGTCGGTCGGCGGGACGGGGAAGTAGCCCTCCTTGTGCCGCGGCTTGTAGCCGAGGTTAGGCCCCTCGTCCTTGCCGGAGTTCCACTGCCCCTCGACCGAGTCCACGTAGTAATACGCCGACCGTGCCGTGGTGTCGAAGCGCACATCGTCGAGGATGAAGAACTCGGCTTCGGGACCAAAGTAGGCGGTGTCGGCAATCCCCGTCCCGCGCAGGTACTGCTCCGTCTTCTGCGCGATGTAGCGAGGGTCGCGGCTGTACGACTCGCCGGTGACGGGGTCGCGGACGAAGCAGTTGAGGTTGATCGTCGGGTGCGCGCGGAAGGTGTCGACGACCGCGGTCTCCGGGTCGGGCACCAGGATCATGTCGGATTCTTGGATCTCCTGGAACCCGCGGATCGACGAGCCGTCGAAGCCGAGGCCGTCACCGAACACGTCGGCGGACAGTGTGTGCGCGGGCACGGTGAAGTGCTGCATGAGGCCTGGTAAGTCGCAGAAG
Organism: Euzebyaceae bacterium; assembly: GCA_013812395.1. Lineage (GTDB taxonomy): Bacteria > Actinomycetota > Nitriliruptoria > Euzebyales > Egibacteraceae > JACCTL01. The sequence continues at coordinate 11,810 of JACCTL010000197.1, forward strand.
CGAAGGTCGACGAAGGCGATGCCCTCGTCAGAGATCGTCGACAACACGTCGTCTGGGCTGGCCAATCCGAGTCCCTTCTGTGGTCATTGGCTGGGTTGATCGAGTATGCGGCGGCGTTGATCGAGTACGCGCGGAGGCTACGGAACAGGCGTGTCGGCGCGGTTGCTCGGAGGTTTCGTCGGCGTTACGTCGGCTTGCTGGTGCCAGTGGTGCCGTCACGGCCGGCAGCGCCCGCGGGTGCCGTGCGCTCGGTGTCGTTGCGCATCCACACCGTCCGCTGCGGGAAGGGCATCTCGATGCCCTCGGCGTCGAAGGCGTCCTTGATGCGCCGGCGCAGCTCGCGGTTGACCTCCCATTGGCGAGCCGGCTGGACCTTGAGCACCATGCGCAGGGTCACCTTGTCGGCGTCGAAGCGCTCCAGGCCCCAGACTTCTGGCTCTTCGATGATGAACGGACCGAACGCCTCGTCCTGCCACAGATGGTCCGCCACCCGCTTGAGCACGCCGGTGGCATGGTCGATGTCGGTGTCGTAGGCCACGCCAATGTCCAGCAGCGAGCGCGCCCACTGCTGGGACTTGTTGCCGGCGGTGCGAATCTCACCGTTGGGCACGTGCCACACCGTGCCCTCGACATCACGGATACGGGTTGTCCGCAGAGAGATGGCCTCGACGGTGCCCGCCGCACCTGGGCTGCCGATCGAGTCACGCAGGTCGACGATGTCGCCGATCCCGTACTGGTCCTCCAAGATGACGAAGATTCCGGCGAGGAAGTCCTGCACCATCCGCTGCGCGCCGAAGCCGAGGGCCACACCGGCGATGCCAGCGCCGGCGAGCAGCGGGCCGAGTTGAAACCCGAGGGCGCCGATGATTAAGAACGCGGCGACGGCCCACACGAAGAACGTGGACACGCTGTTGAGGACACCGCCGACCGTCTCGGTGCGCATGGCGGCCCGCGACAGGTCCATGGGTGACGTGTCCGCCAGTGGGGCCCGCCGCTGGAGCCTGCCGAGGCGTTGGACGCCACCGGTGGCCAGCCGCCGCGTGAAGCGCTTGATCGCCCGCTTCAGCACCCGGTTGAGCACCCAGGCGACGATCAGGATGGCGAGGATCTTCAGCAGCGCCGGGACCGCGTTGCCGGCCAGCGACGCCGCGATCCGGTTGTTGGTGAGGCGCAGCACGGTGGCACAGATCGGGTTGATCGATCCGCCGTCGTCGCTGCCGCCGCAGGTATTGGCGAGCTGGTCGCCTACCTGGGCGAACAGCTGGGCCAGCAGGATCTGAACACGCATGGGGAGCAGCCGGCGGCTAGGAGGGTCCGGCGAGCGCGGGTTGCGGTCGGGACCACGCCCCGGCGTTCTGCGCCTGGCGCCCCGCGCGGTACGACGAGCGCACCAACGGACCCGACTCGACGTGGTCGAAGCCGAGCTCGCGCCCGTAGTGGGCGTAGCGCAGGAACTCGGCCGGGTCGACGAAGCGTTGCAGCGCCAGATGCTTGTGCGTCGGCTGCAGGTACTGGCCGATGGTGAGGATCTGGCAGCCAACCCCCCGGAGGTCCCGCATCGTCTCGCGGACCTCGTCCTCGGTCTCGCCAAGGCCCAGCATCAGGTTGGACTTGGTGGCGGCCTGCGACCATTGCCGCGCACGGTCGAGCAGTTGCAGGCTGCCGTCGTAGTCGAAGGCGGGGCGCACGTGGCGGAACAGCCGGCGCACGGTCTCCAGGTTGTGGGCCAGTACCTCGGGCTCGGCGTCGATCACCATGCGCAGAAGATCAGCGTCGCCGTGGAAGTCGTCGATGAGCAGCTCGACGCCGCAGTGCCGCAGGCGGGCGTGGATCTGCCGGCAGGTCTCGGCATACAGCCAGGCGGCCTTGTCGGGCAGGTCGTCGCGGGCCACCCCGGTCACGACCGCGAAGTGCAGCCCCATCTCGGCCACCGCCTCGGCGACGCGGCGAGGTTCCTCGCGGTCGTAGCGCTTGGGCTTGCCCGTGGCGATCTGGCAGAAGCCGCAGCGGCGGGTGCAGTCCTCACCGCCGATGAGGAAGGTGGCCTCCCGGTCCTCCCAACACTCGTGGATGTTGGGGCAGCCGGCTTCCTCGCAGACCGTGTGCAGCGACAGGCCACGCATCGTGTCCTTGATGTCGCGGTAGTTGGGACCGGCCAGCGGGGCCGCCTGCTTCAGCCACGACGGCTTGCGCTGGGCCACGGTCGGTGCGCCGACGACCGTCAGGCGCGTGGCGCCCTCCGGGATGAGCGAGGTCACGATGCTGCCCCTGTCAGGCTGCGGTGTGCGGGGCGGCCAGTCTAGTGATGCGTGATGCCGCGGCGCCTAGTGGTGCAGGCCGCCCTGGCAGCGGCTTACGAGGTCGGCGCCGGGTACTGGCGGGCGCGCACCACCAGGGTGCGCGCTGCCATGTCGTGCCAGGTCTGCTTGCGGTCGTTGAACAGCATCCAGAAATAGCCGATGAGCAGCACGAAGCCGGACACCAGGCTCACGATCCACCTGATGAAGGCGCGGATGTAGTCGATGCTGCCGCCGCTGTCAGCGTCGACGACGCGAATGCCGGCCACGCGGTCCCCGAGGCTCTGGCCGGCCGGCTGGGCGTGGAAGTAGGTGAAGTAGGCGACCGCGACGAGGTTGGCCAAGCCGCTGGCGGCACTCTGGCCGAAAAGCAGCCGCAAGACGAGGCCGACCAACGCCAGGACCAGCCCGTCGATGAAGCGCGCCCCGAACCGGATCCAAAAGCCCGCCAACCCTCGCTGGTCCGGGTTGAAGGTACCCGCTCCGGAACCCTCTACCGGGTGCTGGCCGAATCCGCTGTGCTGCGCCGGATCACTCATCGTTGTGTCTCCCGCGATCATCACGGCGCCCGCCGCCGCCCTGCGCAGGGTAGCTGACGGAATCGAATATCCGTAAGTCGCTCGAGTGTGGTGCCGCCTGATCGGCACCGCACGGCGTCAAGTCAGCGGCTGCGTCAGGCCGGCGGCTGCGGGTCGGTGCGAGTGGTGGGGCCATGAGGCGGAGGCGGGGGCGGGGATGCGGGGTTAGGCGTGGAGAATCCACCGCCGCGCTGCATGGCTTCGGCCATCACGGCGGTGTTCTCACCGATTCGGAACAGGACGATGATGACCTCGAGCAGGACCCGGATGTAGATCAGGCCGAGCAGGAAGTACAGCGGCGCGACGATGAGCGCGAGAAGGGCGGCGCCACCGCCCTGAGTCAGCCCCGTGACCAGGAAGACCAGCGCGCCGATCGTCACGCCGATCAGCGCGAGGATGTACAGCACCTTGATGATGCGGTTGGTCACGAAGTTGCTGAAGGAGACGTCGAACAGGGCCGAGAAGAAACTCGGTTCGGAAGCCTGCGAGGTCGTCATCATCATCCCGTCTGATTGAGGCACGTCCTGACAGCCGACGAATCTATGCCGGCCGGCTCCCCGTTGTTAGGAGGAGGCGTGCATACCAACCGTCAGCCCGAGATCGGCGAGTGTGGCGGGCCGCAGGGTCACACCGAAGGCGTCGGCGAGGCAAGCGGTCAGGCGGCGCCGCACCTCGGCCAGGGACGTGTCGACGCCGAGTGACCGCAGCGAACACACACCGGCATCGCGGATGCCGCAGGGAATGATGCCGGCCCGGAACTCGTCAAGGTCGGGATCGACGTTGAAGGCCAGGCCGTGGCTGGTCACGCGCTGGGTGACGCGGACCCCGACCGCCGCGAGCTTGCCGTTTCCGACCCACACCCCGGGGCGGCGCCCGTCCGCCCGCGCCTCTAGGCCGTAGGACGCCGCCACCGCCACGCAGGCGCCCACGAGCGCGTCAACGTGGGCGCGGACGGCCTTGGAGTCGCGAAGCTTGCGAATGGGATAGGCGACCAGCTGTCCCGGCCCGTGGTAGGTGACGTCACCACCGCGCTCGGTGCGTACCACTCGCACGCCGGTGTCGGCAAGAACGTTGCGCGCAAGGTCGGCGTGGCGCCCGGCGGTGTAGACCGGATCGTGCGTAAGCGTCAGCAGGACGTCGTCGATGGCGCCGTCAGCGCGGGCTGCAACGAGCAGGCGCTGCCAGCGCAGCGCCTCCTCGTAGACGACCTCGTCACACCAGATAGCGAGCATCAGCGTGCTTTACGCAATCCGCATCAGCGTGCTCTGCGCGATGTTGCTCGGTGGTTGGCCTTCACTCAGTTGCCGTAGCCGATCTCCTGCGCCCAGTCGTGGGTCTCGACGACGTCGGCGACCTCGGTCACGAAACGAGCCGCGTCGGCACCGTCGATCAGGCGGTGGTCGTAGGTCAGCGACAGGTAGGCCATGTCGCGGATGGCGATCGCGTCGCCTGTATCATTAGCGATGACCGCAGCACGCTTGCGCACGGCACCGGTCCCTAGGATCGCCACCTCGGGATAGTTCAGGATCGGCGTGTCGATCAACACCCCGACGCTGCCGGTGTTGGTGATCGTGAAGGTGCCGCCTTCGATGTCCTGCATCTCCAGCTTGCCCTTGCCACGAGCCTTGCCGGCGACGTCGTTGATGGCGCGGGCGAGCCCGGCCAGCGACAGATCGTCGGCGCCCTTGACGTTGGGCACCAGCAGGCCCTTGTCGGTGTCCACGGCGATGCCGAGGTTGACGTACTCGTGGAAGGTGACCTTGCCGGCGTTCCAGTCGGCGTAGGCGTTGACCTTGGGGTGGTTGCGGATCGCCAGCACGGCGGCGCGGCACAGGAACACGAACGGCGACAGTGACACGCTCTCGCGAGCCTTGAACTCGTCCTTGATCTGGGACCGCAGGCTCATGACGCGAGTGACGTCGACCTCCTGGACGGTGGTCAGCTGCGCCGAGGACTCCAAGGACTCCATCATCTTCGCGGCGATGCGCTGGCGGATGCGCGACAGGTCCTCCACGCGGGTGCGGTCGCCGGTCTGTGGCGTCGGCTTGCGCTGCGGCTGCGGCGACACCTTCGGGGTGGCGTCGGGCTGACGCTGGGAGGCCTGCTGCTTGGCGGCGGGGGCCTCTTGCTGGGCGGCTTGCTGACCGCCGCCGTCGCCGCCGCCGCCGATCGCGGCCTCGACGTCCTCACGGGTGACGCGGCCGCCCTCACCGCTCCCGCTGATGGTGGACAGATCGACATCATGCTCGGTGGCCAGGCGTCGCACCAGCGGTGATGACAGCGTCTGGGATCCGTTGCCGCCGTCCTGCGGTTGGTCCAATTCCGGTCCCTGCGCCGACTCGGGCTGGTCTTCGGTGCCCTCGTAGGTGCCGGTGCCCGCAGCGGCGTCGGCCGCCGGCTCGTCGCCGGTCTCGTGGTCAGGCCCGGAGGGTTTGCCCTCCCCGCCCGTGTCCTCCTCGTCAGTGTCCTCGGCGGCGACGGCTTCGCGCTCCTGGGAGGATGCGGCCGACTCGCCCTCGGCGGCGTCCTCGCCGCTGTCGGTTTCGGAGGGCTCGGCGCCTTCTGCCTGCTGGGCGTCTTCGGCCTGCTGGTCCCCGGCTGGTGGCGCCTGCCCGTCGCCGCCGGCCTCGTCCTGCTCGCCGATCAGCGCCACCACGGTCCCGACGTCGACGGTCTCGTCGACCTGCACCTTGATCTCGGTTAGCACGCCCGAGGTCGGGGCCGGCACCTCGGTGTCGATCTTGTCGGAGCTGAGCTCGAACAGCGGCTGGTCGGCCTCGACGTTGTCGCCGACCTCGGCGAGCCAGGCCGTGATCGTGCCCTCGGTGACGCTTTCACCGAGCTGGGGAAGGGTGACTTCGGTTGCCACGGGCGTGCTCCTGTTCGGCTCGGCTGCCGCTGGGGTCTTGGCTTGGGGCTGGTCTGCGGGGGGTGAGGCGCCGGCGTCGCCACCCCGACGACGACGAGGCTGCGGTTGCGAGGCGCCGGCGCGGCGGCGGCGCTGTCCGGTGTCGTTGTCCTGCGGTGGGGGGTTGCGACGGGTCCTGGTCCGGTCGGCCATCCCTGGCGCTCCTGTTCCCTGCGGTCGGCGGCGGAAACGCCGCTCAGCCGTGCAGGCCCTTACCGGCGAGGGCCATATGCGCCTCGCCGACGGCCTCGCTCAGCGTCGGGTGCGGATGGATGAATTGGGCGACGTCGGTGGGCAGGGCCTCCCAGTTGTAGATCAGCTGGCCCTCGGCGATGAGATCGGTGGCGCGCGGGCCGATGATGTGGACCCCGAGAACCTTGCCCTCCTTGCTGTCGCCGGCCTTGGCCGCCAACACCTTGACGTGACCGCTCGCCTTCATCATCATCGCGCGCCCGTTGTGGCTGAACGGGTACAGCTGCTTGTCGAAGTCCACACCCTTGTCGCGAAGCTCCTGCTCGGTGTAGCCGACGCTGGCGATCTCGGGGTGGCAGTAGTAGACGCGCGGGATGCCGGCGTAGTCGATCGGGCGGACCTTGTCGCCGGCCACCTGTTCGGCGACCAGGAAGCCCTCCTGGAAGGCGGCATGGGCCAGCCCGAGGGTCGGGATGACGTCGCCGAGGGCGTAGACGCCCTCCGGCCCGGTGCGGCAGTACTCGTCGACGGTGATGAACCCGCGGTCGAGCGTGACACCGGCGTCCTCGAAGCCCATGTCTTCGCTGACCGGCCCGCGGCCCACGGCCACCAGCAGGACGTCGCCCTCCAGCTGCTTGCCGTCCTCCAGCGTGACGCGCACGCCGTCGTCACCCTTCTCGACGCCGGTGACCTTGGCGCCGGTGAGGACCTGCATCTTGGATTTCTTGAAGTCCTTGGCGAGGGCCTTCTGGGTGTCGATGTCTTCGCGGGGCACCACGGCGTCCAGCGCCTCGACAATGGTGACCTGCTCGGCGCCGTACGCCTTCCAGATCGAGGCGAACTCCACACCGACGGCGCTCGCGCCCAGCACGATCGGACGCTGCGGCACTTGCTCCAGGTACAGCGCGTGGTCGGAGGTGATGATCTTCTCGCCGTCGATCTCGGCACCCTCGATCGGTAGCGAGCGCGGCCGGGAGCCGGTGGCCAGCACCATCGCCTTGGAGGCCGACAGCGTGCGCTCGCCCTCGTCGGTGGTCACCACCAAGGTGTGGGCGTCCTTGAGCCGGCCCGTGCCCTGGATGGTGTCGATGCCGCGCACCTTCATGGTGGCCTGCAGGCCCTTCCAGTTGGCGTCGACGATCTTCTTCTTGTACGACAGCACGCGCTCCATGTCGATGCCGTCGAAGCTGGCGTTGACGCCATACTCGGCGGCGGTCTGGGCGTGCTCGGCGACCTCGGCAGCTTGCAGGAACGCCTTGGTCGGGATGCAGCCCCAGTGCAGGCAGGTGCCGCCGACCTTCTCCTTCTCGACCAGGGCGACCTTCAGGCCGAGGCCGGCTGCCCGCAGCGCACACGAGTACCCGCCGGTGCCGCCGCCGAGCACGATCATCTCGTAGGTGTCAGCCATCTCCAGGCCTCGCGTTATGGCGCCTGGGGGGGCGCCGGTGGTGTCCTTGCCCGCATCCTATGAGTGCGCCGCCGCTATCGCCGCATGAGCGCGACGGGGCACGGCCGTTGGCGTTGCATCGGCGCGTCAGCGGCCACCCGCCAACGCCTTGCCGATAGGCTGCCAGCCGCCGCCAGCGGCCGCAGGCACTCATACGCCCAGAGGATTGGAGCCCGACGCGATGGAGCTGCGCAGCTCACCGCTCGACGATCGACACCGCGAGCTCGGTGCGAACCTGACCGACTTTGGCGGCTGGCACATGCCGTTGGACTACGGCAGCGTCGTCGGCGAGCACCGCAACGTGCGCGAGGCGGTCGGCGCGTTCGACCTGTCGCATCTCGGCACCCTGCGCGTGACCGGTTTCGGGGCCGAGGCCGCTGTGCAGCGGGCGTTCACCAACGACGCGACGGCACTGCGGCCCGGCCGAGCCCACTACACGCTGTGCCTGACCTCCGACGGCGGGATCGTCGACGACCTGCTCGTCTACCGGCTGTCGTGGGGCTTGTTCGTGGTGCCCAACGCCGCTAACGCCGCCGAGGTTCAGGCCGTGCTGCGGGAGGCGGCAGGCGACGACTGCCATATCGCCGACGTCAAGGACGACCTGGCCTGTATCGCGGTGCAGGGTCCGGACTCCATCGACGCGGTGACCGCAGCGGGCATCGACGTTGGGCAGCTGCGCTACCTGGACTGCGAGGTGCTGGCAATGCCGGCCCCCGGTGGCAGTGCCTCCGGATCGGCGGACTCCGGTGCGCCGCCCGAGGCCGGCGTCCTGGCCCGCTCGGGTTATACCGGCGAGCACGGCTACGAGCTGTTCATGCCCGTCGAGACCGCGCCCTCGCTGTGGGACCGGATCATCGAAGGGGGCGCCACCCCCGCAGGCCTCGGCGCGCGCGACACCTTGCGCTTGGAGATGGGCTATCCGCTGCACGGCAACGACATCGGGCCGTCGACCTCCCCCGTCGACGCGGGACTGGGATGGGCGGTCAAGCCGGGAACGGGCTTTCGAGGAGAGGCCGCCTATACCGACCGCAAGGAGTCGGGCCCGCAACGCCGGCTTCGCGGGCTCAAGGTGGTCGGGCGCGGCATCCCGCGTGCGCACTGCACGGTCCTGCGCGACGACGCGGCGGTGGGGGAGACGACCAGCGGCACCTTCAGTCCAACCCTGCGCGTGGGGGTCGCGCTGGCCTACCTGGATCCCGCCGTGGGGCTCGGCGAGACGGTGCACATCGACGTGCGCGGTCGCGCGCTGGCCGCCGAGGTCGTCCGCCCGCCGTTCGTGGACGCTGACCCAAGAGCATAACCCCAGGCACCATTCCAGCCGCCGGTCGGCATCCTCACCCGTTCACACCGCTCCCGTGGTGATCGGGTCTCTCCAGACCGGTGATCCCCACGGGAGCCGAAATCCACAGGCTGCTGCGCTGCCGTGAGGCTGCCTCCGCCGATCGGTGGAACCCTGCCGGGGGGGCTGCCGACGACATCGATCGGTCTGACGATCCGAGACCTCGCCGGGCTCCCTGAGCCCGCGGCGGGTCGCCGTCGCAGGCTCCTGCACGTGATTGCCACCGCCGATGCCCTTCGCCTGATCACGATCGACGCCTTGGCCGCCCAGGTGCAGGCGGCCCACCGCTTCAGGGGGCGCCCGCTGCTGCAGCGAGTGCTCGACGAGCTACGCGGCGAGCTGTCCCATTCCGGGGCGGAAGCCCGTGCCCGCCGTATGGTGCGCGACGTGGTGGCTGCCTCTGGCCTTCGCCTGCACCCCCGTCCGTACGCCATTCGTCAGGGCCGCCGGGTGGTCGCGGAAGCCGACCTCGCGGTTGTGGCTCTGCGCTACGACATCGAGGTCGACGGTCCGCATCACCTGTTGCCAGCCCAGCAGGCCAAGGACCGGCATCGTGACCGCCGCGCCCGCGCCGAGGGATGGACCGTCGATCGGTTCCTGGTCGAGGAGATCGACGCGCATCCCGAGGCCTTCACCAGGGCGATCCGCGCGACGATCAGCGCGTTGCTCGCCCGACAATCGTCTTCCCGCGGTGATCACTGCTCTCCACGTCGGTGATCGCCACGCAATAGCCTCGAGCGGCGCGCTGCATAGACTGCCGTGGTGTGAAAGTCGTGGTCGCCCCCGACAAGTTCGCTGGCACGCTGACCGGCGCGCAGGCGGCCGCCGCGATGCGTGACGGGTGGCTGCGCGCCCGTCCCGGCGACGAGGTCGTGGCCGTGCCGATGGCTGACGGCGGCGAGGGGACGATCGAGGTGGTGGCCGTCGCGGTCGCCGGCAGCCGGCGCCAGACCGTCGAGGTCGCCGACGCCCGCGGCCGCGCCGTGGAGGCCCAGTGGCTGCGGCTGCCCGACGGGCGCGCCCTGGTGGAGTCGGCCCAGGCCTGCGGTTTGTCGCGGCTCTCGCCAACCGAGCGCGATCCGAAGCGCACGACCACCTACGGCGTAGGCCAGCTGCTGGCCGACGTGGCGCGCCACGGTGTCGGCGAGGTTGTCGTCGGCCTTGGCGGCAGCGCCACCGTTGACGGTGGCGCCGGTATGGCCATCGCGTTGGGCCACCGGCTGCTGCGAGCCGACGGCAATGGCGTCAAGGTCGGCGGTGAGCATGTCGCCACCCTGCGCCGCGTGCTCCCAGCAGCACCGCTGGGGCCGCGCGTCGTCGCGGCGGCTGACGTCGCCAATCCCCTGCTCGGCGCCGAGGGCGCGGTGGCCACCTTTGCCGCGCAGAAGGGCGCCACCGAGCGAGACCTGCCTATTCTGGAGGCCGCGCTGAGCGCGATGGCCGACGCCATCGAGCGCGACGTGCCGGGCGGCCCGTGGCGCGACCTGCCCCGCGCGGGCGCGGCCGGGGGGCTGGGATTCGCCCTGGCCGCGCTGCTCGGCGCGAGGCTCGTGCCAGGCGCAGCGGCGATCGCCGACCTGGTGGGGCTGGACGTCGCACTCGACGGCGCCGGAGTTGTGGTCACGGGCGAAGGCTCGCTGGACGCCCAGACCGGCCGTGGCAAGGTGCCCGCCTACGTCGCGGAACGCGCGCGCTCCGCAGGAGCCTTGGTCTACGCCTGCGCTGGCCGCGTGGTAGGTGACGCCGGCGACGCCTTCGACGCGGTGACCGACCTCGGCCCGGACGGCCTCGTCCGTGCTGCCGAGCTGGTCAGCGAGCGTACCGAGCGACTAGCTAGGCAGGTGGGGGACGGGTGAACCAGGAGCCGCTGCACCGCAACACCCGCCGAGTCGCGGCTGCCGCCGCCGATTTGGGTGTGACCATCCAGCCGCGACGCTTCCCCGACGGCACCCGCACGGCTGCGGACGCCGCCGCGGCAATCGGCTGCGACCTTGGCGCCATCGTCAAGAGCTTGGTGTTGGACACCGCCGCCGGTCCTGTCCTGGTCCTGACCAGCGGCCGTAACCGCGTCGACTTCGCTAAGGTCGCCGCCGCTATGGGGGCCGGCGAAGTTCGCCGCGCTGACGCCGACGCCGCTCGCGCGGCCACGGGCTTTCCCATCGGCGGCACGCCACCGTTCGGGCACACGACCCGCCTGCCGACGCTGTGCGATACCGACCTGCTCGGCTACCAGCAGATCTGGGCCGCGGCCGGCACGCCCGACACCGTCTTCGCGCTCACGCCCGATCAGCTCATGGCCGCAGCTGGCGCACAGGTCGTCGACGTCGCGCAGCGGGCGGCGCCGTGAGCAGACAGTGGCACACGGACGGGCCGGCGCGGTTGGCCTGTCATGGCCTGCGGGCGCCGGCACGGTAGACTGACCGGCAGCGCGCACGCAGCGCCGGCCACCGCCCGCGAGACCCCGAGGACCGTGAAGATGAGTGACGTCACCACCGCCCCGGACACCGAGACGGTCGACGAGGGACCGATCGTGCTTACCGAGTCCGCTGCCGCCAAGGTTCTCGAGTTGCTGCAGCGCGAGGAGAATGCCGCAGAGGTTGCCTTGCGCGTCGCTGTGCAGCCGGGCGGCTGCTCGGGCATGCGCTACGCGCTGTTCTTCGACGACCGCCAGCTCGACGGCGACAAGGTCGCAACCCTGTCCGGCGTCCCCGTCCGCATCGACAAGATGTCCGCGCCGTACCTTCGCGGCACGCAGATCGACTGGGTCGACAGCCTCCAGGGCGCCGGCTTCGCGATCAACAATCCCAACGCCCAGAGCACCTGCGCCTGCGGGGACAGCTTCCACTAAGAGGTTGCTGAATTTGGGCGAGGCGGGCGCCGCAGGCAGCCAACACAGCAGGCCAGGGGGTCGCGGCGGTCACCGGAGCGATATCTTCAGCATCCTCTTAGCAGCATCCTCTTAGCAGCAGGCCCGACGGTGAGGGCGCCCGATAGGGCGCCCTTTCGCTTTCAGCTCGTGCGTCGCACGCGGAAGGCCCAGCCACGCTCTGCGGCGTCCACACCCAGCAGCTGCTGACCCTTCATTCGGCACCACACGGGGATGTCGATCTTGGCGCCCGGATCATCGGCCAGGACCAGGATCTCGGCGCCCACGTCCACGTTCGGCAGCGCCTGCGCCAGGTCGATCACGGGGACCGGACAGTGTTTGCCGAGGCTGTCGACAACGAGGGGCTCGGCAGGCGTGGGCGAGACGGGTTCGGCGCTCATGCCGGGCACAGGCTATCGCCGCGCCGTTTGGGTACCGGGCCGGCTCAAACCGATACCACCTCGGCGGCCAGCGGCTACTACAGTTGCGGGTAAAGACCACGGCCACCCACGCAACGGGGCTTGTTCATGGATACCAAGTCTGTTCAGCGCGTCGACACGGTCACCATCCGCTTCGCGGGCGACTCCGGTGACGGCATGCAGCTGACTGGCAATCGCTTCACCAGCGTCACCGCGCGGGTCGGCAACGACCTCGCCACGCTGCCCGACTTCCCTGCCGAGATCCGCGCCCCCGCCGGTTCCCTGCCAGGGGTGTCGGGCTTCCAGCTGCACTTCGCCGACCACGACATCCTCACGCCGGGTGACGCCCCTGACGTGCTGGTGGCGATGAACCCGGCGGCACTGAAGACCAACGTCGCCGACCTCGCCACCGACGGCACGCTCATCGTCAACAGCGACGCGTTCACCAAGGGCAACCTGAAGAAGGCGGCCTATGACGCCAACCCGCTGGACGACGGCAGCCTCGACCGGTTGCGCCTGGTGCAGGTGCCGATCACCACGCTGACCGTGGGCGCCTTGGAGGACCACGACGTCTCCTCCAAGGACAAGCAGCGGGCCAAGAACATGTTCGCCCTCGGCCTGATGTCGTGGATGTACTCGCGGCCCACCCAGCCGACCGAGGAGTGGCTGCGTGACAAGTTCGCGCGGCAGTCCGAGATCGCCGATGCCAACATCGCGGCGTTCCGGGCCGGCTGGGCCTTCGGCGAGACCACCGAGTTGTTCGCGTTCAGCTACGAGGTCCACGCCGCCGCGCTGCCGCCCGGCCGCTACCGGCAGATCACCGGCAACCAGGCGCTGTCCTACGGGCTGATCGCCGCCGCCCAGCGCGCCGGGCTGCCGCTGTTCCTCGGCAGCTACCCCATCACCCCCGCCTCGGACATCCTGCACGAGCTCGCCCGCCACAAGCACTTCGGTGTGCGCACCTTTCAGGCCGAGGACGAGATCGCCGGTGTCGGCGCCGCGCTGGGCGCCGCCTTCGCCGGCAACCTGGCGGTGACCACAACGTCGGGCCCAGGCGTCGCGCTCAAGGGAGAGACGATCGGGTTGGCCGTCAGCGTCGAGCTGCCGCTGCTGATCGTCAACATCCAGCGTGGCGGTCCGTCCACGGGCCTGCCCACCAAGACCGAGCAGAGTGATCTGCTGCAGGCGATGTTCGGGCGCAACGGCGAGGCGCCGCTGCCCATCGTGGCGGCCGCCGCCCCCGGCGACTGCTTCGACGCCGCACTGGAGGCAGCCCGCCTGGCGATCAAGTACCGCACACCGGTGATGCTGCTGAGTGACGGCTACCTGGCCAACGGCGCCGAGCCGTGGCGCCTGCCGCAGGTCGATCAGCTGCCCGACCTCGCCGCCGACGTGGGCTTCCAGACCGAACCCAACCACGGTGACGCGTTCTGGCCGTTCCAGCGCGACCCGGACACGCTGGCCCGGCCGTGGGCGGTTCCCGGCACGGCCGGCTTGGAGCACCGCATCGGCGGGCTGGAGAAGGCTGACGGCAGCGGCAACATCTCCTATGACCCCGACAACCACCACCACATGACCGAGTTGCGGGCCGCCAAGATCGCGGGCATCGCCGCTGACATCCCGCCGCTGGAGCTGGACCTGGGATGGGACGGGCCGCAGGCCCGTAGGGGGGCGGGGAGTGAACTGGGAGGCCGCGCCGAGGGCACCGGACCGTCGGGCAATGGGGGCATGGGCCACCCGGACGATCCCGGCCAACCCCGGCTGCTGGTGCTGGGATGGGGGTCCAGCTATGGCCCGATCCGCGCGGCCGTGCGTCGCGCCCGCCAGCGGGGCGCACGGGTCGCCCGAGCCCACCTGCGCCACCTCAACCCGTTCCCCGCCAACACCGGCGAGGTGCTGGCCGGCTTCGACCGTGTCCTGGTGCCCGAGATGAACACAGGCCAGCTGCGGCTGCTGCTGCGCGCCGAGTACCTGGTCGACGCCCGCGGCTACAACCAGGTGCGCGGCCAGCCGTTCACGTCCCAGGAGCTGACTGAAGTGATCATGGCCGAGTTGGCCGAGTTGGCCGAGTTGGCCGAGCTCGGTGAGGAGGTACCGGCATGACGACGGCGACCCGCAAGGACTTCGCCAGCGACCAGGAGGTCCGCTGGTGTCCCGGCTGTGGCGACTACGCGATCCTGGCCAACGTCCAGGGCGTGATGCCCGACCTCGGGACCCCGCGTGAGCGGATCGTGTTCGTGTCGGGCATCGGCTGTGCCGCACGCTTCCCGTACTACATGAACACCTTCGGGTTCCACTCCATCCACGGACGGGCCCCCGCGATCGCCACCGGGATCAGCGCCACCCGCTCCGACCTCAAGGTCTTCGTCGTCACCGGCGACGGCGACGCGCTGTCGATCGGTGGCAACCACCTGATCCACGCCATGCGGCGCAACGCCAACCTGACGATCATCATGTTCAACAACCAGATCTACGGGCTGACCAAGGGGCAGTACTCGCCGACCTCCGAGCTCGGCAAGGTCACCAAGTCCACGCCCTTCGGTTCCCTGGACCACCCGTTCAACCCCGTCAGCCTCGCGCTGGGCGCGGAGGCGACCTTCGTCGCGCGGTCGCTGGACAACGAGCGGGCGCACCTGGCCGAGATGGTCGAGCTCGCGGCTCGGCACCAGGGTACGAGCTTCATTGAGGTGTACCAGAACTGCAACATCTTCAACGACGGCGCCTTCGACGCCATCCGCGGCAACCAGGCCAACCAGATCCGCCTCGAGCACGGCCAGCCGATCCGCTTCGGCGCCGACCACGAGAAGGGCGTCGCGCTGGGGCGCACCGGTCAGCTGCGCATCGTCGATGTCGCCCGCGCCGGCAGCGAGGCATCGGCCGGTCAGCCGGGCGAGGACGGCCGTGAGGTGGTGGCGGAGGAGGACCTGCTGGTCCACGACGCCTACCGCGACGACCCCGGCCTGGCGTTCATGCTGTCGCGCCTGGCCCACACCCCGCACGGACCCACCCCGGTGGGGCTGTTCCGGCAGGTGTCGCGCCCTGTCTACGGCGAGCAGATGCAGGCCCAGCTCGACGACGCCGTCGCGCGACAGGGTCCAGGCGACCTTGGCGCGCTGTTGGCTGGGCGGGACACCTGGACCGTGGAGTAACGGCCGCGGATCTGACACCCAGCTCCCGCGAGGACGACGACCGGTCTGGCTATGACGACCAGATCGCCTCGGCGTTTCACTCCTCGATCGACGAGGGCGCGCAGCGGCTACGCCGCACCTGGCCGGGGCTGTTTTCCACGGGGTTCGTCGGCGGCATCGACCTCGGCATCGGGGTGCTGGCGCTGTTGCTGGTGCAGGCCGAGACCGGCTCGGCGCTGCTTGCGGCCCTCGCCTTCACCATCGGTTTCGTCGCCCTGACCGTCGCCGGCAGCGAGCTGTTCACCGAGAACTTCCTGGTGCCCGTCGCCGCGGTGGTCGCCGGCCGTTCCTCGATACGCAGCCTGCTGCGGCTGTGGTTCGGCACGCTGGCGTGCAACCTGATCGGCGGCTGGATCTTCACGTGGCTGGTGATCGGCGCCGTGCCGCGGCTGCGCGCCATCGCCGTGGAAGTTGGGCGCGGCTACGTCGACCTGGGCTTGGGCTGGGAGGCGTTCGCCCTCGGCATCCTGGGCGGCGCGGTCATCACCATCATGACCTGGATGGAGCGCAACACCGAGTCGCCAGGGGTCAAGATCGTCGCTGCGGTCACGATGTCCTTCGTCCTTGCCGCCGTGCCGCTCAACCACGTGATCGTCTCGGCGCTGGAGATGTTCGCCGCGTTGCACGCCGGCGCGCCGTTCGGCTACGCCCAGTGGCTACTCGCGATGCTGTGGGCGCTGCTGGCCAACATGGCGGGCGGGCTGCTGCTGGTCACGGTGCTACGCCTGGTCCAGGTCGGCCGTGGCGACATCGTGCGCGAGCGGGAAGCGGGGGAGCGGGAGGTGGCCGGCGGCCGCGGGGCTCAGGTACAGGAGGGGCAACGCCCCGAGAAGCGCAGCTCGTAGGCGTCGACAGCGAACCCGGACGCCGCCGCCGCCTCGACGGTGATGTGGTCACGCAGGTCCACGCTGACGTCGGCCACGGCGCCGCAGCGAGTGCAGACCACGTGGTCATGGCGCGCGACGTTGCCGTCGTAGCGGGCCACCGCCTCGTCACCGAGTTGCAGCTCCAGCACCTGGCCGTGCTTGGCGAGCAGGTTCAGCGCCCGGTACACCGTGGCGAAGCCGATACCGGGAGCTCGGCGCCGCACCCGCTGGTAGACCTCCCGAGCCGTCGGATGGTCATGTGCCTGGCGCACGACGTCGAGCACCGCCGCCCGCTGCGGGGTGACCCGGAAGGCGGGTGGCAAAGATGGCACCGGCGGCTCCTGACGACAATTACGCAACGACTACGTTGAAGAATACGGTAGCGCCGGCGGGCGTCAACTCGCCGCCCGACCAGCGGCGATGGCAGAATGCGGGTTCCGCCGACCTCGACAGGAACTGCCTCGTGCGCGTCCTTCTCGTCTGTGACAACCCGCGCGTCGCGTCGCAGGTCTCGAGCGCCTTGCTGGGCGAACCCGGCGTCGAGATCTTCGCGGTCGGAACCCCCCAGCGCGGGGTGGCGGTCCTGGACGACGGCGACGCCTTCGACGTGGTGGTCGCTGACAACGACACGGCGCCCAGCGGCGGGTTCTACCTGTCGCGGGAGATCAAGGCGCGGGGACAGATGGGCCAGGACGTTCCCCCGGTTATCCTGCTGCTGGCGCGCGAGCAGGACATCTTCCTGTCGAACTGGTCACAGGCGGACGCCTATGTGCTCAAGCCCGTCGACCCCTTCAATTTCAGCGAAGCGCTGCATTCGGTGGTGGCTGGCGCACCGCTGCCGGCTCTCCCTGGCATCGGCGGCGACCCCACCCCCTCCCTGCTGGACGTCCCCGGCGACGACGATGCCCCCGCTGAGCAGATTGGCGGCAGCATCGGCGGTACCGCCCCGTGATCAGCTGGCCTGACGTCCTTGGCCGCTTGCTGCGCGGCGAGGACCTGGACGACACGGCGACCGCCGCCGTGATGGAGCAGATCATGGCCGGCGAGGCCACCTCGGCGCAGGTGGCGGGTTTCCTCATGGCGCTGCGGGCCAAAGGCGAGACCGCCGCCGAGATCGCCGGTTTGGTGCGCGGGATGCGCGGCTTCGCCTTGGCCGTCGAGGTGTCCGGCGACGTGGTGGACACCTGCGGCACCGGCGGGGACCGGGCCGGCACCTTCAACGTCTCCACCGTCGCGGCGATCGTGGCGGCAGGGGCGGGCGCAACAGTCGCCAAGCACGGCAACCGGGCGGCCAGCGGCCGCTGCGGCTCGGCCGACCTGCTGGAGGACTTCGGCATCGTCATCGACCTGCCGCCGGCCGCGGTGAGCCGCTGCATCGATCAGGTCGGCATCGGGTTCTGCTTCGCGCCGACGTTTCATCCCGCGATGCGCCACGCCATGATCACGCGCCGCGAGCTGGGTGTCCCCACCGTCTTCAACTTTTTGGGTCCGCTGACCAACCCCGCCGGCGCCCAGCATCAGACCATCGGGGTCAGCGACCCGGCGATGGCGCCCAGGATGGCGCAAGTCCTGGCACGCCTCGGCACCCGCCACGCCCTGGTGTTCCACGGCGCCGACGGCCTCGACGAGCTGACCACGACGGGCCCGTCAACGGTCTGGGAGGTCCGCGGCGACCAGGTCGAGCAGTCGACCCTGAACCCCGACGACCTCGGGCTGGCGCCGGCCACCGTTGCTGACCTGCGCGGCGGCGACGTGTCCGACAACCGCCGGATCGCCGAGGCCGTGTTGGCCGGTGAGCCCGGACCGCCGCGCGACATCGTCCTGCTCGGTGCGGCCGCCGCTCTGGTCGCCGCCAACCGCGTCGACGGCTTTCCCGCCGGGTTGACGGCCGCGGCGAAGGCGATTGACTCGGGCGAGGCCGCGCAGGTCCTCCAGCGCTGGGTACAGGTCTCGCAGAACCTGCGGGCGGGCGGCGCCGGGGCGGGCTGATCGCCTCGAGGCAGCGCCCGCGACCGCCACGGCGCTTCCGGCGGCCAGCCCGCGCTACACGCCTTCGGCGTCCTCGAAGCCGATGCCCCACAGCCGGTCAAGGTCGCTGCTGGAGAAGGCCTGGAAGGCGATCATGGTGTGGGTACCGGTGACGCCAGGCACCTTGGCGATCCCGCCCGTCACGACCTCGGCGACCTGCTCGTGGGCGTGGACGCGCACCAGCGCGACCAGCTCCCAGTCGCCGGTCACGGAGTAGACCTCCGACACGCGGTCGATGTCGGCGATCGCCTGCGCCGTCTCGGGGATGGCGTGGACGTCGACGTGGAGCAACACGATGGCGGTGATCACGGCGGCAGCGTAGCCGACGCCTTGGGACGGGCTTGTGTCCTACCGCTTCGCTACATGAGGACGGCGGCCGGCGGTGCTCGGCGGGTGCGTTTGGCCGCCAGCTCGGAGGCCGGCCGACCGGTGGAGCGGTGGACCCGGCTCAGCCGCGCCTGCAGCGCCGCGAGCTGCCTGCCGCCGGCCACGCCGAGCGCCAGCCCGGCGCTGCCGTGGTGCAGCACCACGCCTCGGCCTTCCAGCCAGCGCGTGACGAGCTCGACCTCCTCGGCGTCCTCAGGGCGCACCGGCAGACCGGCCGACGGGCAGGACTCACCGGCCGCGACCGCACGCTGGATCAGCTGGTCCACCGTGCCGGCCATGTCGGCGCGGCGGCAGCGGGCCGTGACAACCAGCCGCCCCCTGGCAACAGCCAGGACC
>JACCTL010000017.1 GCA_013812395.1 Euzebyaceae bacterium
CGGTAGCTCGACCCAGCGGGCGCGGAGAAACCCCCACGCCGAAGGCGAGGGGACCGCAGCGGTGGAGTAGCAACGTGTTCCCCTCCCTTCAACTCGACAGCGCCGCAGGCAGCGCGGCATGGCTGACCTGAAGGTACGGCGGTGACCCTTCCAGGTCAAGCGATGAGTAGCGGCACGTGCCGGGGTCTAACCATCGAGCGCATTGGCCGGCCTGGTGCGCACGCCGAATCCAGGAGCGACAACATGAGCCTGAGGATCCACACAGTACGCGCGTCAGTCGCTGTCTCCGACATCTCTGTCGCGGCCAGCTTCTACGAGGGCAAGCTCGGCCTCCAGGCCGGAGAGGAACAGGCCGACGACAGTCGGCTCTATGACTGCGCAGGCGGCACGTCGTTGCATGTCTACGCAGCTCCCGGCAGCACCGGCAAGGCGCCCGCAACGCTCGCCACCTGGTACGTCACGGACCTTGAGCAGGTCGTCGACGAGCTGATCTCCAAGGGCGTGACCTTCGAGCAGTACGACGAACCGAGGACCAACGCAAAGGGCATCTTCGCGTCCGACGAGGTGACGGTCGCCTGGTTCAAGGACCCCGACGGCAATACCTTCGCCATCGAGCAACATCCGTGACCAACGAAACAGCAGCGAGGCCAGGCCGAGGCCGGGCTCCCGGTCTGGGGAGCGGGACGCGCCCTCGGCTAGTCTCCGGCGATGTGACGGCGCCGACTCCAGCACCCAACCCACCGCAGCTGGCCGAGGAGCTGGGACTGACACCCGGCGAGTACCAGCGGATCGTGGCGACGCTGGGCCGGGCGCCGTCGACCGCCGAGCTCGGCACCTACTCGGTGATGTGGTCCGAGCACTGCTCGTACAAGTCGTCCAAGATCTACCTGCGCGACCTGCCGACCGAGGGCGAGGCGATCCTGGTCGGCCCCGGCGAGAACGCCGGCGTGGTCGACGTCGGCGACGGGCTGGCGGTCACCTTCAAGATCGAAAGCCACAACCACCCGAGCTTCGTGGAGCCGTTCCAGGGTGCGGCCACCGGCGTCGGCGGAATCATCCGCGACATCCTCACAATGGGCGCACGCCCGATCGCCCTGCTGGACGCGCTGCGCTTCGGCGGAGTGGGCGAGGGTGACGCCGGTGCCGCGCGGACACGCCACCTGGTTGACGGGGTGGTGCGCGGCATCGGCCACTATGGCAACTCGATCGGTGTCGCCACCGTCGGCGGGGAGACGGTCTTCGATCCCTGCTACGCCGGCAACCCGCTGGTCAACGTCCTGTGCGTCGGTGTGCTGGCCGCCGACCGCATCCAGCTCGCCCGCGCCGAGCGGCCAGGCGACATCGCGGTCCTCATCGGCCAGCGCACCGGCCGCGACGGCATCGGGGGGGCGTCGGTCCTGGCCTCGACCGAGTTCAGTGAGGACGGGGTGGACGATGCGAAGCGGCCGAACGTCCAGGTCGGCGACCCCTTTGCCGGCAAGGGCCTGATCGAAAGCTGCCTGCAGCTGTACGCCGCTGACCTGCTATCGGGCATCCAGGACATGGGCGCGGCCGGCATCGCCTGCTCCACCGCCGAGATGGCGTCCAAGGCGGGGCTGGGCATGCGCGTCGACCTCGACCGCGTCCCGCTGCGCGAGGCGACGATGCAGGCCTGGGAGATCCTGTGCTCGGAGTCCCAGGAGCGCATGCTCGCCCTGGTCGCCCCTGAGCGCCTCTCCGAGGTCTTCGCCGTGTGCCGGCATTGGGGAGTGGACGCCACAGCGATCGGCGAGGTCACCGGCGGCGACCGTTTGGTGTTCACCCGTCACGGTGAGGTGGTGCACGATGCACCCGCGGCGTCGTTGGCCGACGAGGGACCGACCTACCACCGTTCCGTCGCCGACTGGGTCCACCCGCAGGCCAGGGAGGACGTCGACAGCTGGCCGCCGCCGGAGGACCTGCGGGCGGCGGCGATGGCGGTGTTGTCCTCGCCGAACGTGGCCTCCAGCCGTTGGCTGTGGCAGCAGTACGACTCGATCGTCGGTTCGGGCACCGTGCAGGGGCCGGGGGCCGACGCCGCGGTGCTGCGCCTGCCATCCCTCAACGGGGGACTCCCAGGCGTGCGTGGCGTGGCAATCGCCACCGACGGCAACGGCCGCTGGTGCGCGCTGGACCCGGCCGAGGGCGCGCGACTGATCGTGGCCGAGGCGGCTCGCAACGTCGCCTGCACCGGCGCCCGTCCCGTTGCGGCCACGAACTGCCTCAACTTCGGCTCTCCCGAGCGCGCCGAGATCATGGGTCAGTTCCGCGACACCGTTGCCGGGATGGCCGAGGCCTGCCGCGCACTGGGCACGTCGATCACCGGCGGCAACGTCAGCTTCTACAACCAGACCGGCCAGACGGCGGTGCACCCAACCCCCGTGCTCGGTGTGCTGGGCATCGTCGGCGACGTCACCGCCACCACCGGCGCGGCCTTCGTCGAGGCCGGCGACGAGGTGTTCTTGGTCGGCGACGCCACGCGGCCGGGCCTTGGCGGCTCGGAGTACCTGTGGCGGGTCCATGCCAGGATCGCCGGCCGCCCGCCCGCCGTCGACTTGGCGGCCGAGGCGCGGCTGCAACGTCTGCTGATCGCGGCCGGCGGGAACGGACTGCTGCGCAGCGCCCATGACGTTAGCACCGGCGGCTTGTTAGCGACCATCGTCGAAGCCTGTCTCGGGCGGAGGCTTGGGGTCAGCGTGGAGCCGGAGCAGGACGTCGAGGCCCACCAGTGGCTGTTCAGCGAGTCGCCGACCCGGGTGGTCGTCAGCACGCGCGATCCCCAGGGCCTTCGCAGCTGCTGCGCCGAGCAGCAGGTCGGCTGCCGGCGGCTGGGCGCCGTCACCGCCGACGGCGCGGTGACGGTCGAGGGTGTGCTCACGCTGGCGCTGGACGAACTGCGGTCGCTGCACGACCACGCCATCCCGGAACTGCTGGGAGAGCTCGGCCGCTGAGTTCAGCTGGCCCGGGCGGCTGCCGTGGGGTCAGCGAGCTCGATGTCGGTGTCGTCCAGCCAACGTCCCATGCTGGCGGCGTCCATGGGGACCGCCAGCAGGTAGCCCTGGCCCCACTCGCAGCCCATCGCCCGCAGGGACGCCAGCTGCTCGGGGGTCTCGATGCCCTCGGCGACCGTCTCCAGCCCCAGTCCGCGGCCCAGCTCGACGATCGCGGGCACCAGGGGTGACCCGGTCGCGGCGATACCGGCCACGAAGGACTTGTCCAGCTTGAGCATGTCGACGGGCAGCCGGTCGAGAAGGCTGAGCGACGAGTAGCCGGTCCCGAAGTCGTCCAACGCGAAGCGCACGCCCATCCGCTGGAACGCGGCGAGGGTCGACTGGATGGAGGCCGTATCCTCGAACAGCGTCGTCTCGGTGATCTCCAGGACCAGACGGGTTGGTTCCACGCCGGCCGCCGACAGGATTTGTGTCACGTCATCGACCACGTCTGGGTCGCACAGCTGGCGTGGTGAGACGTTGACGTGCAGGTTCAGCGGCACGTCGGGGTGCTCCAGCGACCAGATGGCCAGCTGCCCGCAGGCCTGCTCCAGCATCCAGCGCCCGAGCTCGCGGAACAGCCCGGCCTCCTCGGCGATCGGCACGAAGGTTTCGGGCGAGACGGAACCCAGCTGGGGGTGGTTCCAGCGGGCGAGCGCCTCGACACCGGCGACCTGGCCGGTTCGCAGCGCGACGATCGGCTGGTAGCGCACATCGAGCTGGCCGGTCTCCAGCGTGCCGCGCAGGTCGGCCCGCAGCGCCAGCCGTTCTGCGGCAGCCGCCCCAAGGCCTTGCTCGAACACCCGGAACGAACCTTTGCCCTCACGCTTGGCGCTGTACATGGCCAGGTCGGCGTGGTTGAGCAGCTCGTCGACGGTCGTGCCGGCGGTCGAGAAGGCCAGGCCGACACTGGCCCGCACCGGCACCCGAACCCCGTTGACGTCGACGGGCGTTTCCAGCGCCTCCAGCAAGCGCTCCCCGAGGGCGGTGGCATCGCCGGGGTTCGTGAGGTTTTCCAGCAGGATGCCGAACTCGTCGCCTGCCAGCCGGGCGCAGGTGTCTTCCGGGCGGGTGCACGCCCGCAGCCGCTGCGCGACGGCGATCAGCACCGCGTCCCCCACGGCGTGACCGCGGGTGTCGTTGATCGCCTTGAAGTCGTCCAGGTCCACGAACAGCACGGCTGTCGAGCTCGGCGTTTGTTGCCGGCGCTCGAGCGCGTGGCCGATGCGGTTGCCGAACAGCACCCGGTTGGCCATCGTGGTCAGCGGATCGTGCAGCGTCTGGTGCCGCAGCTGATCTTTGAGATTGGTCACCGCGGCGAGGCTGTCCTCCAGCCGGCTGTTCTCCAGCGAGATGCTGACGTGGCTGGCCAAGGCCACCAGCAGCTTGGCGTCGCCGTCGTGGAACCCGCCGAGGTTGCCCAGCCGGTTGGCCACCGCAATGGTGCCGACCAACTCGTCATCGACCAGCAGCGGGGCGCACAGCGCCTCCTTGCCCGCGGTCTCGGGCAGGCATCTTGACGCGATGCCGCCAGCGGTGGGCAGCAGCAGCGGACCGGGGGCGGCGAGCAGGCGCACCCACAGCTCGTCGCTGGGATCCAACGCGACCGGCTCCATCACCTGCTGGGTGCCGTCGGCCTCGGTCGCGGTCCGCAGGGCCGTGGCGTGACTGCTGCCGGGAAACAGTGTTACCGCGGCGGCCTCCGCCTCCAGCATGGCGCAGGCCTGGCGCACGGCCGCGACCATCGCCGACTCCAGCTGCGGCGACTCATGCAGGACCCGGGTGGCCCGGTACAGCGCCTCCATGCGGTCGCGTTGCTGATGCTGAGCGGTGTAGGCGGAGTACGCGGCAAAGATCGCCAACGGCGACACGAAGGCGAGCCAGGCGGCCGAGGGGTGCAGCCACAGGATGGTCACGCCGACCAACGCCAGGCTGGTGTTGACCACCATGGCCCCCGCCCCAAGGGCGAAGACCTTGGCCATCTCACGGCGCTGCAAACAGCCGCCCGACAGCCGGACAGCGCCGTTGATCAGCGCGTCGGCGGCCAGCAGTGCCGCCAGCATGGCCGCGATTGCCGCCGTCCACCCCGCCAGCCCCAGCGGACTGCCGAGGCGCGCGATACCGCCGAACACCAGGATCGCCACGCCGGCCTGCGTGGCCATGCAGGCCAGGTTGAAGGCCACCTTGAGCGGCGGCTGGCGGCGGATCAGGATCAGCGCGGCCGCGGCCCCGACCACCTGGGCCAGCAGCAGGCCGCCAGGCGTGACCAGAAACAGGCCGAGTACCAGCGGGATCTCTCTGAGCGAGAACGAGTGCGCGTCACGCCGGAACCGCAGGTGGACGACGGCGGACTCGGCGGCGGCGAACGCCGCCGCCAGCAGCGGCCACGGCACGGTGGTCGGCGCCACGAAGGGTATCGGGCTGTCGACCACCAGCAGCGCCAGCACGCCGGCGGCGGCTGCGACCGCGGCGGTGTACAGCCGCAGCCGCGCCGCTTGCGGGATCATTGCCATGTGCTCGCCGACCACCCGTTGACGGTCCACCCCGACCCTGACCACGACTTGCCGGACCAGGACTTGCCCGTCCACGTCGCGTCCGACCAGGACTTGCCTGACCACGCCGCATCGGACCAGGACTTGCCTGACCACGCCGCGTCCGACCAGGACTTGCCGGACCAGGAGGTGCCCGACCACGAGCTGCCCGACCAGGCGTCACCCGACCAGCTCTTGCCGTTCCACATGCCACCGGCCACGCGGTCGTCGTCGTCATCGTCGTCGTCGTCGTCGTTACTGGACCAGCTGTCCTCGTTCAGCGACGCCCTGGCCCACGCGGTGGCGTCCCAGGCGGTGCCGAAGATGTCGCGCTCACCGTCCAGTACGTCGGTGTCGTCACTGAGCCGCTCCGAGCCGCGAGCCGCGTCCAGCGATCCAAGGCCGGTCGATCTGGGCCACTGCTGGGCGCTGCCGCTGCTGCTGGGGGTGCGCCGGCCGCGGGCCGTCTTGAGGTTGAGCAGGCCCGCGCCCTGGCAGGCGTCACCGGCCTCCGGCAGCGGCGTGGCTGTCGAGGTCAGCAGCGCCTTGACCTGGTCAGGCGTGATAGTGGGACGTTGCTGGATGACCAGTGCGGCGGCGCCGGAGACGACCGCGGCCGCCTGTGAGGTGCCGCTGCCGCGGAAGAACCGGGAGCCCACACGGCCCTCCGGGTGCTCGATGTCGGCCGTGGAGTTCGGCGTCCGCAGGCTCACGATGGACTTGCCCGGCGCCACCAAGTCGGGGTTGCGCTGACCGTTGCCGCAGCTGGAGAAGCTGGGAATGGTGTCGTCGGCAACGGCGTAGGTTCCGTTGCTCGCGGTCGCTCCCACCGCCAGTACATGGGGGTTGTAGGCCGGGTTGTTCAGCTTGATGGTGCCGTAGCCCCGGTTGCCGGCGGCAACGACCACGACAATGCCCTTGCGCCAGGCGACCTCGGCGGCGTAGGCCAGCGGATCGAGCAGGTAGTCCTGCACGCCGTCGGTGCCGAACGACAGGTTCAGCACGCGAATGTTCATGCCGTCGTCCCGCCGGTGCGCCACAACCCAGTCGATGGCGGCGATGACCTGGGAGACGTCGGTCGCCCCTTCGTCGTCGGCGACCTTGATGCTGACGATCCGCGCGCCGGGGGCCATGCCGATGAAGTCGCTGCTGTTGCCCTTCTGCACCGTGGCTGACACCGCGTCGTCACGACCGGCGATGATGCCGGCCATGTGCGTGCCGTGACCGTATGTGTCCAGGTGGCGCAGCGCGTCGGACTGGGACTCGAACGACAGGTCAGCGCCGTTGAGCACCTTGCCGGTGGTCGTGAGGCCGTTGACGGGCACCACGCCGGAGTCGATCACGGCGACGTCGACGCCCTTGCCGGTCCAGCCGTCGTTCCAGTACTCGCCGGCGCCGGTGACTCGCTGCGCGACCGTGTACATCGAACCGAGGTCATCCTCGGCGTCGAAGTCATCATCGTCGTCGAGCAGATGGACCTCGGCGTCGGGGGTGATCGCCGCCACGCCGGGCGTCTGCGCGAGGGTGGCGACCGCCTGCTCGGGCACTTGGGCCACGAAGGCGTCGAGAATGCCGATGTGGCGCCCGACCTCACCACCGAGGCGGGCAACCGCAAGCTCGGGCGCGTCCCCGGAGCCGTGCCGCTCGCGCACGATCATCGTCGTCAGCTGGTGGTCAGCGTCCACCACCAGCATCTGGGCCCCGGCACCCGGCGCCCGTGTGGGAAGCAGGCTGGTCACCAGCAGCAGGCCCACCGCGACACTCAGCAGGGCGGGCTTACTGGGGTGGTCCCAGGACAGACCCTCGCGAAAGCGGCGGCTCGAGCCAGTCTGATCGTCGGTGCTGTTCATGTGCGGTATCCCCCCGATCGCGTTTCTGCTCACCAAAGTCATCGACCCCCGGTCGGGGGAACCTTGATGGCCAGGACGGGGGAGATTCGGGCCGTCCCTTCGAACTAGCCTTGGCCTAGCCCTTTGGCGGGGGCGGGGGCGAGGCCGGCGGGTCGTGCGCCGGAGGGCGGCGGCGCTACGGCCGGGCGGCCTGCTCCAGCGCCGCCAGCACCGTCTTGCGCTTGCGATGGGCAAGCTCGTACTCGGTCAGCAGCCGCAGCTCGTCGGTCGACAGGTCGCCGATGGCCGCCGTGACCTCCGAGGCGGGGCGCTGGGCGAGTTCCTCGATGTGACTCGAAGCCTGGCGCTGGTGGTTGGGAGTGTCGGCGGCGGTGGTGGGAGCCGGTTCATCGGGGGGCGCCTGGGTCGGCCCGGGGGTCCGGCAGAGTGCGGGCGGTCAAGTCCAGCAGCTTCGAGGTGAACGAGAGCACCTTCGCGCTTCCGGCCAGCACGCCGGCGACGGCGGTCCGCAACACAGTCTGCATGGGGATCTCCCGGGGAGGCCGGATCAGGACTGACGGCGGTCGAGCTCGGCCTGCATGGCATCACGCTGCTCACGCGCGGCGTCGAGGGCGGCGTCGCTGTCCTCGGCGGCGATGCGCCCCTCCTGCTCCTGCACCCTGGCGATGCCCGCGCGCAGTTCTTCGTCGGTGTGCTTGCTGTAATCGGCGGTGTCCGACATCCGGCGCTCTCCTTGTCGGGGGACGGTCGGACTATGCCCGGCCGCCGTCTCCCTAACGCGCCTCGCCGCCGATGCCGGTCGCGATCTCCCGGCTGCGGGCGGGGCCGCCGGCGTCGCGCGCCAAGGGTGGTGTCGGCGCCCCCTGCTGCTCGCCGAGGGCGCGCACAAAGTCGGCGAGCACCTCCTCGGCGCCGAGGCGCGGCTGCCAGCCGAGCTCGCGGCGGGCCCGCTCGGTCGACAGCAGCGGTGCCGACAGGGCCATGTCGATCCAGCCGGGATCGATCGGCAAGAGGCGCAACCACCAGCCGATGCCCGTGGCGGCGCGTAGCACCCTCGGGGGCACCGTCACCAGCCGGGCACCAAGCACGCGGGCGATGTCGGGCGGGTCCAGTGGCGGGTCGGCGGCGAGGTTGAATGCGCCGCGCACCTCAAGGCACACCGCCAGACGCACCGCCTCGGCGACGTCACTGGTGTGCAGCAGCTGCAGGCGCAGCCCTGGAGCATCAGGAACGACCGGCACGCCGAAGCGCCGCAGCAACGGGGTCGGCAGGAACGGCCCGGCGAACAGCCGCTGGATCTCGCTGGCGGCGGCGGCCTGGAAGAGCAGTCCCGGCCGCAGGCGCACCACCCGGATGTCGGGATGGTGAGCCTCGAAGGCGTCCATCACGCGCTCGTTGTAGGCCTTCTGGCGCGAGTAGGGGGAAGTGGGCACGCCGTCGGTCGGCCACGACTCGTCCACCGGGGTGTCCTTGGGACCGGGCGAGTAGGCGCCGATCGAGGAGAACACGATCACGGCACCAACCCCGGCTTCGGCGGCGGCACCGAGCACCCGGCGGGTCCCCTCGACGTTGGTGTGCCACTGCGTGGCCTCGTCGCGGGAGGGTTGCAGCAGCCATGCGAGATGCACGACGGCGTCCGCCCCGCGCAGCAGCGGCACCAGGTCGTCCACAGCGATGTCGGCGGCCTGCCACGTCACGCCCTGCAGGGCCAGGTCGGGGCGCCGGCGGGCCAGTCCCACCACCTCGATCCCGTTGTCAGCCAGCGCGGTCACCGTCTGCAACCCGACGTTGCCGGTTGCGCCCACCACTACGACCCGCACGTTGCCTCCTTGTCGCCGTCGTCGCCGTCCCCGGGCCAGCGTCTCCAGCGAGTTCGCCCGGTAGTCACCGTGCCCACCGGGAGGCCGGACCGTAGGGTCGGCGGCGATGACCCGAGCCGTGCTAGCCCCCGCAGCGTCGCGCTGGCGCGCCCGGCCGGCGCAGCTACTGCGGCTGCTGCCCGGCTTGTGGCTGTTCGGCACCGGCGAGGCGCTGCTGGTCTCGGCCGGCCTCGGCAACACCCCGTGGACCGTGCTGGCCCAGGGCGTGTCACTGCACACCCCGTTGTCGATCGGCGCAGCCACGCTGGTGATCGGGGTGCTGGTGCTGTGCGGCTGGCTGCCGCTGCATGAACGCCCCGGACTGGGCACCCTGTCCAACGTCGTTGTCATCAGCCTGGCGATCGACGTCATGCTGCCGCTGCTGGCGGCGCCATCGTCGATGGCGGTCCGCGCTGCTGTCCTGCTGTGCGGGATCCTGCTGATCGGTGCGGGCAGCGGGCTGTACCTGTCCGCCGAGCTGGGCCCCGGCCCGCGCGACGGTTGGATGACCGGCCTGCACCGGCGCTACGGCTGGCCGCTGCCAGCCGTGCGCTTCGGCATCGAAGCGGGCGTGCTCGTCGCAGGATGGACGCTGGGCGGCACGGTGGGAGTTGGCACGGTCGTCTTCGCGCTGCTGATCGGCCCGGCCGTGGGGGCGGGGGTCAAGCTGCTGCGCCGCTGAACGTTGCCGGTGGCGACTCCACGCCGCCTGAAGAGCGGGTGCGGTTGCGGACATCGGTGTCGGGCGGTGCACCCGCTCGCTGCTGCCAGGGCTACAGCGGCTCGGTTGCCATCCGCTGCGCCGTGGCCCAGACGTCCTCGCGGGACGCCCCGCCGTACGCCTCGGCGCAGGTCAGCTGGTGGGCGGAGTTGACCAGCGCCATGTGGGTGAACGCCTGCGGGAAGTTTCCGAGCAGCTCACCGGTGGCCGGGTCGTATTCCTCGGCGTACAGGCCCAGGTCGTTGGCGACGCCGAGCAGCGCCTCGAACAGCGCGGTGGCCTCGGTCTGGCGGCCCTGCATCGCCAGCACGTCGACCAGCCAGAAGCTGCACATCAGAAAGGTGGCTTCACTGCCTCGCAGCCCGTCGGAGGAATGTTCGGGCCGGTAGCGGCGGATGAAGCCGTGCGGCGGGGTGCCGAGGTCGGCCTGGATGGCGTCCACCGTCGCGATCATCCGAGGATCGTTGACCGGCACGAAGCCCACCATCGGCATCATCAGCAAGCTGGCGTCGAGTTCGTTGGAACCGAAGGACTGCACGAAGCAGCCACGCCGCTGATCCACGCCCTCGGTCTCCACCGCGTGGCGGATCTCGTCGCGAACGCGACACCACCAGTCGACGTCGGACTCGATGTCGTCCTCGTGATCGCGCTGCACCATCCGGATGCCTCGGTCCAGCGCCACCCACAGCATCACCTTGGACATCGTGAAGTGGCGGGGTGCGTCGCGGATCTCCCACAGCCCGTGGTCGGGTTCGCGCCAGACTCGCGCGGCCTGGTCCACCAGCTGGCGCAGGAAGCGCCATTCGGTGGCGTCGATCTCGTCGAAGGACTCTCGCCACAGGTGGGCGGCGTCGAGGATGTGGCCGTAGACGTCCAGCTGCCGCTGGCTGGCGGCGCCGTTGCCGACGTGGACGGGGGTCGAGCCGCGGTAGCCGGCGAGGTCGAGGGTGAACTCGGGCAGGTGCCGGGTGCCGTAGACGCCGTACATGATCTGCAGGTCCTCGGCGCTGCCGGCGCACGAGCGCATCAAGAAGCCGCGGAAGCCGCGCGCCACATCCGCGTGACCGGCCAGGCTCAGGGCGGCCAGGGCCAGCGTCGAGTCACGCACCCAGCTGTAGCGGTAATCCCAGTTGCGCTCCCCGCCCACCTCCTCCGGCAACGAGGTGGTCGGCGCCGCAACGATGGCCCCCGTCGGGGCACAGGTCAGACCCTTGAGCACGGTCACCGAACGGCGCACCTGTGCGGTGTAGCGGCCGTTGACCGTGGTGGCCGACGACCAGCGCCGCCACCAATCCAGCGTCTCATCGAGCCGCTGCTGGATCGTCTCGGCGTCAAGCGGCCGTGCGTCCAGCTTGTGGGGCACCTGGGCAGCGACCGAGAAACCGGCCCGCTCGCCCTCGGCCAGGGACAGGCGACCGATCAACTGGATGCGCTCGACGTCGACGTCGAGGCGGACGTCCGACGAGATCACCAACGCGCTGTCGGCGCCCACGGCGGTGTAGGCCGCCCCGGCGCGGCGCAGCCACGGACGCAACTCGCCGTAGTCGAACCGTGGCTCGATACAAACCGCGACCTCGACCGTGCCGCTGGTGCACTCGACGACGCGCAGCAGCTGGTTGCGCGGATCCCGCTGGCCGCCGCGGTGCATGGCGAAGGCGTCACGGATGCGCACCGTGCCCGTCGGCGTGGTCGCCGTCGTCTCCAGCACCAGCGAGTCATCGAGGTAACGACGCTGCCAGTCCCCGGCGCCGACCGGGGCGAGCGTGAAGTGGCCGCCGCGCTCCCAGTCCAGCAGCCGCCCGAACACGCTGGGTGCGTCGAAGCGTCGCAGGCACGCCCAGTCCACCGAGGCCGTGCGGCTGACCAACGCCGACGAGTGGCAGTCGGCCAGCAGCGCGTAGTCGCTGATCGGCGGGTAGGGGTCGGAGTCAGAACCGTCGCTCATTGACGACAGAGTAAGTAAGAGGTTGCTGAAGGGCTATTCCACGCTGCCTGCGGGTACCACCCATGTGCAGCGTTGGCCCGTGACCGAG
>JACCTL010000019.1 GCA_013812395.1 Euzebyaceae bacterium
CACCCGGCGCGGTCACCCGGTCGGCGCCGGACACGATGCCGTGCTTGGCGAAGGTGCCTTCTTCGACGGTGACCTGGCAGCGCCCGCACGTCTGGCGGCCCCCGCAGATGCTCTCGATCTCCAGGCCGACCTGGCGGGCCGCGTCCAACAGCGTCGTTCCGGCTTCGACGCGGCCTCGTTGGCCCGACGGCATGAACGCGACCAGCGCGGAATCGTCGTCGGGCATCGCAACCAGAAGACTACGGCGTGGCCACCGTGTTCTGAACGGGCGCCGAGCCCAGCATCTGGGGCCGCGCGTTGTGCTCCGCGCACAACCGGCGGCAACCGTGGGCCAGCTGGGTGCACCAGCGGACACATCCGCCGTCCGAAGGCGCACCCGCCCGGCCGGCCGGGGCACAAGCTGGCGGGGGCACGAGCTGGCGAGCGTGCTAGCGGCCGTGCAGCCAGTAGGCCTTCAGCGCCACGGCCAAGTTCAGCCGCTCACTGGGGACCGACAGGTCGACAGCCAGCACCTCGGCGACGCGGTGGATGCGAGCCAGCAACGTGTTGCGGTGCACATACAGGCCGGCGGCGGTCTTCGCCAGCGACCCGCCGTGATCCAGGTACGCCTCGAGGGAGATGACGAGGTCGGTCCGGTGCTCGCGGTCGTAGGCGGCCAGCGTCTGCACGCGCTCGACGTAGCGGTTGCCGGCGCGAGCCTCCTGCGGCAGGTGCCACAACCAGTGCAGCAGGCCCAGGTCTCGGAACGCCACGACACGCTCGGTCGTCGGCAGGGCGCCCGCGATGCGCAGCGCCTCGAAGGCCTGTTCGTAGCTGCGGCGGATCCTGTCCCCCACGTCGACCCTGTCGGGCGGCTCGACGTTGCCCACGCCGACCAGCAACCGGCCAGTCGCGTCGTCGACCGCGTCGGCCAGCGCCGCGACATCGAGGGCGCCGGTCAGGGCAGCGGCGTCGACCAGCGCCTGGTCGTCATCGGCGCTTTCCAGGACGACCACCAGCACGTCGCCGCGCCACACGCTGATCGCCCAGCGACCGCTGGATCGCAGCCATCGTGTGACGGCCTGCTCCAGCGGTCCAGCGGCACCGGCGCCCGCTCGCAGACAGATCACGGCATGTCCGCGGTCGAGCCGGAAGCGCAGCTGGTGCGCCCGTTCGGCGAGCGCGACGGCGTCGCTCGCGCTGGTGAGCACCTGCTCCAGAAGGTCTCCCGTAAGCATCGCGGCGTCGCGACGGTTCACCAGCTCTTGCCAGATCGCCTCGGTGAGTTCGATGAACCGCACACCGGGGGGCGTGGTGACGAGCGGGAACCCCAGCTCGTCGGCGGCAGCGCGCATCACTTCGGGAGCGTTGTCGAAGATGTAGCCGACCGACAGGACCATGCCGGCAACCCCTCGCCCCACCAGGTCGGGAACGAGGGACGCCTGGCGGTCAAGGTCGTCGGCGAGCCCGACACCGGCGGTCAGCAGCAGCACGTCGCGGGTTCCCCATTCGTAGGCTGCGCCCGGCAGGTCAACGATGTGGACGCGACGGACCGGCCGCTCCAGCCCCGCCTGCCCGGCCACCACGCGCGCCTGGGCGAACGCCGGCATGGCGAGCGTCTCACGCACCGTCAGTACGGCACCCGAAGGCTCAGCGGCCATCTCGTCCTCGAAGCGTCCACGTCGATGACGTTGACGTGGACGCGGTCACCGGCCGTCGCCATTACCACCCAGCCGCCGCGATAACTCCAGCGCGGCCTGGCGGCACAGGACGGCGAGCTCCGGCAGTCGCTCGACGGTCAGTCGATACGAGGGGCCGGACACGCTGAGCGCGGCACGGCATCCCTGCGAGTCGAAGACCGGCGTGGCGACGGCATGCAGGCCCTCTTCAAACTCCCCCACGACGGTGGCGTAGCCGTCCTCGCGCACCCGCACCAGCTCCGCCTCAAAGGCCGCGGGATCGGTCAGCGTCCGCTCGGTGAAGGCTGTCAGTGGCGAGGGTGTGCGTTTCCCTGGGCGGTGGGCCAACAGCACCTTGCCGTTGGCGGTGCAGTGAACCGGGGTTCGCCGGCCTATCCACTGACCGATGCCCACGATGTGTGATCCGTCGGCCTGCGCGATGTTGGCCACCTCTGTGCCGGGGTTGTCCAGCACCGCGATGTTGACCGTCTCACCGGTCTGCTGCGCCAGGTCACGCATGCACTCACGCGCCAGCGCCACCAGGTCGATACCACCAGCGACCGCCAGCAGACCCAACCGTCCCAACTCGGGACCGAGGCGGAACTCGTTGGTGCGAGCGTCGCGCTCCAGGAAGCCGCGTTCCAACAGGGTGGCGGCAAGCCGCGATGCAGTGCTCTTGTGGACGCCCAACAACTCAGCCAGCCGACCGACCGTCATCGTCGGTAGCTCCGGTGAGAACGCTTGCAGCATCTGCAGCGCACGGTCGGCGGTGTGCAGCTGGCTCATTGCGTGACCTTGTACTTGGGCGCGTTGACGGAGCCGCGGGCCGGCGGTTCGTCGCCGTCGACCCAGATCGGTGACGACCAAGCCATCTCCCCGTCAACCAGGTAGACCCGGGCGTAGTACCAGGCGGGTTCATGGCGCTCGTCGGTCCAGCGCAGTAGCAGCTGGCTTCCGCCAAGGGTGGACAGGCCACCAACGCCGGGTTGCAGCCGCAGCCGACCACTGGCTTGCGCCCGGGTGCTCATGGTCGTCGAGGTGGCATCGACAGGGTGCTCGCGCAGGGTGGCGAGGTCTGCCGAAACCTTGCCTGCGCCGCTGTTCACCTGCACCACCGCGTCCGGTGGACCTACCACAGTCAGCTCGATGCCGCCGCGCGTGGGCCCGTAGATGCCGCCGCCGCCGAAGCTCTGTGTCGCAGCGGTCCACCACACCGACGTCTGGCCCACCTCCTGCACCTCGGGCGACCAGTAGGCCGTTTGCAGCACCTCGCCCCGCTCGACGTGCAAGCTGCCGCTCCAGTCGGTGGGACTCTGGTTCATGCCCCACTCCAGGCGCAGCGGCACGGCGATCCAACCCTGAGGCAAGTCCAGCTCGGGGACGACGCTGTGCACCAGCTCACCGTTGCGCAGCACGTCGACGCGGGCGAGCTCGCGATAGCCGCGCGCATGGACATCTAGCTCCACCGGACCTTTCAGGCGGTGTTCGCCGCCCATGAAGGTGTCGCCGATGCGGGTATCCAGCACGATGTCGCGGGCGGTCGCGCCCATCGTGCGGCGACTGTGCAAGGCCTCGAAGATCGCCTCGCGGTCCAGGGTCGGGGCGTAGGCACCGACATAACTGGCGCCGTTGCCGTGATCCGACGAGGCGATCAGCCCGAAGCGGTAGCCACGCCGCAACCCGTCGAGCACGAAGCTGCCGGGCAGGGTGGCATCGGCGTACTGGCGGAAGCAGCCGTCGTCTTCGTAGTTGCCGCGGCAGGCCTGGAAGATCTCCACCAGGCGCAGGTAGTCGGGGTCGTGGTAGTTCCAGTCGTAAGGGACCATCCCAGACCCAGGGTGGTGCGGAATGGTGATCGCCGGGTAGTCGGGAAACCGTCGCAGCTGCTCCCACAGCTGATCGGGTCGCTCGCTGCCCTCGGCCAGCGACGAGAAGATCGGGCCGCCCCGTTGTGACGACGAGTAGATGACGTTCTGATGCCCGCTTGTCGACGTCCACTCAAAGCCGTACAGCGGCACGAACCGCCCGTCGACTCGGAACAGGTCCGCGATCTTCTGGATGCACCACCACTGGTAGGCCGTGGAGTTCTCGGAGTGGTCGGTCACCGCCCAGAAGTCGTACTCGCAGACGTCCCACGAGTAGCGATAGAACTCCTCCAGCGAGGGCTCGTCCGCGGCGGTGCAGCGACTGATCAGCGAGTGGCGGTGCAGATCTCCCCAGTACAGGTGGTGATCCGCGCCGTCGATCTGGGTCGTGTAGCGCTGCCGGTCTCCGCCTGTCCACGCCCGGGCTTCCGTGCGAGCCGAGAACTGCGGGACAGGCTCTGGTTGTGAGGCGACAGCGGCGGCGCCCGGGCCACCGGAGGCGGCCACCGGCGCGAAGTAGATTTCGCCAGGGCCGTGCATCCCGTGCCACACCACCTCGCCGTAGTGGTCGTGCAGGTGGGGGCATGCCCTGCCGCCGAATC
This sequence comes from Euzebyaceae bacterium, assembly GCA_013812395.1. GTDB lineage: Bacteria > Actinomycetota > Nitriliruptoria > Euzebyales > Egibacteraceae > JACCTL01. Next base: position 4,126 of record JACCTL010000019.1, read on the forward strand.
CCTCGGTCCAGTCAAAGGCACGTTCCCGCCGGCCGTCGCTCTGCCAGGCCACGACCGCGCCACCAGGGCCGGCGGCCACGGTCGCTTCCTCGACGCCCCCGTCACTGGCGTCGAAGGTATGCAGCGGCCCCCAACCATCCTCGCCGAGGACCTGGGCGGCGACCTCCCAGTAGTAGTTGAGCAGTGGCAGGCGGCGCAGGGTGCGGTAGGCGACGACCAGGCCGTCGTCCGCGGTAGCGGCCAGCCGAGGCAGCCCCGCGGGGCTGATCTCCAAGCCGGTCGCAAGACTGCCGCGGCCCTGGCGTACGCCCTGCTCGTCGACCGCGACCACTTGGACTGAGGCGGCGAGGTTAGGGATGAGCTCGGGAGGCACGAACTGGCCGGGCGGCTTCATGCCCGGCTGGATCGGCGCGCGGAGGCGCTCGACCTGGCGCAGGGCCGTCGGCCCCGACCCCGCGTGCCCGTGGACGGTGACGACGTCGAAGGCGCACCAGACCTGCCCGTCGCCGGTGACGGCCAGGCTGGGGTGCAGCGCGTAGTCGCTGCCGGAGTTCAAGGGGCGGCAAGGACCAAGCTCGGTGTCCCGGCGACGGGTCATCACCCGGTAGGCGCCATCGGTGTAGGCACTCCACGCGTACGCGCTGCCGCCACCGGGCAGCGCCACCAGGCTCGGGTCCCAGACGTTGTCGCCGGACCCGTCGTCACTGACCAGCTGCTCGTCCTGCCAGCGACCGGCACGCCAGCGGCGAGAGAAGACCGCGAAGCGACTGCCGACGCGGCCTTGCCAGCACACCTCGACGCTGCCGTCTGCGTGGGCGGCCACCTCCTGGTTGAACGAGGGGTGGCCAGTGGTTGAGACCAGCTCCTCTGAGCTCCAACGGCCGCCGGCCCACCGGCGTGCCCAGACCCCGACCTGCCCACCGGTGGCACGGGCGTAGAGGATCCACGGATTGGCCTCGGCGTCGAACAGCGCCGTCGGGCGGAAGCAGTCCGCGGGGTCCCCGGACACTGCGGTCGCCAGCCTCAGCGGCTCGCCCGTGGCATCCAGCAGCGCGACGACGACCTGCTCGCCGACGTCGAGCTGCCACTCGATCCAGGCCAGCAGGAGCGCTCCGTCAGGGCCGACCGCCAGCGACGGCCGTGCCGCGAAGGCGCCGCCGGGGACGAGGCGGCTGCCGACCCGTGCGTGCCCCTCGAGCTCCGATGACTCGGCGAGCAGCAGCCTCGCCTTCTCGATGAGGACCGGGATCTGGCGATCGCCTTCGTCCACCCACATGTACCGCAGCGGGTCGGGGTCCAGCGCCTGCGTGACCCCGGTCAGGTCCCGGCCGCCCTCCCCCGCCTTCGCCAGCTCCCGATTGAATGACAGCACGAGATCGAGATGGGCACGTTGCTCGTCGGTGTATTCGCTGCGGAAGTGATCGTGGCCCGCACACCGCATCGGCTCCGCCTTCTTCGACGTCCGGCCGGCCGCTACGACCGCCGTGCGCCATCGCAACGAGTTACATATAGCGCAACGCTAGCGGCTCCTGCAAGCGCGCCTCGCCGCCGAAGGCGTCCCCCCCAGGCCGCCACGCTGCTTGACGCGATCGGCCCCTGCGCCGATGCTTGCTGCGCAACGCTGCACAGATGGCGCAACACAAGTCTCGACCGGCTGGAGCCGCCGCGGCATTTCAGGGTCCCGGGTCGGGAGTCACAGAAGGGTGCTGAAGGTGCGGAACCTGTATATCGACGGTGCCTGGACGACCCCCCGCCGAGGCCAGGGACGGGAGGTCATCAACCCGTTCGACCAGAGTGTCGTGGCCAAGGTCGCCGAGGGCGACGACGGTGACGCGCGGAGTGCCATCGCCGCCGCGCGCCGGGCCTTCGACAGCGGACCGTGGCCGCATACCCCCGCCGCTGAGCGGGGCAGGAGGGTCTTCGCCCTCGCCGAGCTGGTGGAGCGCGACGCCGACAAGCTCGCCCGCCTGGAGACGCTGGACACCGGCAAGACCCTGATCGAGAGCGCGGCAGACATGGCCGACGTCGCCAGCGTCTTGCGCTACTTCGCCGGCCTCGCCGACAAAGACGACGGTCATGTGGTGGCGTCACCGGTGCCCGACAGCCGCAGCATTGTCGTCCGGGAGCCGGTGGGCGTCTGTGGCCAGATCTCCCCGTGGAACTACCCGCTGCTGCAGGCCTCGTGGAAGCTGGCCCCGGCGCTGGCCGCCGGCAACACCGTGGTGGTCAAGCCCAGCGAGATCACCCCGATGTCGACCATCAAGCTGTTCGAGCTGGTCGACGAGGTCGGGTTCCCTCCTGGCGTGGCCAACCTCGTTCTGGGTGCCGGCCCTGCGGTCGGCAATGAGCTCGCGGCCAGCCCCGACGTCGACCTGATCTCGTTCACCGGCGGTATCGCCACTGGCAAGACCGTCATGCGGGCCGCCAGTGCCAACGTCAAGCGCATCGCGCTGGAACTGGGTGGCAAGAACCCGAACATCGTCTTCGCCGACGCCGACTTCGAGACCGCCGTGGACTACGCTCTGAACGCGGCCTTCATGCACGCGGGGCAGGTCTGCTCCGCGGGCTCCCGCCTCCTCGTCGAGGATGGGCTTCACGACGACTTCGTCGAGGCCCTTCTCGCCCGGGCCCGGAACATAAAGGTCGGTCCCGGGATGGACCCGGAGACCGAGATGGGACCGGT
>JACCTL010000029.1 GCA_013812395.1 Euzebyaceae bacterium
GCGGCCGCTCGCCGCCAAGGACTGTTCAGCGTCATGGCATCGACGCTGGCACGTCCTGCGTTAGCTCCGCATCGTCAAGGTTGATGACGCGGCACGCCAACGCTCAAGTGACCGGAGGCGGTAGCGCACGCTCCTCGCGCGGCACGCCCCCCAGCGGCTAGCGCAGGACCCAGCCGTTACGTTGGGCCAGCGCCACGGCGGTCAGCTGAGAGTTGACGCCGAGCTTCACCAGGATGGTGCGGATCTGGCTGCGGACGGTGGCCAGGGAGACGAACGACTCCTTGGCGATGACGTCGGCGGATTTGCCGTCCATCAGCGCGGCGAGCACCTCGCGCTCGCGCGGTGTCAGCCGCTCGAAGGGCTCACGCCGGCGCTGGTCAGCCTTGCGTTGCTCGCGTAGCTCGGCCAACAGCGCGTCGCGTTGCGTCGCCGAGACGATCGTGCCGAGCTCGGCCACCTCCCGCACGGAGTCGACCAGCTCATCGAACGACGTGCCCTTGTCGATCAGTCCGGTCGCTCCGGCCTCCAAGCACTCCGCCAGCCGGGTGCGGTCGGTGATGCCGGTGACCATGACCACCTGCGCACCGAGCTCGTGCAGCGGCCAGATGAGCCCCACGGCCGAGCCGATCTCGCCGCCCAGATCCAGGTCCAGCAGCACGACCGTTGGCGACAGCCGCCGGGCTTCGTCCAGGATCCCGTCGACGGTCACGGGCGCCACCTTGTCGACGTCCAGCCCCTCCGCGCGCAGCGCGAACACCAGGCTGTCCGCCAACAACCCGTGATCCTCGACGATGAGGACGCCGCCGCCCATTTTTCCCACCATCCTCAAAACTAGGGGTGACGCACGGGCAGGATAGGGCGTTGCCTAGTGTTTGTGCAGAATATGTCCATGCGCCACCGTGTCGTCATCGCCGTCAGCCCGAGGTTGCTCGGGGACACGTTGTCGCGCGCTCTGGATCGCGACGAGCTTGAGATCATGGTCGTGACCGAAGGTGTGCCCGAGTCGTTTCGGGGCCATGCCGATGTGCTGATCGTCTCCGACGCCGCGCCGGCGGACCTTTCAGCCGACGTCGTGATCCACCTGCCGGAGGGAAACGACGTGGCGGTCGTCACAGCGCCGAGTGGTAGCGAGCAGGTTCCGATCGACGACCTCTCCCCCCTGATTGCCGCCGTGCAGCGCTACACCGGCGTGGACTGAGTCCGCCGAACGCCGGCCGCAACTTATCCGTCACCGGCTCGTCGGCGCTCGGCGATGCCCGTGCACAGCTCCAGGACCACACGGTTGGCCAGGGCGGCGGTGAGGTCGGCGGGCGCGTCGTAGGCGGGGCAGACCTCGACGACCTCGGCGCCGACCACGTTCAGCTCGCGGCCGAGGCGCCGGACGGTGTCCAGCAGCTGGCGACCGGTGAGCCCGCCTGGCTCGGGCGTGCCGGTCCCCGGTGCCGCGCCGGGGTCGACCACGTCGATGTCGATCGACAGGAAGGCCCCCTTCGCCGGCTCGTGGTCGGCCCCGCCGCCGGTCACCAGCCCGACCGCCTCGTCCACAACGGTGTCAAGCCCCCGGCGCACACAGTCCTCCATGAAGTAGGAATGCATGCCCTGCCCGCGCATCCAGGCCAAGGTTTCCTGGTCGGGCCAGTAGCCGCGCAGCCCGATCTGGGTGAAGCGGTGGCCGGGCACCGCGCCGGATTCGATCAGCCGGCGCATCGGTGTCCCGTGGCCGAGCAGCATCCCGAACTGCGTCTCGCCGGTGTCCGCGTGGGCGTCGAAGTGCACGACCGCGACCTGCCCGAAGCCGAGGTGACGGGCGATGCCGGTCGCGTCGGGCAGGGCGATCGTGTGGTCGCCACCGAGGACCAGCGGGATCGCACCCCGCGAGGTCACCGAGTGCACGGCCGCCTCGATGTTGCGCAGCGACTGTTCCATGTAGCCCGGCATCACCGGCACATCGCCCGCGTCCACCACCGGCAGCTCCACCAGCGGGTCCAGTCCCGCCGTGAGATGCGGCCGGCGGCCGTCCGGGCCGAGATAGTCGGCCTCGCGGATCGCCTTGGGGCCGAAGCGGGCGCCTGGGCGGTGGCTGGCGCCCCAGTCAAAGGGCGCGCCGAGGATCACGACCTCCCCTGGCTCGGCGGTGTCCCAGCGGCGCGGCGGTACGCCGGCAAAAGATGAGCGGGCCTGAAAGGCCGACAAGTACTCGGGATCGAACGGCTCAGGCGCCGCGTCCTGCGGACTCCACATCACGGCCTCCTCTCCTCGTCGCCGGTTTACGGTCACCCAGCTCAGGTCGAGCGCGGACCGTGGTAAGCCGGCGGCGGCTACCCGCGTGCTCAGTGTCGCAGCAGCCGCTGCACGACCGACAGCTTCGCGGGCGGCCTGCCGGAGCGGGCCGCGCGGGCGTCGCTGCGACCGATGGCGCCCTGCAGGTAGCGGACTGCCAGCCAGCGCAGCGGCTCGGGCTCCCAGCGCCGCGGTGCCAGGCGGACCATCGGCAAGTCCGCCCAGAGCCCGCCGGCGCCGGTGATCTGGTCGGCCAGCACCCGCCCGGCCAGGTTGGCTGCCGCCACGCCCTGGCCGGTGTAGCCGTACGCCGCAGCCACGCCGGTACGCGGGTCGAAGGAGAAGGTCGGCAGCCAGTCGCGCGGCATGGCCACCGGGCCACCCCACTGATGGCTGAAGCCGACCTGGCCGATCTGGGGGAACCAGTCACGCAGCTGCGCGCGCAACAGGTCGTGCGTCGGGGGGTGATGGTCGTAGTCCGGCTGGATCCGGGAACCGAGGTGGTAGGGCGCACCGCGCCCGCCGAGCAGCACCCGGTTATCGGCGGTGCGGGCCAGGTAGTCCACGGACAGGCGGTGCGACGACAGCGCCTCACGGCCGCGCCAGCCGATGGCGTCCCAGTGTTCGTCGGGTAGGGGATCGGTGAGCACGATCAACGAGTACAGCGGCAGCACGCGGCGCCGCATCCGGGGTAGCTGCGACAACCACGCCTCGCCGGCCAGGACCACCGCACTGGCGGTCACGTCGCCGAGGGGGGTGCGCAGGCGCGGCCGCCGACTTCCGCCGCCGGGGTGCACGTCGGTGACGCGCGTCTGCTCCCACAACGTGCCGCCCTGGCGCTCCAGCACGTCGGCGAGGCCGCGCACCAGCCTGGCGGGGTGGACCGTGGCGCCATGGGCGTCGGCCAGGGCGCCAACGCCCCGGTTCACCCGCACGCGTTGCTGTAACTCGTCGGCGTCCAGCACGGCGCAGCCGTTGGTCAGCCCCAGCCGCCGGCGCAGGTCCCAGGCGGCTGTGACGGCCGGCAGCTCATGGCGCCCCCTGGCCACGCGCAGCACGCCGCTCTTGTGGAAGCTAGCGTCCACGCCTTCCTCGGTGCAGAAGCGGCCCACTTCGTCGACGGTGTCGCGCATCACCCGGCTGACCCGCCGGGCGGTGTCGTCGCCGAAGCGGCGCGCCAGCCCGCCAAGGGTGAGTCCCAGACCCGCAACGCACCACGAGCCGTTGCGTCCCGAGCCGCCGAACCCTGCCGTTTCGGCTTCGATGACCGCTACCTGGAGACCGGGCCTGCGTCGCAGCAGCTCGGTGGCCGTCCACAGGCCCGTCAGGCCCGCTCCCAGCACGGCGACGTCGACGTCGCGGTTGCCAGGCAAGGCAGGGCGCGGCCGGATCGGTCCCGCATCGGCCATCCAGAAGCTGACGTCGTCGTAGGGCCCGGGTCGCATGGCGCGGGGCAGCCTACCTGGACACCTGGTCATGCGCCGTCCAAGATGTGTCCTACCGCCTCGCTACTGGAGGACGGAATCGCCGCCGGTGCCGGCCGGCATCGCGGCGCGCGAGAGGCTGTCGGCCGGGCGGAATGTGGAGGACCGATGCGGACCCTGACCAACTTCGTCAACGGCGCGGCGCAGCCGGCCGCCGACGGGCGCACTAGCGAGCTGGTTGACCCGTCGACCGGCGAGGTGTTCGCCACCGCGCCCGTCTCGGGCCAGGCCGACATCGACGCCGCCTGCTCGGCGGCAGCCGCGGCCTTCGAGTCGTGGCGTGAAGCGACCCCCTCACAGCGCAGCCTGGCGCTGCTTCGCATCGCCGACGCGATCGAGTCGCGTGCCGACGAGCTCGTCGATCTGGAGTGCGAGAACACCGGCAAGCCGCGGCAGCTCACGATGGACGAGGAGGTGCCGCCAGCGGTGGATCAGATCCGCTTCTTCGCCGGCGCCGCTCGTGTCTTAGAGGGCAAGGCCGCAGGGGAGTACATGGCGGGTCACACCTCCTTCGTCCGCCGTGAGCCGGTCGGCGTCTGCGCACAGGTGACGCCCTGGAACTACCCGATGATGATGGCGGTGTGGAAGTGGGCGCCGGCCATCGCCGCCGGCAACACGGTGGTGCTCAAGCCGTCGGACACCACGCCGGTCAGCACGCGCTGGATGGCCGAGCTCATGGCCGAGTTCCTACCGCCGGGTGTGTGCAACGTCATCTGCGGCGACCGCAACACCGGCGCGGCGCTGGTCAGCCACCGGATTCCCTCGATGGTGTCGATCACCGGCAGCGTGCGCGCCGGCATGGCGGTGGCTCGCGCGGCCGCCGACGACCTCAAGCGCGTCCACCTCGAGCTGGGTGGCAAGGCCCCCGTGGTGGTGTTCGACGACGCCGACGTCGATGCCGCCGCCGAGGCGATCGCCGGGGCCGGCTACTTCAACGCCGGCCAGGACTGCACGGCGGCCACCCGTGTGCTGGCCGCGCCCCGGGTGCACGACGACTTCGTGTCGGCCCTGGCCGAGCAGGCCATGGCGACGCGCACCGGGATGCCGTCGGACCCTGAGGCGGCGTTCGGTCCGCTCAACAACCCCGATCAGCTCGGCCGTGTGGTCGGGCTGCTGGAGCGCCGCCCCGCCCACAACGAGGTCGTGGCCGGCGGCTCGGCGCTGAGCGGCAACGGTGGCTACTTCCATGAGGCGACGGTGGTCGCCGGCCTGCGCCAGGACGACGAGCTGAGCCAGGAGGAAATCTTCGGGCCTGTCATCACCGTCCAGCGGTTCGACGACGAGGACCAGGCCGCGGCGTGGGCTAACGGGGTGCGCTACGGGCTGGCGTCCAGCGTGTGGACCCGCGACCACGGCAGAGCGATGCGCATGGCCAAGCGCCTTGACTTCGGCTGCGTGTGGATCAACACCCACATCCCGATCGTGGCTGAGATGCCCCACGGCGGCTTCAAGCACTCAGGCTACGGCAAGGACCTGTCGATGTACGGCTTCGAGGACTACACGCGCGTCAAGCACGTCATGTCTTACATTGGAGACACCTAGCTGGGCAAGGATCGCGCTCTCGCGCCCTAGCTCGAGGACAGATCGCGCTCTCGCGCCCTGGCTCGTGGGCAAGATCGCGCTCTCGGCCCCCTGCGGCATCACGGGCGGGCCATGCCACGCAAGGTGGTGGGGGGCGTCAATTTGTGGAGGTCTGATGTCCAAGGTTTCGACCGGGTTAGGGGTACTGCTGGCGATGTTGGCGGTTGCCTGCAGCGAATCGGCAGGCGACCCGGCGACCGAGCCATCCGCGGCTGCGCCAACGCCGATGACCTCCGAGGCCGCAGCGACCACCGAGGCCACGCAGGCCTCCGAGCCCAGCGAGTCGGCCAGCCCTTCGGAGTCCTATGAGGCGCCGTCGGAGCCGTCTGAGGCGCCGTCGGAACCGGCGGCCACTGAGGAGCAAGCCTCGGCGGGCGGCGGCGCGCTGCGCCCGGCAGACCCTGAGTCGCTGGCCGAGGTCGTGCCGGTGCGCTTCCTGCCCGAGGGCTTCGTGATACCCGCCGGCGGCCAGCTCGCGAAGGGCTTCGGGAGGCCCAAGGCCGGCAACGGCACCTTCTACCAGCAGCTGGACCCCAGGCCGCCCGCCGTGGCGGAGTTCCTGCGCATGGCCTACCGCCGGGGCGGCTGGGACAAGGTCAGCGACGACAGCTTCACCGACAACGGCGTGAAGGGGCTGAGCCTGCTGTACCAGCGCGAGTTCCAGGAGACCGTCGGCTTTACGATCGTTGAGGAGGGCGGCGGCTCGGTGCTCCAGGTGACCTACAGCAACCCGCCGCGATAGCCGGACTGTTCCTTCACGCGCTGTACCCAACGGACACGCAGGAGAATGCGATGACCAACTCCCTGTCGGACGGCAACCTGTGGTTGCACTTCACGCGCACGGCCGACTGGCTCGGCGACCACCCAAGCGTCCCGGTGCTCGACCGTGGCGAAGGCTGCTATGTGTGGGACACCACCGGCAAGCGCTACCTCGACGGGCTGTCGGCGCTGTTCTGCGTGCAGGTTGGCTACGGACGGCCCGAGATGCCGAAGGCCGCCGCCGAGCAGATGGCCAAGCTGCCGTTCGCCACCAACTGGGCAACCGCGCACCAGCCGGCGATCGACCTCGCCGGCGCCTTGGCCGAGCGGTTTCCTGGTGACCTGGAGCACTGCTTCTTCGTCAACTCCGGGTCGGAGGCCGTGGAGTCGGCGCTCAAGCTCGCCCGCCAGTTCCACGTGGCCAACGGTGACCAGCAGCGGCACAAGGTGATCAGCCGTCAGTACGCCTATCACGGCACGACCCTCGGCGCGCTGGGGGTGACCGGGATTCCCGGGCTGCGCGAGCCGTTCGCAGCGATCATGCCCACCGGTTACCGCTACGCGCCCAACACTAACGCCTACCGGCCGCGGTCCGACGACCCCGCGGGCGCCATCGAGCAGATCATCATCGAGGAGGGCCCCGAGACCGTCAGCGCCGTATTCTTGGAGCCGGTGCAGAACGCCGGCGGCTGCCTCACCCCGCCGGACGGCTACTTCCAGAAGGTTCGCGAGATCTGTGATCGCCACGGCGTGCTGCTGGTCTCCGACGAGGTCATCTGCGCCTTCGGCCGGCTGGGTACCTGGACCGGCGCCGAGCGCTACGGCTACCTGCCCGACATCATCACCTTCGCCAAGGGCGTGACCTCGGCCTACCTGCCGCTGGGGGGCCTGGTGTTCCGCCGTCGCATCGGCGACGCCATGCGCGCCAACCCCACCGCCATGTTCCTGCACGGCGCCACGTGGGGCGGCCACCCGGTCGCCTGCGCGGTGGCGCTGGCCAACCTCGGCGTCTTTGACACCGAGGACGTGCTGGGCAACGTGCAGCGCAACGGCGAGTGGCTCGGCGGGCAGCTGCGCGAACTGATGGCCCGCCACGAGATCGTCGGCGACGTCCGCGGCACCGGCTACTTCTGGGCGCTGGAGCTGGTGGCCGACCGCGAGCACAAGGTCGCCTTCGACGACGCGCATGCCGAGCGGCTGCTGCGCGGCTTCTTGTCGCCACGGCTGCTGGAGCTCGGCTTGATCTGCCGCGCCGACGACCGCGACGAGCCGGTCATCCAGATCTCGCCGCCGCTGATCGCCGACCGCTTGATCCTCGGCGAGCTGGTCGACATCCTCGACCAGGTGCTCGGCGAGGCGCAAAAAGAGATGGCCGGTCTGCGCGTGGATACCGGCGACCGAGCACCTGGCGGCCCCGTCGAAGGGGTCGCCCTGTGAGCGCTCCTCCGGCCTTCTTGCACCCCTTCGCCAAACCCAGCGCCACCGAGTTCCTGCGAATCGTGTCTGGCCAGGGCGCGATCGTCACCGATGACCAAGGCCGGCGCTACGTCGATGCCATGGGCAGCCTGTGGTACTGCAACGTCGGCCACGGGCGGGCCGAGATCGCCGACGCGGTCGCCCAGCAGCTGCGCAAGCTGGCCGCCTTCCACACCTTCGAGATGTTCACCAACGACCCCGCCGACCAGCTGTGCCAGGAGCTGGTCGCGATCGCGCCGGTCCCAGATGCGCGGATCTTCCTGACCTCCAGCGGCTCGGAGGCGGTCGACAGCGCGATCAAGCTCGCCCGCCTGGCGCAGGCGGTGCGCGGTGAGCCGCAGCGGCAGGTCATCGTCAGCCGTCGCCCGTCCTACCACGGCGTCACCTACGGCGGTCTCGCCGTCACCGGCCTGCCGCTCAACCAGGAGCACTTCGGCGCGATGCTGCCCGACGTGGTGCAAACCCCGCACGACGACCTGGCCGCCGTCGAGGTGGTGTTCGCCGAGCGCGGCGACCGGATCGCCGCCGTGATCGCCGAGCCGGTGATCGGCGCCGGCGGCGTGTACCCACCGGTGCCGGGATACCTGGAGGGGCTGCGGCGGCTGTGCGACGAGCACGGTGCGTGGCTGATCTTCGACGAGGTGATCTGCGCCTTCGGGCGACTGGGCGCGTGGTGGGGGGCCGAGCGCTTCGGGGTCCGACCCGACCTTGTGACGTTCGCCAAGGCGGTGACCTCCGGCTACGTGCCACTGGGCGGCGTGGTCGTCGGGGGCCCGGTGCGTCAGGCGTTGGAAGCCGACCCTGACCTGGTGCTGCGCCACGGCCACACCTACAGCGGCCACCCGACGGCCTGCGCCGCGGGGCTGGAAGCCCTGGCCATCACCCGCCGTGAGGGGCTGTTGGACCGTGCCGGCAAGATCGGCGAGCGCCTCGCCACGGGGCTGCGGTCCCTGGCCGACGACGGCCACATCGCCGAGGCGCGGGGCGACGGCGCGGTGTGGGCTGCCGGCTTGCATCCGGACACCGACGCCGCGGCGGTACGTGACCGGATGCTGACCACGGGGGTCATCGCCCGGCCCATCGGCACGGCCACGGTGAGCTTCTGCCCTCCGCTGGTCATCAGCGACGACGACGTCGACCGCTGCGTGGAAAGCCTGCACGCCGCGGTCACCGAACTGCGCGGCAGCGGCGCACGCTCGAACCGCACCTGAAGCACACTGCTTGAGGCCACGTTAGATCAAGGACAACAGGGGACCAGCATGCACAAGCCGTTCCAGCCCGATCCAGAGGTACTTGCGGCGCTAACCCGCGCCGGCCTCACCCGCCGGTCCTTCTTGCGCCGCGTAGGCGCTGGCGGCGCGCTGCTGGCCTCCGGTGGGCTGCTGTCAGCCTGCGGCATCGGCGGCGAAGCCCGGTCGCAGGCCGGCAGCAGCGAATCCGAGGCCCCGCAACCGCAGCAGACGGTCGGTGGTGAGCTTAGCTTCTCCAACTGGACGCTGTACATCGACCAGCGCAAAGACAAGCGCCCGACACTGATCGACTTCCGCCAGGAGACCGGCGTCAAGGTCAACTACTTCGAGGACATCAACTCCAACGACGAGTACTTCGCCAAAGTCCGCAACCAGCTGGCGAACGGCGAGGACATCGGCCGTGACCTGATGGTGCTGACCGACTGGATGGCTGGGCGCCTGATCGAACTCGGCTGGCTCGAGCAGATCGACGCGTCACAGGTCCCCAACATGGACAACCTGAGCGAGGGGCTGCGGTCGCCCGCGTTCGACCCAGAACGGCAATGGTCGCTGCCGTGGCAGTCCGGGATCACCGGCATCGGCTACAACCCCAAACTGATTGGCCGGAAGATCACCAGCGTCAACGACCTGTTCGCCGACGACCTCGCCGGCCAGGTGACGTTCCTGTCGGAGATGCGCGACACCGCCGGCCTGGTCATGGCGGCGATGGGCGCCGATCCGCTGAATCATGAGTTCAGCGAGTACGAGGCGGCCATCGAGAAGCTCGGGGACGCGGTCAGCAGCGGCCAGGTACGCGCCTTCACCGGCAACGATTACGCCGCCGACCTCGCCGCCGGCAACATCGGCGCGGCGATCGCCTGGTCCGGCGACGTGATCCAGAGTCAGTTCGAGAATCCGGATATCAAGTGGGTTCTACCGGCTGAGGGCGGGCTGTTGTTCTCGGACAACATGCTGATCCCGGCCAACGCCGAGCACGTGGCCAACGCCCACGCCTTCATGGACTTTGTCTACCGGCCCGAGATCGCCGCACAGATCGCCGCCTGGGTCAACTACATCACCCCGGTCGAGGGCGCGCAGGAGGCTATCGCCGACATCGACGAGTCGCTGGCGGACAACGAGCTCATCTTCCCAAGCCCGAAGACGCTGTCGAACACCTTCGACTTCAAGCAGTTGTCAGCCGAGGAGGAGCGCGAGTACCAGGACCTGTTCCAGGGGGT
>JACCTL010000044.1 GCA_013812395.1 Euzebyaceae bacterium
AGACGCCCATGCTGGCGGGTCTGCCCGAGGAGGCCCGCAAGTCGCTGGGCGCGCAGGTGCCGCACCCCAACCGGTTGGGGCGACCTTCGGAGTATGCGGCGCTGGTGGGCCACATCGTCGCCAACCCCATGCTCAACGGCGAGGTGATCCGACTCGACGGAGCGCTGCGCATGGCCCCGCGCTGAAACTTCCACCCGCCGCCTAGGAGCCCGTCCTCAAGCAGAACACAGGATCAGCCGCGCCCCGCCGCTCAAGAAGGCCGTGGATCGACCGATGTCTGTTCCAGCCGCTACGCAGCGGGGTGAACCGGACAAGGAGCGATGGCGGGCCAGAAGACCACGACCAGCGCCAGCCCTGCAGTCGGCTTCACCACGCGCCGTAAGCGCCAGTGGTTGGAGCCGCCCGTGGGGCTGATCGTCATGGTGGCCGAGCTGTCGGCCATGTGGCTGTTTCACGTCGCCGCCACGGACGCGCGTGCGGCGTTCGTCGTGGCCGACCATCTGTCGGCGACGTACGCCGACCAGCACCTGGACTACCAGCAGCGCGACCGGGCGCCGGAGCAGACTGCTGTGACACTCGCGGCTGCGCAGGCGATGACCCGCCACGCCGGGATCAGCCTTACCCAGCTGACCGGACTTGGAGCCTCGACGGCCGACGCCGGAAGGGCCCTGCTCGGCTTGGATGCCGCCGTCGCGGACCGGGGTGCCCTGCGGCCGACGGGGCCGACCGGCGCACGGGGAGCGGGCGGCCCCGACACCGGCCGAGCGCTGGACGCCTGGGGTGCGGCGGTGACCGACCTTCGAGCCCAGGCCGCCTCGCGAGCGCGGCGCACCGAACTGCAGGTCCGCCTCGGGTTCGTCCTGGTGATGAGTCTGGCCACGGTCTTTTGGATACTGCTGTTCCGACGCTTCCTGCACGATCGCCAGCTCGCCGAGTACCAGGCCGGTGAGGAACGCGCGCTGCGCCGCAGCGAGCGCCGCTTCCACTCGCTGATCGACAACGCCTCCGACCTGGTAACGGTCGTGAGTCCGGACACGACGATCGGCTACCAGACGCCGTCGTCGCGCCAGGTGCTCGGCCGCGAACCCGACGCCATGGTGGGCCAGCGGCTGCTCGACCTGCTGCATCCCGACGACACGGCTGCGGCCGCGAGCTACCTGGAGGAGGCCTTTGCCCACCCCGGCGAGACCCAGCGGGTGGAGTGGCGGCTGCGGCACAATGACGGCAGGTGGGTGCTCGTCGAGGCCCTTGCCCGCAACCTCACCGACGACGCCAGCATCAACGGTGTCGTGCTGACCATGCGTGACGTGATGGAGCGCAAGGCCTTAGAGGAGGCGCTGTCCTACCAGGCGCTGCACGACCCACTCACCGGGCTGGCCAATCGGGTGTTGTTCACCGACCGGCTCAGGCACGCGCTGGCTCGTCGCGAGCGCAACGACAGCGTCCTGGCGGTGCTGTTGGTGGACATGGACGACTTCAAGACCGTCAATGAGAGCCTCGGGCACTTCGCCGGCGACCAGGTCCTGACGACGGTGGCCGCGCGCCTGCAGCTGTACCTGCGTGAAGGTGACAGCGTCGCACGCTTCAGCGGCGACGAGTTCGGCGTGCTGTTGGAGGACGTCGACGACACCGAGGAGGTCATGCGGATCGCGGAGCGGCTGAGCACCGCACTGGCCGAGCCGACCACTGTGGACGACAAGGAGGTGGCGCTGCGAGCCAGCCTCGGCATCGCCATCCACTCGCACGAGCTGGCAGCCGCCGACGAACTACTGCGCGGCGCTGGCGTGGCCATGTCCATCGCCAAGCGAGGCGAACGCGGCGGCTTCCAGCTGTACCGGCCGGAGATGTACGCCGCCGCCATGGCCCGCCTTGAGCTCAGGTCCGACCTCGGGCGGGCGCTGGAGCGGGGGGAGTTCGAGATCCATTATCAGCCGACCGTGGTGCTGGCCACGGGCTCGGTGCACGGCCTGGAGGCACTGGTGCGCTGGCGGCACCCGCACCGCGGGTTGATTGCGCCCCTTGACTTCATCCCACTGGCCGAGGAGTCGGGCCTCATCATCCCCATCGGTCGCTGGATCCTGGCGGCGGCCTGCCGGCAGGCTCACGAGTGGCACCGGCGTTACCCGACGTTGCCGGCGCTGACCATGAGCATCAATCTGTCGGCCGTGCAATTGGCCGACCCGGACCTGGTCGGCGAGGTCGCCGAGACACTGGCAGCCACCCACGTCGACCCTCGCACCATCGTGCTGGAGATCACCGAGTCGACACTGCTCGATCGAAGTGAGGCGGGGATCAACCGACTGCGTGCCCTGCGCGCGTTGGGCCTGCACCTGGCCATCGACGACTTCGGCACGGGCTACTCGTCGCTGTCCTACCTGCGCGAGTTGCCGGTGGACATCCTCAAGATCGACAAGTCCTTCGTCGACGGCCTGCTCCACGACGGCGAGGCGATCGCCGTGGCTTCCACGATCATCGAGCTGGGACGCACGCTGCGCCTGGACACCGTGGCCGAGGGCATCGAGGAGCCGCAGCAGGCCGGGCGCCTGTTGCAGCTGGCGTGCCGGCTGGGGCAGGGCTACCTGTTCGGGCGGCCCCTGAACCCTGCCGCTGCCGAAGAGTTCCTGGATGCGGCCGTCCGCGAGCAGCGCCTCGTCAGCGCCAGCGCGGTCTGACGTCGCGCTGATTCGGTGCGCTACCGCTTCGCTACTTGAGCGCCGGGTTCGGTGCGCTACCGCTTCGCTGCTTGACCTGATTTTGGTGCGCTACCGCTTCACTACTTGAGCGCGGGTGTCAGCAGTCGCCAGGCTGCGGGAACGACCCGGTACGTGGCTGACGGCCACTCGTCATACAGCTCACCGTCGAGGTCGTGTACCACCGGGTCGCCGGTGATGCCGACTTCGTGGCCGCGGGCGTGCAGCACGTCGTCGCGATCGAGGTGGGCCGCGTTGCGCAGCGCCGCCCCGAACGCCAGCCGGGCGGCCGGCCCGACGGCGCTCACCACGATCAGGTCGAGTTCGCCGTCGTCGGCCATCGCCGGTGGGATGAGCCGCGTGCCCCCGCCGATCGACGGAGCGTTGGCGATGCCCACCATCAGCGTGCTGCCGTCGTGCACCACCTCGCCGTCCAGCGTCACACGCAGCTCCCATGCGGCCTCACGGACGCCGGCGACCAGCGCTCCCAGCGGGTAGGCCAGGGGACCCAGCGAGGACTTGAGGCCGTCGGAGCGCTCCGCGGCGGCGGCGCCGAGGCCGGCATGTGAGGCGTTGACGACGATCTCGCCCCGATCGGTGTCGATCAGGTCCAACGCGGTGACCTTGCCGTCGAGGCACACCCGCGCGGCCTCGGCAGGGTCTTCCGGCAGTTCCAGCCCGGTGGCCAGGTCGTTGCCGGTACCCAGCGGCACCAGCCCGAGCTCGGTGGCGGCCAAGGTGTCCGGGCCACGTTCCCACAGCCGCTGCACGATCAGGTGCATGCTGCCGTCACCGCCGGCGACGACGATGCGCCGCCCCTGGGCCCGGTCCAGGGCCTCGTCCACGTCGTCGGGCGAGGCGCAGCGCACCACCTCGGGCTCGCCCGCACGCCCCAACACGTCCAGCGCCGCTTGCAGACGTTCGTCCTGGGCGGAGCCTGCCTGCGCGTTGGCGATGACCAGCAGCTCAGCCACGGTTCAGCCCATGTGGGGGTAGCGCCACGTCACGGGTGGCACCAGGGTGTCCTTGATCGCCCGCGGTGAGACCCAGCGCAGCAGGTTCACCATGGAACCAGCCTTGTCGTTGGTGCCGGACGCACGGGCGCCGCCGAACGGCTGCTGTCCGACGACCGCGCCGGTCGGTTTGTCGTTGACGTAGAAGTTGCCCGCCGCGTCGATCAGCGCGGTCAGGGCCTCCTGTACCGCCGCACGATCGTCGGCGAAGATGGCCCCGGTCAGTGCGTACGGCGACGTCTGGTCCACCAGGCGCAGGGTGTCGCGATAGCGCGCGTCGTCATACACGTGCACCGTCAGCACCGGTCCGAACAGCTCGCGGACCATCGTGTCGGAAGTCGGGTCGTCCGACACCAGCACGGTCGGCTCGACGAACCAGCCTTCGCGGTCGTCCCCGCCACCCCCGACCAGGACCTCCACGCCTTCAGCACGGGCCTGGGCGACCGCCTCGGTGAGCCGCTGGTAGGCGGTCTGGTCGATCACCGCGCCCATGAAGTTGGAAAGGTCGGCGACGTCGCCCATCGGGATGTCACCGACGAGGTCGGCCAACCCGTCGCGCACGCGCGGCCACAGCGAACGCGGCACGTAAGCGCGGGACGCCGCCGAGCACTTCTGCCCCTGGTACTCGAACGAGCCCCTGGCCAGCGCCACCACCAGCGCGTCGGTTGAGGCTGAGGGATGCGCGACGACAAAATCCTTGCCGCCGGTCTCGCCCACCAGCCGTGGATAGCTGCGCAGGCTGTCGATGCGCTCAGCGGCCTGGCGCCACAACCCCTTGAAGACGGTGGTGGAGCCGGTGAAGTGCAGTCCGGCGAAACGCTCGTGGCCCATCGCGACCTCGGCGGCCATCTTGCCGTCGCCGTGCACGAGGTTGATCACGCCCGGCGGCAACCCCGCAGCCTCCAGCAGCTGCATCGTGTACTGGGCCGCCAGCGCCTGCTTCTCCGACGGCTTCCAGACCACGACGTTGCCCATCAACGCCGGGGCGGTCGGCAAATTGCCGGCGATGGCCGTGAAGTTGAACGGCGTCACTGCTAGGACGAAACCCTCCAGCGGGCGGTGCTCCATGCGGTTCCAGGTGCCGGGCAGTGATACGGGCTGCTCGGCGTAGATGCGCTCGGCGAAGGCGACGTTGTAGCGCCAGAAGTCGATCAGCTCGCAGGCGGCGTCGATCTCGGCCTGGTACACCGTCTTTGACTGGCCGAGCATCGTGGCCGCGTTGATCGTGTCCCGCCACGGTCCCGCCAACAGCTCGGCGGCGCGCAGGAAGATCCCCGCCCGTTCGGTCCACGGCATGGCCGCCCAGCCGGCACGCGCCGCCAACGCGGCGTCGATGGCCGCGGACACGTGCTCGGGGCCGGCGGCCTGAACGTCGGCCAGCACATTCGCGTGGCGGTGCGGCGCGGTGACCGTGAACGTCGACGCCCCCGCCACCGGGCGGCCCCCGATGACCATCGGCGCCTCGAGACGCTCTTTAGCCATGGTGGCGAGGCGATCGGTCAAAGAGGTGCGCTCGGGGCTGCCAGGGCCGTAGCCACGGACTGGCTCGTTGCTGGGTGGAGGAACGCGAAACGCGCCGGTCATCGGTGTGGGCCTCCCATCATCAGCGACGTAGGCGCGCTTGCGACGGCTCGCCCAGGACTTGTGTCCTACCGCTGTCGCTACTTGAGGACAGCCCGAACTCTACCCGGGGAAGGGGTCGGGGTCGTTCTCGTGCCGCAGCCTGGCCAGGGTCGCGTCGGTGAGCTGATCGAGCCACTCGATCAGCATCTTTTGAACCGCCTGGGCGGTTCGTGCCTCCAACAGCTCGCCGGACCGCCGGGCCATGGACTCGGCCACGCGCCCGTGCAGCGCGTACAGCGCCGCAACCCGTTGCCCGGCGTCGTCGCCAAGGCTGTTGCGGGCTTCGGCTACCAAGGCCAGCCAGCGCTCGTGGGATCGCGAGTGCGCCGCCAGCGTGTCGCGGACCGTGTTGCGGTCACCGCCGAGGCCGTGCGCCAGCGACGCCGCCTCACCGCGCAGGAACAGCGTCGCCGCGGGAAGGTCAAGGGCCAGGCGCAGCGCAGATTTCCTGCCTGTCCTCGTTGCGGGCTGGTTTTGGATTACCGGCATGTCATTTCTTTATCGACCCTCTCCCAGCCGGACCTGTGCTGGTGCCGTCAATATCGGCAACGGTCAGCCGGAACTTCACTGTGCGTGAGGACTTCGAGTTCATCGTGAACGGCAAAGATGCGACAATGGCGTGCCGTGCCAGAGCTTCCCGAAGTCGAAAGCGTTCGCCGCCAGCTCGCGCCGCGCCTGCAAGGCCGGCGGATCTTGTCGGTGTCCGCCCAGCCCCAGGCCCGCTTCCATGCTGTCGAAAAGGCGGCGGGTCGCCGCGTGCTCGACCTGCGCCGCCGCGGCAAGTACCTGCTTGCTCCCATCGACGGTGGGCTGGAATTGATCGTGCACCTTGGCATGACGGGCTCGTTTCGCTTCCGTGGCGGGGCCGATGGCTGGCAGCCCGACCCTTACGTGCGCGCGACCTTCACGCTTTCCCAGCCAGCAGATCCCGGTTCGGATGCCGACCCTGACCTTCACAACAGCGAGCTGGACTTCCGTGACGTCCGTCGATTCGGCACGCTGGCCGTGGTCGCGACCGGTGACTACAGCGCGTTGGCGACTCTCGCCGCGCTGGGCCCTGAGCCGCTGTCCGACGACTTTGATCCGCTGCGCTTCCACACCGCGCTGGCGGCCAGCCGGATGGCGGTCAAGCCGTACCTGTTGACTCAGCGTCCGGTCGCGGGGGTCGGCAACATCTACGCCGACGAGGCGCTGTGGCGCGCGCGCATCAACCCGCACGCGCGCCGCGTCGGCCGCGAGCGCTCTGCAACCCTGTGGACGGCAATTCGTGAGGTGCTCGCCGAGGCGATCGAGCGTGAGGGCACCACCTTCCGCGACTACCGGATGGTCAACGGCGAGTCGGGACGCAACGCCGACTTCCTGGTGGCCTACGGCCAGGCGGGGCGCGCCTGTCCGCGCTGCGGCACCGCGCTGCGCAAAGTCGTGCTGGGTGGCCGCGGCACGACCTACTGCCCGTGGTGCCAGCGCCGATGACCCGCCATGAGACCGGCGCCTCGGACTACAGTGCCCGTGACCTGCTGGCCAACCGGGCAGTGCTGGTCGACACCGTCGCGCCGCCGGTGCTGTTCGTGGTCGTCAACGCCGTCCTGGGGCTGGCTGCGGCCGCCGCGGTCGCCCTCGGATTCAGCGTGGCGGTCGTGGCGCTGCGGCTGCTGCGCCGGCAGCGACTGCTGTACGCGCTGTCCGGGCTTGGTGGCACGCTGGTCGCCGTTGCCTTCGCGCTGCTGGCCGGCGAGGCCACCGCCTACTTTTTACCCGGCATCGTCAGCAACGCGGTCCTCGGCGTCCTGTCGGTGCTCAGCATCCTGGCCCGCCGGCCGGCGATCGCGCTGACCAGCGCGGCGATCTACCGCTGGCCGCTGGCCTGGTACTGGCATCCAAAGGTCCGACCGGCCTACTCCGAGATCACCTGGGCCTGGGCGGCGCTGTACCTGGGCAAGGCCGCCGTGCAGTGGATCCTGGTGCTGCGCCAGGAGGTCGGCTGGCTGGCGGTGGCGCGCATCGCGACTGGCTGGCCTGCGTTCGCCGCGCTGCTGCTGGCCACCTACGCCTACCTCAGCTGGCGTCTGGAGCGTCTCGGCGGGCCGTCGGTCGACGAGTACCGGCAGCAAGCGGCTGGAACGGGGACCGCGTCCCGCAAATGAAGCAGGACCGGGGTGATGCCGGAGGTGGATGAGTCCGGATGAGTCCGCATGAGTCCGCATGAGTACTGTGGCGATATGACCAGCATCCACGCGCCCGCACTGCCGAGCGATGCTGTCTGGCTGAACGTGGAGCGCCCCGCTGACGCCTGACGACCTGCACGGCAAGGTCGTGCTGCTGGACTTTTGGACCTACGCCTGAATCAACTGCCTGCAGACGCTGCCCGTGCTGGCAGCGGTCGAGCGGGAGCTGGCCGGCGAGGCGCTCGTCGTGGTCGGCGTCCACTCCCCGAAGTTCGCATCCGAGCGCAACCCCGACCTGGTCGCCGAAGCGGTCCGACGCCACGGCATCACTCACCCCGTGGTCGTCGACGCTGGCCAGCGACTGCGGGACGCCTACGCGGTCCGTGCCTGGCCGACCCTGATGATCATCGGCGCCGATGGCCTCATCGTCGGTCCAGCCAGCGGCGAACCTGACCGTGAGCCGCTGCTGCTGGCGCTGCGCGGCGTCCTGGACCAGCAGCGGGCGATCCTGGACCCGAAACCATTGCCGCTCAAGCCCGAGGCCGGCCCGCTAGGCACGCTGGCCTTTCCCGGCGGCATCGCCGCCGGTGCCGACGAGATCTATGTCACCGACACAGGCAACCATCAGGTCGTGGCGTGCACTCCCGACGGTCGGGAGTGGCGGCGCTTCGGTAGTGGGGCGTTAGGTCTGGTGGACGGCAGTGACCAAGCGCGGCTGCACCATCCTCACGGCCTCGCCGTCCACGGGCCGACGCTGTACGCGGCCGACACCGGCAACCACGCGGTGCGGGCGGTGGACCGCAACACCGGCGAGGTCAGCACCGTGGCCGGGGCCAGCGTGGTCGGCATGCCGAGGTCGGCGCCTCGGCGACGGCGGTGGCATTGCGCTCGCCGTGGGACGTCGCTGTCACCGAGGTCGGCGAGCTGCTGGTGGCGATGGCCGGCAGCCATCAGCTGTGGGGCGTCGCCGAGGGCATCGCCGCAGTGCACGGTGACCTGTTCGCCTTCGACGACGTCGACGGCGAGGGCGACGAGGTGCGTCTCCAGCATCCACTTGGCATCGCCGCAGGCCGCAGGGGTCGTTGCTGCTGGCCGACACCCACAACCACAAAATCAAATCGCTCGACCCGCTGACAGGGCGGGTGCGCACGCTGTTGGGCGATGGCAGCCCGTTCGACGCGGTCTTGGCGGCCCTGGAGCACCGCCCGCTACCGCCCGACCTGCGTTCGGCCTCGGCTTTCCGCGAGCCTGAGGCCGTGCTGTGGACCGGCGACCGCATCCTGGTCTTGGACACGGGCAACCACCGCGTCGTCGCGGTCGACCCGGCTACCGGCTCCGCAAGGTTGTGGTTGGGCGGCTGAGGGTCAGACCCCGCCGCGGGCGCGGACCTCGTCGATGGCACCGTAGGCAACGGCTTCCTCGGCCGACAGCCAAAAGTCGCGGTCGGTGTCCTTCTGGATCCGCTCCAGAGGCTGGTTGGTGCGCCCGGCGAGGATCTCGTTGAGCCGTTCGCGCAGGAAGACGATCTGCTGAGCCTGGATCTGGATGTCGACGGCCTGCCCGCGCGCGCCGCCCAACGGCTGGTGGAACATGATTCGCGCGTTGGGGGTTGCCGCGCGGCTGCCGCTGGCGGTGGCCAGCAGGAACGCTGCCGCCGATGCCGCCAAGCCGACGCAGACCGTGTTGACCTTGCTGTTCATCAGGTGCATGACGTCGTAGATGGCGAACATACCCGTGACGATGCCGCCAGGGGAGTTGATGTAGAGCGTGACGTCCTTGTCGTTGTCGGCGTCCAGCGACATCATCTGCGCGACGAGAGTGTCGGCGACCGTGTCCTCGATCGCGCCGCGCAGATACAGGATCCGATTGTCGTACAACTTGCGGAAGACACTGGCCTCGACCATGCGTTCGAGCGGCGTCTCTTCCTCCGCTCGAGGGTGCAAAAAGTGTTGCGATGTCACGTGTGCTCCTGTTGTCGCTTGGCTGCGAAGCCTAGCAGCGGCCCGGTTGCGCAGCCGTCGAAGTCGACTCGAACGCAGTAACGCTTGACCCCGGTCGGGTTCGGGTCTCAGACTGTGGCCAGCCGCCCCAGCGCTCCCGCTCACCATGTGCAGGTGCACTGGGTTGGCGAGGGTGACAGGTGGGCAGGGCGCCGCAGGCGGTAGCGCGAAGGACAAGGAGAGGCGGATGCCAGCGGTCGCGCCACCCGCTTCAGGGGTCGGCAGCGGGTCACGGACCCTGTCGCGAGGACTCGCGGTCCTGCAATGCCTCGGCAACAGCGGGGATGGGGTGACGGTCGCCGAGTTGTCGGCGTCGACGGGGCTGGATCGGGCCGTCCTGTATCGACTATTGGAAACCCTCGGCAAGCAGGGTTTCGCGGTCCGCGACCCAGAGACACGGCGCTACGCGCTGGGTGTGGCGCTGGTGGAGCTCGGCGCCCGCGCCAGCCGCAGCCTGGAGGTGCGCCGGCTCGCCTTGCCGGCCATGCGCTCGCTGATGGAACAGGTTCGTGAGGCAGTCTGCCTGGCGGTGCGCGACCGTGGCGATGTCGTCGTCGTCGACCGCGTGGAACCCGCGGGACTGCTCGTTCGGGTCGGCTACTACGTCGGCTTCCGCCACCCGCTCGCCGTCGGCGCACACGGGCGCGCGCTGCTGGCCTATCTGGACCCCGACGACCGCGGGCCGCTGGTGGCGCGCCATCCTCCGCTCGCAACGGAGCTGGCGGCCAGCAAGGCACGTGGCTACGCCGTCTCCTCCGATGAGTTGGAGCGCGGAGCCGCCGGTGTCGCGGCCCCGATCATGGACCGGTCGGGCCGTCCGATCGCCAGCCTCGGCATCGTCGCGCCGTCACCGCGGCTGCCCGACCCGGCGGCGCTGGGCCCCAAGGTGCGCTTGTTGAGCAGCGAGGTGTCTCGGCGGCTGGGCCATCTTGGTTAGCTGCCCACAAGCCCCCTGATCCTATGTCCTACGGCTTCGCTACATGAGGCCTGTCTTTTGTCCTACCGCTTCGCTACATGAGGACCTGGAAGCCGATGTACAGGCCCAGCGCCACGCCGGCGATCAGGATAAGCACGCCCAGCACGATGCCTGCTACGCGAAGACCGCGAGATGCCGGCTTGGCATCGGCGGCCATGCTGTCGTTACGGTCGCCCGCGGCGACGGACCCGCCAGCGGTCCTGGCCGTGTCCTGCCCGTCCCCGGACGTGGCCGGGCTGGCCGCCGTCTCGCCCTGGCTCACCGCCGCGTTGCCCTGACCGTTGAGCTCGTCGCGCAGCGGCGCCGGCAATGGCTTGGACCCGGCCTCTGCCGGCGCCCCGGCCGCGGTGGCTCCCGTCGGCGCCTCCAGTGCCGCGGTTGTGGCCGGCACCGGCGTCCCGGCCGCAGCGGCTGTGGCCGGCGCGGCCTGCGACGGGTCGGTTCCAGCGGAGGTTGCCGAACCTCCGGCGTCTTGCGCAGACGTCGCCGCAGTAGCAGACGTCGCTCCAGCCGTCGTGGTTGCAGCAGGCGCGAGCAGCTCGTCGTCCCCCGGCTGATCCAGCGCCGACGGCAGTGGTTCGGCCACGACCGCTGGGGCGGAGGCCGCCGCCGCGACGTGGGCCAACAGGTGGTCGGCCTCGTTGGGCGCGCGCCCGAGGCTGGCGCCGTCCTCGCCGGTGAGCGCCACGGCGAGGACCCGCAGGCCCATGTCCGACGTGATGGGCAGACCCTCGATCCGCCGCCGGCCCGCGCGCAGCACCTGGGCCAACGCGCCACACCCCGGCCGGGAGGCGACGGCGGCCTCGATCTGCGTCGCACGGTCCGGCGCCACCAGCCCCAGCACCCAGTCGGCGAGGTCGGGCAGATCCTCACACCCGTCGTCGATCGCCGGCGCCTGACCAGCCAGCGCCACCAGCGCCGAGGTCATCGCCGCGGTGGTGTCCTCACCCGCCTGCTGCACGCTGGGACGACCCTGGTCATGGGCCTGCAGGATCGCCTCCCGCTGCCGCTCATCGAGCTCGGCCAGCCCGCGCTCCGCGGCATCGAGGTAGCTGCCGGAAGGCGCCGGTAGATCGGGCAGCAACGTCATCGCCGAAGGCGACGCCGGCGCGCTGCCACGCGCGCGGAGCTCGTCGGCACCCAACTCGAAGCAGCGGGCACGGACCCAGCCCTCGAGGCCGACGCCGTCGGGCGGCGACGCCCACAACTCGGCGTAGACAGTTTGCAGCAACACCTCCGCGTCGTCCGACGATCCCAGGAGTCGCCGCGCACAGGCGTAGGCGGCGGGCACGGTGCGATGGTAGGCCTCGGCCAGGGCTAGGGGTTCCCGCTGCCGCAGCCCGGCCACGACCGCGCGCTCGTCGGCGCGGCGGTAATCGGGGCTGGGCGATTGCGGCACGGTGTCCTTTACAGCGGTGTCTTTCGGATTGGAAACGCTGGGGCCGGCGTCAGGGTAGTGCACACCGCCGAACGGGTCTGTCGTTCCAAGCGCTACCGCCTGAAGGCTTCTTGAGCGCGAGCTACTAGCCCCACGTGCCGCTGCCTCCCTTGAACGGTCCGACGATCTCGCTGGTGATCCAGCCACCGTAGAAGTCGCCGGCTTGTGCGTTCACGCGCTCGCCATCCACCAAGCAGGCGTCCATTCGCGCTGGGTAAACGGCCAGATGGCCTTGCAGCGGCTCGAAGCCGGGCGAAGGGCTCGGATAGGACCAGGCGGCGTCGGGTTCCACGCGACCCCGGGCCTCGAGCGTGGCATACGTCGCATGGCCCTTGAACTCGCAGAACGACGTCCTGGCACTGCCGGAGATCTGACAGTGGGTGAACGCCTCCCGCGGCAGGTAGTACACGGGCGGATGGCTGGTCTCCAGGACTCGCCAACCAGCGTCGGTGTCGACCACGGTCACGCCGCCGAGAACCACTCGAATGCGTCGGGAAGTGCGCTCCAGCCGTGGCGGGCGCGGGTAGTCCCACACCGACTCTTGCCCCGGCTCCGGCTTGATCCGCTTCACGGCGACAGGATTGTATGTCCTACCGCTTCGCTGGATGAGGACAGGGTAAAGCCTCGGCAATGGTGCCAGGTGGACGAGGTCGCCGTCGCAGGGCAGGGGTACCGTGGTTGCCAAGCCCTTCGGTGATCAGGGCCCTTCGGTGACTGGGAACGACGGTGGATCGCATCAAGCGCACGCGACTGCTCACGGCGGTGGTTGCCGTGGTGCTGGTCATCTGGTTCGTCAGCGGACTCAACGGATCCAGCGAGCAGACCAGCTACAGCGAGTTCCGCCAGGCGGTAACCGAGGGGCGGGTGGCCGAGGTCACCATCACCGGCCAGTCGGTGGAGGGCGAGTTCACCGACGGGGAGGTGTTCGCCACCACCCTGCCGCCAGAGGGTTACGTCGGCAGTAACGGCGTCGAGCCATTCCTGCGCAGCAACGATGTCGCGATCACCGCCCGTCCGGACACCGGTGGGGGACTGGCGGCCCTGCTGCTGAGTTTCGCGTTCCCGCTGCTGCTGTTCGTCGGCTTCTTTTGGTGGATGAGCCGCCAGACCCGCGGCCAGATGGGTGGGCTGACCCAGATCGGCAAGTCCACCGCCAAGCTGTACAAGCCGCATGAGCCCAACACCCGCTTCGCCGACGTTGCCGGCTACGAAGAGGTGAAAGAGGAAGTGCAGGAAGTCGTCAGCTTCCTGCGCGAGCCCGACCGCTTCCGCAAGGCCGGTGCCGAGGTGCCCAAGGGCATGCTGCTGATCGGGCCTCCCGGCACCGGTAAGACGCTGCTGGCTCGCGCCACCGCCGGCGAGGCCGGCGTGCCATTCATCACCGTGACGGGCTCGGACTTCATGGAGATGTTCGTCGGCGTCGGCGCCAGCCGTGTCCGCGACCTGTTCAAGACCGCCCGCGCCAACGCCCCCTGCATCATCTTCATCGACGAGCTGGACTCGATCGGGCGTAAGCGCGGGGCAGGCCTTGGCGGCGGTCACGACGAGCGGGAGCAGACCCTCAACCAGCTGCTGGGCGAAATCGACGGCTTCGCTGGCTCCGAGGGCGTCGTGATCATGGCCGCGACCAACCGGCCCGACGTGCTGGACCCCGCGCTGCAGCGTCCCGGCCGCTTCGACCGCCAGATCGTGGTGCCCCTGCCGACGCTCGACGAGCGTGAGGAGATCCTCGCCGTCCACGCCAAGGGCAAGCCGATCGACGACGACGTGGACCTGCGTAACCTCGCGCGCGGCACGCCGGGCATGGCCGGCGCGGACCTGAAGAACTTGATCAACGAGGCCGCGCTCATCGCCGTGCGCTCCGATTCTGACCTGATCCGGATGCGCGACATCGAGCAGGCTCGCGAGCGTCACACCATCGGCCGTGAGCGCGCGGCATTGCGACTCGACGAAGCGGAGAAGCGTGCGGTTGCCTACCACGAGGGTGGCCATGCGCTGGCGGCGTTCCTGGAAGAGGAGGCCGACCCCGTCTACAAGGTGACGGTACTGCCGGTGGGGATGGCACTGGGCGTGACGACCCAGCTGCCCATCGACGAGCGCCATATCTACCTGCGCACGTGGCTGGACGCACGGCTGAAGGTGATGCTCGGTGGCCGCGCCGCAGAGCTGGTGGTGCTCGGGCAACCGACCACCGGCGGGCAGCACGACCTGGTCCAGGCCACCAAGCTCGCGACGGCGATCGTCAAGGAGTTCGGCATGACCGACGCGCTCGGGCCGATCGCCTTCGGCACCGAGCAGCAGGTCTTCCTTGGCGAGGAGCTCAGCCGAGGCCACGAGTACTCCGACAAGACCGCCGAGATCATCGACGCCGAGGTCCGCCGGATACTCGGTGAGGCCCTCGACGCCGTCGTCAAGGACTTTTCCGAGTTGCGCGCGGGCTTGGAGGCGATGGCCGACGAGCTGGTGGAGCGTGAGTCGCTGACCGGCCAGGAGGCGCTGGACGCCGTACGCGAGGCGCTGCCGCCTGAGCAGCGGGCGCGCCTGCGCGGCAAGGCCACGGTGACCCGCATGCCCGAGTCGGTCAAGGACGCCATCCACGAGCAGTCCGACAAGGGCGCCGCATGACCTCAAGTAGCGAAGCGGCAGGTCACTGAGCATGTCCTCAAGTAGCGAAGCGGTAGGAACACGCCGAATGATGCGGGTCGGCCTGGTTGGGGGCACCGGGAAACTGGGACGGGGACTGGCCCTGCGGTTGGGCGGCGCCGGCCATGAAGTATGGCTGGGTTCGCGCGACGCCGGCCGCGCCGAGCAGGTCGCCGCCGAGCTCGGCGTCGATGGCGTGCGCCCAGCGACCAATGCCGCCGCCTGTGCCGCGACCGATATTGTCGTGGTCGTCGTGCCCTACCGCGGCCAGACCCACATCCTACGGGGTCTGGTTGAGCAGACCGCCGGTAAGCCGGTGGTGTCGGCGGTGGTGCCCCTGACGGTGGACGCGGTCGGGCCGCGCCCGCTGGCTGTGCCAGAAGGGTCGGCCGCCGAGCAATGTCAGGCCCTGTTGGCCGAGGCACGAGTTGTGGCCGGCCTGCATTGGATCCCGGCGCCGACCTTGCGCAAGCCCGACGCGGTCCTGGAGATGGATGTGCCCCTGTGCGGCGATGACGACGCCGCAATCGCCGCGGCCGTCGAGTTGTGCGACGCCATCAAGGGACTGCGGGCGTTTCATGCCGGCCCGTTGCGGCTGGCCCGCAGCCTGGAGGGTCTGACGCCGCTGCTGATGTCGGTCAACCAGCGCTACCGCGGGCACACCAGCATGCGGTTTCCCGGGCTGGACCTGGCGGCCGGGGAGCGCTGAGCCACGTCCTCATGTAGCGACAGCGGTAGGACACAAGACATGTCCTCATGTAGCGGCAGCGGTAGGACACAAGACATGTCCTCATGTAGCGAAGCGGTAGGACGCAGACCATGAAGGTCTACACCAGGCGCGGTGACGATGGGACCACCGGCCTGTTGTACGGCGGCCGCGTCGACAAAGACGACCTGCGCACCGACGCCTACGGCACCGTCGATGAGGCAGTGTCCGCGTTAGGCCTGGCGCGCGCGCAGCTGGACGGTCGCTGGCACGACCTGGTCCTGGCCGCGCAGCGCGAACTGTTCGTCGTCGGCGCGCAGCTGGCCACCCACACCGATCATTGGGCGCAGCTAACCGACGGGGTGTCGCGCGTCACCCCCGCGATGGTCGACCGGCTCGAGCAGGGCATCGACGAGTTGGTCGAACAGCATCCGCTCCCCGGCGAGTTCGTCGTGCCGGGACAACAACTGGCGGGGGCGGCGATCGACCTGGCGCGCACGATCATCCGCCGTGCGGAGCGCGCCACCGTGGCGATGCGGCGTGTCGGCCTGTTGCCCGACGACCTCATCGTGCGCTACCTCAACCGGCTGTCGGACTACCTGTTCGTGCTCGCTCGCTGCGTCGAGCGGGGGGCGTACGTCCCCACGCGCGAACGGTGAGGATCGTCTCCCTGGTCCCCAGCGTCACCGACACGCTGGCCGTCCTCGGTGCCGGCGACGCGGTCGTCGGCGTCACCGACTACTGCGTGTGCGGGGCTCCGGCCACGGCTCGGCGTATCGGTGGGACCAAGAACCCTGACGTCAACGCGATCGTGCGTCTGGCGCCGGACGTCGTCATCGCCAACGCCGAGGAGAACCGCGTGGCGGACACTGACGCGCTGCGGGCCGCCGGCTTGGACGTGCGGATCACCTATCCCAAGACCGTGGATGACGTGGCCGGGCTGCTAGTCGAGCTGGCGGACCTGATCGGCGCCGACGCCACGGCGCTGGTCGCAGACCTTGCGGCTGCCGCCGTCGACGCCGGACGGCTGCGGCCCGCGTTGCCGGTCACCACCGTCACGCTGGTCTGGCGCAAACCGTGGATCGGCCTGGGCCCGGACACCTACGCCGACGACCTGCTGGCGCGCTGCGGGCTGATCAACGTGCTGGCGGGTTGGCAGGACCGCTACCCGCGGCTGGACCCGGCGCTGGTGCTCGCGCCCGAGGTGGTGCTGCTGCCCAACGAGCCATACGCCTTCGGCGAGAAGGACCTCACCGCGGTGCATGCGCTGCTCGGCCCGGTGCCATACCGCTTGGTGGATGGCCAGCTGTTGACCTGGCACGGGCATCGCACCGCCGAGGCGCTGCGCAGCTTCGCCACGCTGGCCACCGCGTTGGCCGGCGAACGCGACGCCAGGACTGCCTCGGGCCAGTAGAGGTGCAGGTCAGTAGCTGTGCTCCGGGCCCGGGTAGTCACCTGAGGCGACCTCGGCGGACAGGCTCTTGACGGCGTCGGTGATGACGCTGCGCAGGTCGGCGTAGGCCTTGGCGAAGCGGGGATGCGGCCCCGTGCTCAAGCCCAGCACGTCATTGATGACCAGGACCTGGCCGTCGGTGTGTGGCCCCGCCCCGATGCCGATCGTCGGCACGTCAACGGCCCCCGTGATGCGCTGGCCCAACTCGGCGGGGACTGCCTCCACGACGATAGAGAACGCACCGGCCTCGGCCAAGGCGACCGCGTCGTCGAGCAGGCGGTCGGCGCCCGACGTCTCGCGGCCCTGCACCCGGTAGCCCAGCACGTTGACGCTTTGCGGCGTCAGGCCGATGTGACCCATCACCGGGATGCCGGCGTCCACCAGCCGCGCCACCAGCTCGGCACAGCGGCGGCCGCCTTCCAGCTTGACGGCCGTGACGCCGGCCTCCTTCAGCAGGCGCCCGGCGGCGCGCATGCCGTCCTCCGGCGACACCTGATAGCTCATGAACGGCAGGTCGCCGATCACCAGGGCTCGGTGAGCGCCGCGGCGCACCGCTGCCGCGTGATGGATCATCTCGTCGAGCGTGACGGGGACCGTGGAGGGATAGCCAAGGACGTTGTCGCCGAGCGAGTCGCCGACGAGCAGCAGTCCTACCCCGGCCTGATCCAAGATCTGCGCCGTGGGATGGTCGTAGGCGGTGAGCATCACGAAGCGCTCGCCGCGGGCTTTGTAGCCTTGGATGTCCTGGATGGTGATAGGGCGTTGCTGGCTAGCCAGGCTCATGACAACCACACTCCTGCCTGCCGGCCCGGTGGCCTCGCGGTCACTACAACGGGTCCAGCGGCGACGTTGGGGAGGATACCCATTGCGGGTCGTAATCCAGCGCGTACAGCGAGCGGCCGTCATTGTCGCGGACCAGGTCAGTGGCCAAATCGGACCTGGCCTGGTCGCCCTGGTGGGGGTCGGCCGGGAATCAACCGTTGCCGACGCCGCCTGGCTGGCGTCCAAAACGGTGCGACTCCGGGTGTTCAGCGACGATGCCGGCCGGATGAACCGCTCCGTGGCCGACGTCGGTGGCGCCGTGCTGGCCATCAGCCAGTTCACGCTATACGGCGACGTCTCCCGAGGTCGGCGCCCGTCTTTCGTCACCGCTGCCGATCCCCCGGAGGCGCAACGTCTCTACGAGACCTACTGCGCGGCGATCACCGTCCCGGTGGCCACGGGGGTGTTCGGTGCGCACATGGTGATCGACCTGGTCGCCGACGGTCCGGTGACATTGTTGTTACGACGCGAAACTTTTCGGCCGGTAGGACAGGACGTGAGGTGAACTCGGAAAAGTCTTATGGTTGTGACCGTTGTTGCACGATAGGTCCGATGTGACGGCGATTCCGACGGGGGGTGAGTAGCGGGCTGAACGCTGGCCGTAGATGTGGGTCAGCCGGCCGCAAGCAGAGGAGCAGGCATGGCGTGGGAGGACGCGGAGGGTCCTGGCGCCGACGTCGCCGCCGTGCTCGAGGCGACCGAGCGGCGAGCGGCGGTCGCCCGCTTGTGCGCGCTGGCGTCACAGGCCCTGGGTGCCGAAGTGATCTACCTGCCTGCCGGCTCCTCGCCTGACCCCGATAGCATCGACGTCGTCCTGCATAGGCCCGAGGGCGCAGATATCGGCGTCCTGCGCTTCACCGGACAACCCGACTGCGACGAGCATCCGGCTCAGCTGTACAAGCTGGTGACCAAGCTGCTGAGCGAGCAGTTGGGGTGGTGGGAGCGCACGCAGGGCGCTTGGCGAATCCGAGTTGAGCGCATCCGTGCCGTACTCGCGGCTGGCAGCATTCCGCTCGCCTTCCAACCCATCGTCGACTTGACCGAAGAGTCGGTGGTCGGCGTGGAGGTGCTGGCTCGGTTCGCCGGTCCTCCCCTGCGCGGGCCCGACCGCTGGTTCGCCGAGGCCAACACCGTCGGGTTGGGCGTCGATCTGGAGATCCTGTCGATCCGCGAGGCGTTGACTGCCCTGCCAGACCTGGCCCCGCCGCTGTACCTGTCGGTCAACGTCTCACCGATGGTGGCCGCCTCGCCGCTACTGACCGACGTCCTCGCCGGCGCGCCACTGGAGCGCCTGGTCCTCGAGATCACCGAGCACGAGCGCGTGGCCGACTACGACGCGCTGAACCGGCAGTTGGCACCGCTGCGACAGGAAGGACTGCGCCTGGCCGTCGACGACGCCGGGTCGGGGTTCGCCAGCTTCCGCCACGTGCTCAAGCTGTCACCGGACATCGTCAAGCTCGACACCAGCCTGGTGCACGAGATCGACAGCGACAGCCTCTTGCGTGCTCTCGGGTACACCCTCACCGCGTTCGCCTCGGCGCTGGGGGCACAGGTCGTCGCCGAGGGCGTGGAGACGCAGCGGGAGATGGACGCATTGCGCTTCCTGGGGGTGCGTTTCGCCCAGGGCTACCTTCTGGGTCGCCCCGTCGACCTAGGCGAGATTCCGGCAGCCGGCCACCGCACCGCCGTCAGCCCGACCAGGCCTGGGTGATCGGCAGCCGGCGGTCCTTGCCGAACGCCCGTGGGGTGATCTTCACGCCGGGAGGGGCCTGACGGCGCTTGTACTCGGCACGATCGACTAACGCGACCACACGCCGGACGGTCATGAGGTCGTGGCCGCCAGCGACGATCTGGCTGACCGAGCGGTCCTGCTCGACGTAGGCCTCCAGGATGGGGTCGAGCTCGTCGTACGGCGGCAGGCTGTCGGTGTCGCGCTGGTCGGGGCGCAGCTCGGCGGAGGGCGGCTTGTCAAGGATCGCCTGCGGGATCAGCGGGTCGCCGGCGACAGCGTTGCGATGGTGGCTCAGCTGGTACACCAGCGTCTTGGACACGTCCTTGATGACCGCGAAGCCGCCGGCCATGTCGCCGTATAGCGTCGAGTAGCCCACGGCGTATTCACTTTTGTTGCCGGTCGCCAGCACGATGTCCCCGCGCTTGTTGGACAGGGCCATGAGCAGGGTCCCGCGGATCCGCGACTGCAGGTTCTCCTCGGCCAAACCTGGCTTGGTGCGGGCGAACGGCTCGCGCAGCGCTTCGTCGAAGGCTCGCATCACCGGTTCGATCTCCAGTTCCAGCCACCCGATGCCCAGGTTCGCGGCCAGGGCCTTGGCATCGATGAGGGAGGCGGGCGAGGAGTACGGCGACGGCATGGCCACCCCCGTGACGGCGTCGGCTCCCAGCGCGTCGGCCGCGATCGCGGCCACCAAGGCGGAGTCCACGCCGCCGGACAGACCCAGCAGGGCGCGCCGGAAGCCGTTCTTGCGCACGTAGTCGCCGGTGCCCAGCACCAGGGCGGCGTAGACCTCGGCCAGTTCGTCGAGCCGGGGCTGACCCGTCGTAGCGGACCCCGCCGCGGTGGAGGACGCGGGGGCCGACGCCAACCGGGCAGCGGTCGAGGACCCGGACGCCGACCCCGCAGCGGTCGCGGACCGCGGCGCGGCGCCACCGGCGACGTCGATGTCGACCACCAGCAGCGCTTCGCGGAACTGCGCGCCGCGAGCCACCACCTCGCCGGCCGGGTCCAGCACGAAGGAGCCGCCGTCGAACACCACCTCGTCCTGACCACCGA
The DNA here is from genome assembly GCA_013812395.1 of Euzebyaceae bacterium. GTDB lineage: Bacteria > Actinomycetota > Nitriliruptoria > Euzebyales > Egibacteraceae > JACCTL01. The sequence continues at coordinate 20,318 of JACCTL010000044.1, forward strand.
CGGCGTTCAGGTAGGCCAGCCAGGCCCCGCAGGCCGTGGCGTGGTGGCGCGCCAGCGATTCGCGCTCGGCGCGCTTGCCCCGGTGGTAGGGGCTGGCGTTGATGTTGACCAGCAGCGCAGCGCCCGCCTCGCTGGCTTGGGCTGGCGGCCCGCCCTGGGCCCACAGGTCCTCGCAGATGGTGATCCCCACGGCCACGCCGCCCGCCTGGAAGACCAGCGGGTCACGCCCCGGATGGAAGTAGCGCGCCTCGTCGAACACGCCGTAGTTGGGCAGACGCTGCTTGCGGTACACAGCCTCGACGCGTCCGCCCCGGCACACCGCCGCGGCATTGGCCAGCCCGTTGTGGGAGCGCTCGACGAAGCCGACGACCAGCGGAACGGCACCCGTCGCTGTCGCGACGTCGCCGAGGGCACGCTGGTTGGCCTCGACGAAGGCGCCTTTGCATACCAGGTCCTCGGGCGGGTAGCCGGTCAGCACCAGCTCCGGGGTTGCCACCAGGTCGGCGCCGGCCGCCAGCCCGTCGGCATAGGCCCCCCGCACCGCCGCGGCGTTGCCGGCGACGTCTCCCACCATCGGGTTGAGCTGAGCCAGAGCCAGGCGCATGGTGCTCCCTTTGCGATCCGACGGCCGAGCAGCGCGGTGCAGGCCGCCCTGCCCGGGTTCGGATCGTACCGACGGCTAGCATCCACCGAACGCGGGTGACGAGGAGGAACGAGGCGGCCGTGGACAGGCAGCAGGAGTATGTGCTTCGCACCGTCGAGGAGCGCGACATCCGCTTCGTGCGGCTGTGGTTCACCGACGTCCTTGGGATGCTCAAGTCCGTCGCGGTCACCTCGTCCGAGCTGGAGGGCGCTTTCACCGAGGGCATCGGCTTCGACGGCTCGGCGGTCGACGGGTTCGCGCGGGTCCAAGAGTCGGACATGCTGGCGGTGCCCGACGCCGCGACCTTCCAGGTGCTGCCGTGGCGAGGCAGCGGCGCTCTGGCGCGGATGTTCTGCGACATCCGCACCCCCGAGGGTGAGCCGTTCACGGCCGATCCACGCCAGGTCCTGCGGCGCAACATGGCCAGGGCCGCGGAGATGGGCTTCAGCTTCTATGTCCATCCGGAGATGGAGTTCTTCCTGTTCAAGGGCCCGCAGGATCCCACGCCCCTCGACTCCGGCAGCTACTTCGACCTGACGCCGATGGACGTGCAGCAGGACTTCCGGCGTGAGGCGATCGAGACGCTGGAGGCGATGGGCATTTCGGTGGAGTACTCCCACCACGAGGTGGCCCCCAGCCAGCACGAGATCGACCTGCGCTACGCCGACGCGCTGACGATGGCCGACAACCTGATGACCTATCGCCTGGTGATCAAGGAGGTCGCCATGGGCCGGGGCATCTACGCCACCTTCATGCCCAAGCCGCTGGCCGCTCACTGGGGCAGCGCCATGCACACCCACGTGTCGCTATTCGACGGTGACCGCAACGCCTTCTTCGACGCCGGCGACCGCTACCACCTGTCGACGACGGCCAAGCAGTTCATCGCCGGCCTGCTGGTTCACGCCCGGGAGATCGCGGCCGTCTGCTGCCAGTGGGTCAATTCCTACAAGCGGCTGGTGCCCGGGTTCGAGGCGCCCGTGTACGTGTCCTGGGGCCGGCACAACCGTTCCTCGATGGTGCGGGTGCCGATGTACAAGCCGCGCAAGGGCGCTTCCACCCGTGTCGAGTTCCGTGCGCCCGACCCGGCGTGTAACCCCTACCTGGCCTTCTCCGTGATCTTGGCGGCGGGACTGCGCGGCATCACCAAGGGGTACGAGCTGCCGCCGGAGGCCGAAGACAACATCTATGAGATGACCGACGCCGAACGTCGTGCGGCCGGGATCGGCAGCCTGCCGCAGAACCTCGACGAGGCGCTGCGCGAGATGGAGGAGTCCGAGCTCGTCGCCGAAACGCTTGGCGAGCACGTCTTCGAGTATTTCCTGCGCAACAAGCGCGTCGAGTGGGACGAGTACCGC
>JACCTL010000051.1 GCA_013812395.1 Euzebyaceae bacterium
TCGACGAGGTCCTGCGCGTGGCGTTGGCCAGCGACGCGTTCTTCGTCGGCATGCTCGGCAGCCGCCGGCACGCCCCCGAGGCGGTGCGCCGCCTGCGCGACGGCGGTGTTCCCGAGGCGCACATCGCCCGGCTGCACAGCCCCTGCGGGCTGGACATCGGCAGCCGCAGCGCCGAGGAGATCGCGCTGTCGATCGTCGCCGAGATGGTCGCCGTCGAGCGCGGCCGGGCAGGCGGGTCGCTCGGTGCCGACTGGAGCGCTTCGGCGCATGGCTGACTGTTGCCGCGGTTGGATGCACACGGTTGCGGCGCGCCGCGCGCGGGACCGCGGCGGTGCCCTCGGCCCCGCCCGCTCGGCATAGGCTGCTCGGCTCATGGCCGCTGCGTCCGCACCCGACCCGGCGCTGACACGGGTGACTCAGCGGTTGATCGAGGCCGTCGAGCGTGCCGGGCTGCTGTTGGACTTCGACGGGGTGCTGGCGCCCATCGTCGACGACCCGGCCAGCTCGGCGATGCCGGAGGAACTGGCTGCGGTTCTAGCTCGGCTGGTGCGCCGGCTGGGTTGCGTGGCGGTGATCAGCGGACGACCGGTGGCGTTCCTGGCCGACCGGGTCGCGGTGGATGGGGTGCGACTGCTCGGCCTGTACGGGCTGCAGGAGTGGGCCGACGGCGGACCCCGCGCCCGCCCGGAAGCGGCCGCCTGGCACGACGTCGTTGACGAGGTCCAGGACCGCATGGCAGCCGCGTTGGCCGGGGCGCCCGGCGTCGTGCTGGAGGACAAGGGGCTGTCGGTGGCGCTGCACTGGCGCAACGCCCCCGACCGGGACCGGGCGGGGCGAATGGTCAGCCAGCTCGTCGAGGCCTTGTCAGCGCAGACGGGTCTGGCCCGCGAGCCCGGCAAGCTGGTGGAGGAGCTGCGCCCGCCAGTGGACTGGGACAAAGGGGCGTCGGTGCGGGCTCTACACCGCGAGCTGGCCCTTGGCGAGGTGGTCTACGTCGGCGACGACCGTGGTGACCTCGCCGCCTTCGCCGCGGCGCACGAGCTCGGGGGCGCCGCTATCGCGGTGGACCACGGCGAGGAGACCCCGCCACAGCTGCGCGCCGCCGCCGACGCGGTCATCCCGGGTCCCGAGGCGGTGGCCGACTGGCTGGCCCGGCTGGCCGACCGGCTCGAGCAGGCATGAGCGCTCAAGTAGCGAGGCGGTAAGCACTCGGTCAGCGCTCACGTGGCCGAAGCGTGAGCCCGCCGCCATCGCGCAAGTAGCCGAAGGCGATAGCGCACCTGAGTCAGCCTCAGCGGCGGGCCACCGCCGCAGCCAGCGTGCTGCGTTGGGCGGCGAACCACTCGAGCGGCCCGCCGCGCCGTGCGGCGGCGTCCAGCAAGCGGGCGCGGGTGGCGCGCTCCTCGTCGTCCATCGTCAGCGCCCGGTGCAGCGCCTCGGCCTGCGCCTCGACGTCGTAGGGGTTGACCAGCAGCGCACCCTCGGCCATCACGTCGGCGGCGCCGGCGCTGGGCGACAGGATCAGCACGCCGGCGCGATCGTTCAGTGCCGGGCCCTCCTTGGCCACCAGGTTGGTCCCGTCGGCGACGGGGTTGGCCAGCAGCACGTCGCTGCGCTGCAGCGCCGCCACGGCTCTGGGGTAGTCATCGCCCACGTACACGGTCAGGGCCGACTCGCCGAAACGCTCCTGGATGCGCTCGCCGGCCTGCTGGCAGGCCTGCAGGTAGTCGCGGTACTCGGCGACGTCTTGGCGCGACGGGTTGAGGTGGGCGTAGTGCCAGACCCCACCGCGGTGTTCGGGATGGCGCTCAAGCAGCAACTCGTAGGCCAACAGACCCCGCAGGATGTTCTTCGACAGGTCGCTGCGATCCACGCGCAGGATCAGTTTGCGGCCGTCCAGCTCGGCGTCGAGGTCGTCGCCAGCCGTCGCGACCTCATCGGATGCCGCCGAGCTGGCGAGGTCGTCGGCGTCCACGCCCAGGACAAAGTCGCTGACGTGGGTACGGCGACCGTCGAGCACCACGTCGGTGTCCTCGATGGCGGCCCCGAGGGCCTCGGCGGCGCAGCGACGGAACGCCTCGCACCAGGCCGGCGATGAGAAGGCCACCACGTCGGCGGCCAGCAACCCCCGTAGCACCCGGTCACTGAGCGGGTCGGGCAGCCGCCGCAGGTATGCCGGCTGCACCCAGGGCGTGTGGATGTAGTGCAGCAGCGCGACGTCGGGCTGCGCCTGGCGGACGTGCAGCCCGGCGGTCATCAGGTGGTAGTCCTGCAGGTACACCTCATCGCCGTCCTCGGCGACCACCGCCTGGGCCACTTGTTCGTTGACGCGCTGGTAGTCCTGCCATTGTGGTGGCCAGCCGACGCCGGACGGCTCGTAGGGCTCGCCCCACAACTGGTGGATGGTGAACCACAACAGGCGGTTGGCGACCTCGTTGTAGTAGGCCTGGTAGTGGTCGCCGGCGTCGAGCAGCCGCAACGTGAACGATGAACCGTCGGCCTCGACGGTGAACGGCTGGTCGGGGTGCTCGGCGGCGACGGCGCGGTCGTCGTCGGACAGCGCCAGGGAGACCCAGGCGCCGGGCTCATCTTGCATCACCCCAGCCAGCGCCGTCACCAGACCGCCGAAGCCGCGGCTGGGCACCAGCTCGCCGCCGTCGTCCCGGCTCCAGCTGATCGGCCCTCGGTTGCTGGCCACCACCAGTTCGTCGCCCATGGCTGCGACCTACCCCGCCAGCCGTCGCTGCACCGCCGACATGATGGCCGCGTCGTCGGGTGCGTCGTCGACCAGGTCGTCGAGGCCGGCGGCGTGGCCGATCACCTCGGCGTCGCCGGCGTCGCCTCCGAAGGCGGCCAGCAGCGGCCCGGGCTCCCAGTGACGCAGCAGGCCGCATTGCACCAGCGCCCCCGGCCGGCGACGCCGCTGCGCCAAGCCCACGAGCTTGCGGCCGCGGCACAGCACCTCACCGCGTCCGAGGGTCGCGTAGCAGATCGCCGCCAGCAGCTGCTGGCGGGCGCTGCCGCGACGCTGCGCCGTGGCCGCTGCACGGTAGACGGTGACCTCGGGGACCCCGAGATCGATCAACGCCTGGGCCCACGCCTCGCCGACGCGCATGAAGACGGCGCCGACGTCACCGTCGAGCAGCGCGTGCCCGCGCGGCAGCAGGACGTCGAGCGACAGCAGGCCGCTGTCCAGCAGCACCGCCCCTCCGCCGGTGGAGCGGGTGACCACGGTCACGCCGGGCGTGGCGACCATCGGTGCCTGCCCACGGCCGAGCACCAGCGCCGGCGAGGACGCGCGGTACCAGCGCAAGGTGGGGGTCGGGTCGTCGGCAAGGGCGTCGAGCGCGGCCGCGCCCTGCTGGAGCAGCGCGGCCGGCTCGTCGACGGCCAGCGGCAGCACGCGCCAGCCCACCGGCTGCCGGCTCGCGGAAGAGGGCACTGCCTCCGGCCGGCGGCCCGGCTAGCCCACTTCGCGGACGAGGCCGAACTTGTCCTCGTAAGCGGTCATGTTGGTGTTCAGCGCCTGGATCACCTTGCCGACCATCGTGGGCGCCACCTTGACCCTGCTGACGACGTCGGCCTGGACGCTGGCGCCGTCGCCCCCGGGCAGCACCTGACAGAAGTCCAAGGTGAACTCGTGCGCCGAGTGGCTGACGACCAGAAAGTTGGCATAGGCGCCATGCTTATGGTCGTCGTCGATCGAGATCTGAATCTGCTGGCCGGTCTCCTCGGGCAGGTCGTCGGGCAGATCGGGGTCGCTCATCGCGTGCTCCTGGCGTTCGGCTGGCGGCCATCCTAGGCCCGCCTCGTCGCTAGACTCGCGTCCTCCATGGGTGCTTAGCTCAGCTGGCGAGAGCGCCGCCCTTACAAGGCGGAGGTCACAGGTTCGAGTCCTGTAGCGCCCACCGATCCGTGCACATGCCGACATCGTGGGCTGGCCTGCCGTCCCGGCCGATCGAGAGGGAGAAGTCCCATGTCCTCATGTAGCGAAGCGGTAGGACACTAGCCATGGCTGTGTGTGAGCACCTCGTCGAGATTCGTGAGGTGCGGCCCAGCACCACGCAGGGCTGCACGGAGTGCTTGGCCATCGGCGGGCAGTGGGTGCATCTGCGCGAGTGCCTGTCCTGCGGCCATGTCGGCTGCTGCGACTCCTCGCCCAATCGGCACGCCAGCGCGCACTTCGCGGCGTCCCACCACCCGATCATCCAATCGTTCGAGCCGGGGTACTTCAAATCGCTGGTCTTCGCCTTGATCGGATTGCAACTGCGCGGGGTCGTCGAGGGCATCGACACCGGCCTTGGTGCGCTGTTGACAACGGGATCGCCCTGACGCTGGTCGCGGCGCTGACGCGCGTCGCGTGGGTGTTCCCGACGGCGTACCTGCCGCGGTTGCTGTCCCGCCGGTTGCGTGCTCGCGAGCCCGCGCCACCATGGCAGTAGCCGGCAGTCGTCTCCTGGGCTGGCATGCGAGGCGTCGTCTCGCTCGCTGCCGCCTTCGCCATCCCGCTGTCCACGGAATCCGGCGCGCCGTTTCCCGGCCGCGGCGAGATCCTGTGCCTCGCGTTCGTCGTCACGGTCGGCACCCTGCTGCTGCACGGACTGACGCTGCCGGCAGTGATCCGGGCACTGAGTGTGCGGGGGGAGGAGGACTACGCCGACGCACTCGCCGAGGCTCAGGCGCAGCACGACGCCGCCAGCGCCGCCGCGCGGCGCCTCGACGAGCTCGATGACGGCGATCCCCTGCAGCAACACGCCATCGCGAAGCTGCGCCACGGCGCCGAGGCGCGCAGCCAACGCCGCCTGGGAGCGGCTGCCGCGTTCATCTGGGCGCGGCGGTGAGACGCCGAGCGCGGCCTACCGGCGGTTGCGGCAAGAGATGCTGGCAGCAGAGCGCGCTGTCTTCATCCAGCACCGCGACCAGCGCCGCATCGACGACGAGGTCGTCCGACGCATCCAGCGCGAACTTGACCTCGAAGAGTCGATGCTGCGGCGGGAGTGACGTGCAAGCGGCGGACGGGTCATCGGGTCTCCGCCCCAGATCCTGGCGTCTCGTTGGTTCTCGACGAGCAACCTGGCTCCCCGACTTGTGACGCTTGCGAGGCATGGTAAGGTCTAGACCATCTAGACAGGAGGGCCCGCGGTGGTGTGGCAGCTGCAAGAGGCCAAGCAGCGGTTCAGCGAACTCGTCCGCAGAGCCATCGCTGACGGGCCGCAGGTCGTCACCCGCCGTGGTGAGGCGGTCGCGGTTGTGGTGGGGGCCGGGGACTTCCGCGAACTCCGTGGAGACCTCCCGGATTTCAAGGACTTCCTGCTCGCCGGCCCCGACCTGGACGCGCTTGAGATCGAGCGGCCCGCCGATGTGGCGCGGAGCGTGGAGCTATAGCCTTCCTGCTCGACACCAACGTCGTCTCCGAGGCGCGTAAGCCGGCCGGCGACGCGAACGTCAAGCGGTGGCTCGCCTCGGTCGGCTCCGCCGATATCTTCCTGAGCGTGCTCGTGATCGGCGAGATCCGCCAGGGGGTCGAGCGGCTCCGGAGGCGAGATCCCACCCAGGCCGAGGTCTATGCAGTGTGGCTGGAGCGGCTGTCCAACGACTACGGCGACCGGGTCCTGCCGATCACAGGCGCCGTCGCTGAAGTGTGGGGAAGGCTCAACGTGCCTGACGCCGTACCGGTCGTCGACGGGCTCATGGCGGCGACCGCGATCGTCGAGCATTTGATGTTCGTGACCCGCAACACGAGCCACGTCGCTCGTACTGGGGTGCGTGTGCTCAACCCTTTCGAGAACCGCTAGCCGCCACCCGCGCCGGGGGGCCGGTACCGGCAGCGCAATCACCGCCCGGACCACGGTGCGCCACACCACCCCGGCGCTCATCGCCGAGGCGCACGCCTCTGGGTCACCCGGCTGGGGTCCCGCATGCGTCCCCGAGCCCCACCCGTCCTCCTCGGGCTTGACGGTCAGCGGTTCACAGCCGCGACAGCCAGACGCCGGCGAAGCCACAGCCGACGACGTCGGCGCGACCGTCGGCGTTGGTGTCGGCTAGGAACCGCGGGTGTTGGTTCACCCGCCAGCCGGCGTCGTAGCCGAAGTTGGTGACCGCCAGCTCCACCGGACCGTAGGAGCCATCGGGGTTGGCTCGCGACACGTACACGCCGGCGTTGCCGAAGCCGACGATGTCCGCCAGCCCGTCGCCGGTCGTGTCGGCCATGAACCGAGGATGCTGGTCGACGCGCCAACCGCCGGCGTCGTAGCCGAAGTTGGCCACCACCAGCTGCAGGGCGCCGTAGGAGCCGTCGGTCTGCGCCCGCGACACGTACACGCCGGCGTTGCCGAAGCCGACGATGTCCGCACGGCGGTCGGGGTTGGTCCGGGCCAGGACCCGAGGATGCCGGTCGACGCGCCAGCCGCCGGCGTCGTAGCCGAAGTTGCCGACCACGAGCTGCGGTGGGGTGTAGCTGCCGTCGGCGTTGGCGCGTGACACGTACACGCCGGCGTTGCCGAAGCCGACGATGTCGGCGCTGCGGTCGGGGTTGGTGCGGGCCATGAGCCGCGGGTGCCGGTCCACCCGCCAGCCGCCGGCGTCGTAGCCGAAGTCGTTCACGACCAGCTGCAGCGCACCGTAGGAGCCGTCGGCTTGCGCTCGCGACACGTAGGCGCCGGCGAAGCCGAACCCGACGATGTCCGCCCGGCCGTCGGCGTTGGTGTCGGCCATCAGCCGAGGGTGCTGGTCCACCCGCCAACCGCCCGCGTCGTAGCCGAAGTTATTGACCACCAGGTTGGGTGGATTGATCGCGAAACCGAAGTGCCACGGGGTGAACTCACACATGGCCCAATCGTTGGAGCGCATGATGCAGGCCACGCCTCCGCCCGGCGCGCAGTTCTCACAGTTCCCGTTCGGCCTGCCGTAGAAGCCCCACGCCCCTCCGCAGTTGCAGCCACTGGAGGCGTACTCGTCGGGTGCGTTGAAGATGTGTCCCGTCTCGTGCGCGAAGACCCGGTCGATGTTGGCTGGGCCCCACCCGTCGTTGTCGTAATCCATGACCAGGTGCGGTCCGCCGATGAACGCGTACGCGAAGTGGTTGACCGGGTACTGGGTGAAAAACGCCACGTAGGCCCAGTCGGTGCCCAGCCGGGTGCGAAGATCCTCGGCGTACGCGCGCGCGCCGGCATGGCCCGCCCCGAAGCCGAGTTCAGCCAACGCAGGGTCACGGAAGCGGCTCTCGTTATCCGTGGCGGGCGCGGTGGCGGGAACCGTCAGCGCGACGACGTTGATATCCCAGTGCCACGTCACTGCCCCGCTCGGGTTCTGTGCTCCCAGCCAGCTGAGGCCGTTCTGGGTCTCGGCGACGATGGTTGCCCGTTGCGCCGGCGAGAACTGCAGGTCCGGGGTCGGGCCTTCGACGATGACCAACCCCACCGCAACGCTGCCTTGCAACCGCTGGCTCAGTGGAGCCCCGGCCGCCCCGGCTTCCCCGGCCTCCTGGCCGGCTGCCGGCGCCGGCTCGTCGCCAGCGATGACCTCCACGCATCCGGGGGTCTGCGCCTGGTCGGTGTCCCAGGCCTCGCCCTGGAGTCTCCTGGATGCCTTCGACTGCCGATAATCCTCAGTCGAGCGCTGTGCCAGCGCCGAAAGCCCGAGGCGTTCGGTCTCGCTCAGCCGCTCAAGTTCGCGCTCGGCGACGTCGTCGGCCGCCACAGGCGCGGCCGCCCCGGGTAGGGCCTGGGCCATGTCGGCCTCGTCTGCTGCGGCAACCTGGACCACCAGGACGTCTGGTCCGTACTGATGCAGCACATGTCCCGTGACATTCTCAACTGCGGCCGCCACCTCGCCGGCCTCGCTGCTTGAAGGAACGAGCACCAGCCGTTCGCGCACGTCAATATCGCCAGCCATAATTATCCCCTGCCTCCGCATCCGCCATTGGAGCCACACCGAGCCCGCTCATGTGTGACTAATACATACGAGTGTCAACCCGTGTGCTGCCGGTGTCAACGGCTAGCGGAGAGTATTCTTTGGCGGCCGAGTGAAAGCGGGCGTATTCTGCAGCCAGGAATCGGCCCTGGGCGTGAGCGGGGAGCGCCGCCCCAGGCACGGCTTTCGCAGCCTGAGTGGAGCGAAAATGCTGGATGATGAGGCTCTCGTTGTCCTTCGTGACGCACGCGAACCGGTCGGCGAGGTCGTCCACCAAGTCTCGGCGCGGGTGTTCGTGGCCCGGTTAGACGAAGGCGCGTATGACCTGCTCAGCCACGACCCTCGCGTGGCGTTCATCGGTGACCAGCCTCCCCGCGACATCATCGACGGACTCGAGGATCAGGAACGACTGTTCGTCGACGGTTGGCTGGCGCGGGGCAAGCAGACCAGGCGCATCGGCGAGGGCTTGTCATGGGACGCCGAGGGCATGACGCCCCCGGACCTGCCTCGTCACCCGGGCTGAAGCTGACCCCGCTCTCGTCGAGGCTCGCCGAGGGAGGAACTCAGACGGCTGCGCAGGTCGGGATGAGGTTGCCGGGGTCGCGCCGCTGGGCAGGATCGGCCCCATGCAGACGAACACGCTTGGTTCCCTGACCGTGTCGGCCGTCGGACTCGGCTGTAACAACTTCGGTGGCCGCATCGACGCCGCCCGCACCGGCGAGGTGGTCGCCGCGGCGCTCGACGCGGGCATCACCCTCTTCGACACCGCAGACACCTATGGCGGCACCCGCTCCGAGGAGTTGCTCGGCCGTGCTCTCGGCGACCGCCGCGACGAGGCGGTGATCGCCAGCAAGTTCGGCGCTGCCTCGCCCGAGGACGGGGTGGTCGGCGGTGCCGCCCCCGACTACGTGCGCCGGGCGGTGGACGACAGCCTGCGCCGCCTCGGCACGGATCACATCGACCTGTACCAGCTGCACACCCCTGACGACTCCACGCCGATCACCGACACCTTGGAGGCGCTGGACGGCCTGGTGCAGGCCGGCAAGGTGCGCGAGATCGGCTGCTCCAACTTCGACGCGGCACAGGTCGACGAGGCGCAGAAGGCCGCGGCGGACCGAGGGATCGCTGCCTTCGTCAGTGTCCAGAACCGCTACAGCGTCCTGCACCGTGAACCCGAGCAGGGCGTGACCCAAGCCTGCCGCTGCCACGGCATGGGCCTCCTGCCGTACTTCCCGCTGGAGGGCGGCATGCTGACCGGCAAGTACCGGTCGGGCGAGGACGCGCCTCAAGGGTCCCGGCTGGCGGGCATGGGACAGCGAGCCGAGCGGTTCCGCAACGCCCGCAACGTCGAGATCGTGGAGAACCTGCGCGGGTTCTGCGAGCAGCGTGGACGCTGTTTGCTGGAGCTGGCGTTCTCCTGGCTGCTGGCCCAGCCCACGGTTCCCTCGGTCATCGCGGGGGCGACCAGCGCCGAGCAGATCAAGGGCAACGTCGCCGCCGCCGGATGGCAGCTCACCGACGACGAGCTCGCCGAGGTCGACGCCATCACGGGCGTCAGCGGGCAGGCTGGCTGACGCCGCGAGGCGCCCGGCCGCTGTGCGGGCTCCGGCCGCTCCGGCCGCTGGGCCGGCTGAGGCCGCCGTCGTCATGCCGGCACCTGCTTGGCGGCGTTGCCGGGGAGGGTCAGGCCGGCGTCAGTCCCCGGCGGTCAGCCCCCAGCGCGCGTCGACCTCGGCGAACACGGCGGCGGCCAGCCGCTGGCCGCCGGCTCGGGTCAGGTGCACCCCGTCCTGCTGGCGCATCAGCGTCCGGTTGCCGCTGGCGTCGTCCAGGTAGGGAGAAAAGCCGCCGCTCGGCCCGGTGAACAACGCGCGGCTGTCGACGTAGTCGACCTGCTGGTGTTCCGCGGCGGCTGACCGGTAGACGTCGTTGAGCAGGCTCATGCGGGCGTCAAAGTTCGGCGAGCGCATCCCCGGTTGGCCGACCCACCACACCCACCGCCCGCGAGCCGACAGGCGTCCCATCAAGGTGGTCACCCGGCGGTGGTACTCGGCTTGCCACGCCGGGGTGCCGAAACCCAGCACGCGGCCGTCGACCTGTAGGTTCTGGCCGTCGTTGGCGCCGAACATGACGACGAACACGTCCGGATCAACGCTGGTCGCCACCCCGCGCAGCTGCCCCGGCCAGTTGAAGAAGTCAGGCCGCGCCAGACCCGTGGAGTAACGGAAATCGACCTCCGCGGTGACCCTGCGCGTGCGCGCCGCCACGTCGACCAGCGCGGGCCCGAACTCGCTGGTCAGCGAGTCACCACCGACCCACAGCCGCAGCGGGTCGGATCGCGTGACGCTGCGGCGATCGTCATCGGGAGGGGTACGCCGCGGTGCCGGCTCGGTCTCATCGCCGGTGGCAGGCGCGGTGGCCCGGACAGCGTCGCCGGCCGGCGAGGGCGCCGCCGCTGACACCAGGTCACCGGGCGAGGCCGAGCCGGTGGCACCGGCGGCGACATCCGCCAAGGCCACATGCGGCCAGTTCAGACCGACCAGGTCGGAAAAGACGCGGATCGGCGTGAGCGCGGTCACCGCGGCGCTGCGCTGCCAACCGAAGGGCTGGCGCGCCGCCGCGGCGGCCAAACCCGGCGCGTTGAGCACCGTGCCGATCCCAAGGGCGATCAGCACGACGAGAATCGCATGGCCGGCGGCCATGGTCCGGCGGGGCGGTGGCGGTGGCAGCGGCATCAGAACTGGAAGTAGATGAACGGCGCGACGCCCTGCGGGCCCAGCGCGTCGATGACCAGTAGGGAGAGGCCCAGCGTGGCCCCTTGTAACGTCGGAGTCAGTCGCGAGAACGCGTACTGCAGGCGGGCACCGATGTCGCGGGGCAGCAGCTGCACCGCCAGCGCCGCGACGATGACGGCGACGACCGTCGGGGTGACCAGCGGCGCCGGTCCCCAGGCGGTCAACAGCCGCCACAGCAGCGTGCCGGCAGCCGGCAGGGAGCCGGCACGGAAGAAGATCCAGGCCAGGCAGACGACGTGGAAGGTAACCAGGCGGCCGACGATCGGATGGCGTGCGACCCCGCGCCGACGTTCCATCGCCAACCCGACGCCGTGGATGCCGCCCCACACCACGAACGTCCAGGCGGCGCCGTGCCACAGCCCGCCGAGCAACATCGTCAGCAGCAGGTTGCGCACGGTGCGCCGGGCGCCGCCGCCGCTGCCGCCCAGCGGGATGTACAGGTAGTCGCGCAGCCAGCGCGACAGGGTCATGTGCCAACGCCGCCAGAAGTCTTGCAGCGACACCGCCGCATACGGCCGGTCGAAGTTGTTGGGGAAGGTGAAGCCCAACAGCAGCGCACAGCCGATGGCGATATCGGTGTAGCCGCTGAAGTCGGCGTAGATCTGCACCGCGTAGCCGTAGGTGGCGGCAAGGATCTCACCCGCACTGGCACTGGCGGGGCTGGCGAACACCGGGTCGACCAGCGTGGTGGCCAAGACGTTGGCCACCACCACCTTCTTGAACAGGCCTCCCGCGATGAGCAGGAATGCCCGCCCCCCGTCGACCCTGCGGGGGTCGCGGGGCGAGCGCAGCTGCGGCAGGAACTCCGTTCCCCGCACGATCGGCCCGGCGACCAGATGCGGGAAGAACGCGAGATAGACCGCCACGTCGATGGGCCGCGCCGGCGCCAGCTTGCGTCGGTACACGTCCACCACGTAGCTGATGGCCTGGAAGGTGAAGAACGAGATGCCCACCGGCAAGACGATCTGCAGCAGCGGCAGCGGAGGGTCGAGGCCGACGGGGTCCAGCAGGTTGGCCAGCGAGGTGGCGAAGAACCCGTAGTATTTGAACCAGGCGAGCACGCCCAGGTCGGCGGCCACGGCCACGGCCAGGCGACGCCGCCGTGACCGTTCATCCGAGGCACGGTGGATGGCCACCGCCGCGATCTGACTGCTGGCGGTCACCCCGGCCAGCAATCCGACGAACCGCCAGTCCCAGGCGGCGTAGAACAGGTAGCTGGCGGCCAGCATGAACAGCTTCCAGCGCACCGGATGCGGCATCAACAGCCAGCTGGCCACCAGGACCAGCGGGAAGAAGACCGCGAACTGGATCGTCGGAAAGAGCATGGCAGCGCCGGGGTCGTTCCCCCGTCAGGGTAGAGCCGAGCGGGGGTGCGGGGGGGAAGGCGTACCGCCGAGCCTAGACCGCCGGGACCGCCTAGACGGCAGTGCGGGCGGTCGACCTCGGCATGTGGATGATGTCGCCGTCCGTCGCCGGTTGCAGGTTGCGGCGTAGCCACGGGGTCAGCTCGTCGGCGGGCAGCGGCCGGCTGATGTGGTAGCCCTGCGCCTGGTCGCAGCCCAGCCGTGCCAGCAGCTGCCAGACGCGCTGGGACTCGACGCCCTCGGCGACGACGGACAAACCGTAGCGCCGGCCGAGGTCGATCGTGGAGTGCACGACCGTCGCGTCGGCGCTGTCGGTGGCCATCCCGAGCACGAAGGCATTGTCGATCTTGAGCTCGCTGACCGGCAGCTGCTGCAACGAGGCCAGCGACGAGGCACCGGTGCCAAAGTCATCGATCGCCAAGGTGACCCCCATGGCCGACAGCTCGGCGAGCACGCGGGCGGCCCGGTGAGGGTCGGCCATGACCGTGGACTCGGAAACCTCCAGGATGACGCGGCTGGCAGGCACCGCCCAGCGCCGCATGCCCTGCGCCACCATCTCGGGGAAGCGGTGGTCGTAGAGGCTCTGTACGGAGACGTTGACGGCGACCTGCAGGTCCAAGCCCTCGTCGCGCCACCGCTTGCACTGTGCCAACGCCGTGTCCAAGACGAAGGAGGTGACCACGCCAACGAGTCCGGCGCGCTCGGCCAGCGGGATGAACTCGCAAGGAGGCACCATGCCGTGCTCTGGATGCTCCCAGCGCACGAGCGCCTCCACCCCCTCGACCAGACCAGTGCGCATGTCGGCCTTGGGCTGGTAGTGCACCACGAGCTGACCCGTCTCCGCGGCCCGGCGCAGGTCGGCGGGGGAGGTGATGCGCTGGCGCCACTGCGGGTCACGCTCGGGGGAGTACACCTCGTAGCCGCCGTCCGCGTCCTTCGCCAGGTACATCGCAACGTCGGCGTGCTGCATCACCGTGGACACGTCCGAGCCGTGCTCCGGGTACAGCGCGATGCCGAGGCTGGCGCCGATGTCCAGGGTGAAGCCGTCGATCTCGATCGGGGTCGTCAGCCGCTGCAGGACGGCCTTGGCCATCCGCACGGCGTCGTCCGCGCCGTCCACCTTCGGCAGGACCATGGCGAACTCGTCGCCTCCCAGCCGAGCGGCAAGGGCGCCTGGGCTGACCGCACGCTGCAGGTCGGCACCGATTACTTGCAGTAGGCGGTCGCCCATGTGGTGGCCGAGCGCGTCGTTGACCTCCTTGAAGCGGTCGAGGTCAATGATGAGGACCGCGACCTGCTCCTGCTCACCGGCGTCGCGAAGCTCGCCGGCGAGGCGCTGGAGGAACAGCCGCCGGTTCGGCAGCTCGGTGAGGGCGTCGTGCAAGGCGAGGTGGTCTTTCTCCATCGACGCGCGGGCGCTGCGGTACACCGCGATGACCGGCAGCACCAGCAGCGCGAGCAAGCCCGTGTTGACGCTGGCCACGACGACGACGGCCGGCGCCAGTGCCAACAGCACGGCGAACGTGAATGCGTGGACCACAAAGTCCTGGCGCATGACCGAGGCGACCGACAGGTGCTGGCGCAAGGCAAGGACGGTGCTCGTCAGGACCGTGTTGACCAGGTAGAAGGTGGTCCCGGCGGCGAGCAGGGCGGTGAAGCCGGCACCGTCCAGCCGGGGCTGCACCAGCAGGGCGGCTCCTCCCGTCAGGCTGGAGGCGACCATGCCTGCCGCACCAAGCGAGAGCGCGTACTGGCCGACGTTGAACACGGTGCGCTGCATGGGCTTGCGCTGCAGCAGGTCGCCGAGGGCCGAGGCTGCGCCCAGGACCAGCACGGCCGCGGCGGTGCCGGCTGCCAGCAGTAGGGCGAACGCGAACGTCGTGGACAACGTCCGCTCGCCGAGGTCATCGTGGGCGAAGCGCACCGAACGCAGCTCGCTGAGCACCACGGCGACGGTCAAGGCGACGGTGACAGACGTTGCGGCCAGCAGGCCGCGGGCACCGCCTGGAAACGCCGCAAACCACGCGGCGATGCCGATCACGGACACGGCTGTGATGTACAGCCGGATCTTGACCGGATGCGCTAGGCGCCTCACCACACCTGACCTTCCCTGGACGGTTCCCCCCAGTCCTGGAAGTATCGGACGGTCCCCCCAGGTCTTGAGCAGGGCCCGCTACGCTGCGGTCATGGCCGACCGCCTCGCCGACTGGCTCCAGGCCGTCGACGCATTGTATCCACAAAATCACGCTGCGTCCTGGGATTCCACGGGTTTGCAGGTCGGCGATCCCGACGATCCGGTGCGTGGTGTGCTGCTGTGCCTGGACGTCGTTGCCGCCACGCTGGACGAGGCCGCCGCACGGGGCGCGGATCTGCTGCTGGCGCACCATCCGTTGCTGTTCCGGCCGCTGGACCGTCTCACTGTTGCCACGGTGTCAGGCCGCCTCGCCCTACAAGCGGCGCGGTCGCGCATCGCGGTGCTGGCCGCGCATACCAACTTCGACAGCGCCGTGGATGGCACCACCGAGCCGGTCGTGCGGTTGCTGGGTCTGGGCGAGGTCACGCCGCTGGCGCCGGCGGCCCCGGGCGATGGTGATTGCAAGCTGGTCACATTCGTTCCTCCCGAAGCCACCCAGCGAGTGCGCTCGGCGCTGACGGCGGCCGGCGCCGGCACCATCGGCGCCTACCGCGAGTGCTCCTTTCAGGTTCGTGGCACCGGCACATTCGAGGCCACGGCGGGGGCCAACCCCGCGGTTGGCCAGCGCGGTCGGCGCAACGAGGTCGTCGAGGACCGCCTCGAGATGGTGGTGCCGCAGGGACGGCTGAGCGCCGCTGTGGCAGCGCTGCGCCACGCCCACCCCTACGAGGAAGTGGCCTACGATGTCCTGCGGCTGCTGGGCGCGACCGACGCCGGCAGAGGGATGGGCCGGGTCGGTGATCTGGCAGCGCCGCTGGCGCTGGGCACGATCGGCCAACGGCTGGCCGTCGGGCTGCCGTCGCCCCACCTGCGCGTCGGCGGTGACCCACACCGCCCGATCCGCCGGGTTGCGGCCTGCGGCGGTGCCGGCGACGCGTTGATCGGCGCGGCCCTGGACGCCGGCGCCGACTGTTACATCACCGGCGACCTGCGCCACCACGTCGCACTCGACGCCCGCAGCGCCGGGATGGCCGTCATTGACGCGGGCCACTACGCCACGGAAGCGGCGGCCCTGCCACTGCTGCAGCAGGCCTTGGCCCAGGCCGCCTCGCGCCGCGGTTTGACGGCTCGACTGCTAGCGTCGGCCGTACGCACGGATCCCTGGCAGATCCACCCTGGGGGAGGGTGGGACACAGGGCTGGACAAAGGAGCACCGTGATCTCGGCGACCCCGGCAGAGCAGCGCCGACTGCTCGATCTCCAGCGCATCGACACCGACATCCGCAAGCTGGGTCACCGGCGCGCCAACCTTGCCGAGCAGAAGGCGCTGGATGACAACGCCGACACCCTGGGGCGGGTTTCCAGCGAGTACGCCACCTCGCGCGACCAGCTCGAGCGCCTGCGGCTGCAACAGAAGCGCCACGAGCAGGAAATCGCCACGGTCGACTCGCGGCGCAAGTCCGAGGAGGGCCGCATGTACGGCGGGCTCATCCGTTCCGAGAAGGAGCTGGAGGCACTGCGCGGGGAGCTGGGGGCGCTGCGCGCGCGCAAGAACGAGCTGGAGGACTCACTGCTGGAGATCATGGAGCAGACCGAGGAGCTCGAGTCGCTGGTGGCGACGCTGCAGGAGCGCCACGGCGAGCTGACCGGCCAGGTCGACGCCCTGACGCAGGCACGCGACCACGCCGCCACCGACATCGACGCCGCGCTTGCGTCACGGCGGGCGCAACGGGTCACCGTCGCCGGCGACCTTCCCGCCGAGGTCGTCGAGTACTACGAGGAGCTGCGCGCCCGCAAGGACGGCGTCGGCGTCGCCGAACTACAAGGGCGCACGTGCGCCGGCTGCCGGCTGGAGCTCACCGCCATCGAGATGGAGCAGGTTCGCGAGGACTCTGTCGACTCTCTCGCCCGCTGCGAGCAGTGCGGGCGCGTCCTCGTCCTGGTCTAGCTTCGGAGAGTGACATCAAGGCCACCAAGGGCCTGTGGGCTTCGTTGAAGAAGCTGGCGTGGTGAGGCCTGCGGCGGAGGGACCCGCGTGGGCGCGCATGAACGAGCGGCCACGCCTACCCATACGGACGTCGACTTCGCGGCCATCCCGACGACCCCGGTGTCTACGCGTTTACCGTGACGGCACGCCGGTCTACGTGGGCGTGGCGACGCGCGCCGGCGGCCTGCAACGCCGATTGCAGCGAGAGCACCTCAACACCGGCCACGACCTCTCCCGGTCGGCGTTCCGGCGCAACGTCGCCGAGCATCTCGGCGTGGCGACCGTGGCTCAGGCGAAGCAGCGGCCATCGGTGATGACCGACGAGCAGGTCGACGCCGTCAACGCCTGGGTGGCCGGCTGCCAGGTCGCGTGGATGGAGACGTCGAGCGGCAAGCAGGCAGGGCAACTGGAGAAAGAGCTCAAGTCGGAGCGCAGGCCTCCGCTCACGAAGCGATGAGCGACCGGCCAGGACACGCCGTGAAGCGCTTCTGGGAGCGCCTGGACCGATTCGACGGATATCCCGCAGGCGTAGCGGTCCGGGTGCCGTCGCGCGTGAAGGGCACGGCGTTCTTCGCGGCGTCGTCGGGTCTGTGGGGACAGGAGCCGGGTGGCCCGCCGCCCGCGTTCCCCTACGGCGGTGTGATGGTTGTCGGGAACAACCTCGACAACGAGGAGCGGTACGCCGAGCGGCTGGCCGAGGGCCGCCAGTACGGTTCTGCGGAGACCGGCACGCCGACGTGGCGGGAGTTGCTAGGGCTATCGAAGCGCGTCGGCGTCGCGCCAGATCAGTGCTTCTTCACGAACATCTGGGTCGGGCTGAAGGCTGGTGGTGGGTCCAACACCGGGGCGATGGCCGTCGAGCCGGGCAGCCCGTTCGACAGGTGGTGCCAGCGGTTTCTGTGCGAGCAGGTCAGCGAGGTGCGCCCGCGGGCGATCGTCGCCCTGGGTCAGCACGTGCCGGTGTTCCTCTCTCGCGTGACCGACGATCTGTCTGCGTGGACGACGTGGACGAGCTACCCGGACCTCGACCGGCGCGACGCCGCCGTGCACGCGGGCGTGCGGCTGTGCGGACACACAACGTCGGTCGTTGCTCTGCTGCACCCGTCGTACCGTCGGCGTTGGGTCGCGGGCCGTCGCTACGGCGGATTGACGGGCGACGCCGCTGAGGTCGCGATGCTGCTTGCCGCGGTAGCGCCCGGATGCTGGGCCTAGTCCGCAGTCGTGGCCTAGCCGCTGTTGAGCACCAGCGGCGGGTGGTCATCGTCGTGGCCCGTCGCCGGCTGCCGGGATAGCACACTCACCGCCGGCTGCGGTGCGAGACCATGTGTGCCGGAACCGGGGAGGAGGGCACCAGGACCGCCTTGGCCGCAGACACCCGATGAACGCGCCGGTACGCTTGTAGACAGCCTGTAGACGGGAGCGCGGTGATGGCCACGAGCAAACTCGGCCCCGAGATCACGCACGACGAGGTGCGGGCACGCCTCGACCGCTTCGAGTCCCGCTACGGCGTTCCTTCGGAGCGGCTCGCCGACGCGTTCCGCGATGACGGCGGCGAACTTGTGGAGACCGACGACTTCGCCGAGTGGTCGATGGCGTGGACCATCTGGCGGCACATCCAGGCCGGTAGCCGGGTCGGCTGAGCGCCCTTGGGACGCCGGCCGCCTTCGGTCGAGACCATTGCCGACTTCGTGCTGTGGGTGGAGGACGTCGTCGAGAGAAACGGCGGCTACTTCCGACTGGGCGGTGTCGACTTCCGCGCCGTGTCAGGAGGCGGCGGCGGGCTCGTCTACGCGGCCCGTACGCAACGCCTCCTGTTCTACGACCGCGGCTTCATCGACTACCGCGCCGTCCTCGGTGAGCGGCTGGAGCTGCTCGAGTACGGCTACCACCACATGCGAGCTGATGCGCTGCGCTGCCGACTCGACAAGCACCCGGGCACGAGCACGAGGACGGTGGCCCGACGCACCTCCACTTGCCGGGAGCACGGGCACCCGCGCCCGAACTCGACTTCGACGACGCCCTCACGCTCGTGCTCGCCTGCCGCTAAACAGCGCAGAACGTCATGACGTCTGGCCCGGGCCCGGCGACGGAGGCGGCACACGATCGGCGAAGGCGGCTACATGGCGTCAGGCGTCGGAGATCAGGCGGGTGTGCTCCATGCGGACGTGGTCGTCCTCGTCGCTGACGTAGAACCAGCGGCCGTCGTCGTCGGAGGCGATGCCCTCGATGCGGTGCATGTCGGGAAATTCGCGCACCAGCTCCGCGGCGATGTGACCGCCGTGGGCGTCAGGCGGCAGCGTCACGCGCCAGTGCGTCGACACCGTGTCGCGACCGCCCGGGTAGTCGTGCAGCACGACGCTGTTCTTGGGGCGGCTGTCGAGGTTGCCGGTGACCAGATGGATGTCGTCGCCGACCGCTGAGAGGTCTCGCACACCCGCCATGTCGCCGTCGCGCCCGACGGCATCGACGATCCAGGTGCCCACCACGGTCGGCGGATCGCCGCCGTCGAACAGACGCTCGACGCCTTCCAGCTCCACCAGTAGCGGCCGCCCCTCGACGGATACCGGGTAGCGAAGGCCCAGCAGCAGGGTCCCGGCCGCGCGGAACGTGGCGCCCTCGACGTTGATGGGGGTGTCGCGCTCGTGCACCTCGCCGACCCATGACTCGCCGGCACCCTCGCGCAGCGACTGATCGATGAAGGCCTCCCTGGTCACGTCACCGAGCGTGACCAGTGCGACGCCTTCCTGCGCCAAGGCGTCATTGACCAACCGGTGCAACAGCAGCCCGGGTCGCGCCACCTGCATCTGCACTGGCCCACCGTCGAGGCGCTCTACGTCGCCCTCGCGGAAGCGGGCGAGGAAGGCCTGGCGAGGCAGCAGTGGGCCCGACTTGCCGCCGAACTGCGAACCCACCACGTAGATCCAGCCATCCCGACGCGCCAGCGCCTCGGCGTCCCGGGTCTCGCCGAGGTCACCGACCACGGTCGCGGCCAGCCGCGCAACGTCCCACTCGCCGTCCGGGCGCTGCCCGATGGCGGCGACGCACTCCTGTGCTGCGCTCTCGTCGAGCACAACCCAGAAGGCCCGCTGCCAGCCGTGGGCCTCAAGCACGCCCGCCGCCTCCACGAACAGCAGTCCGGAAGCTTCATTCGGCTGCAGGTCGAGCTGCAGGCTTTCCAGGTCCTTTGAGGCCATCGTCATCCTCCGCGTGTTCGCGCGGGTCAAGGGTCGCGCGTAGTCAACCGATACCCACCACGAGTCCACCCGCACCGCTGTCCGAACGTGGTTGCCGTGATGTCCTGAGGAGCGTAGTGGCCGAGCTGGCGGTGCACAGCGTCGTGTCGCGTTCCTGGTGGCGCGGCGGCGCGCTGCTGGGCGCTGCGCCGGCCGGGTTGATGGCCTGGCTACGCTGGACCGGGTTGTTCGTCGGGCTGGCGACTCTGGCCGTCTCACTGCCACTGACCCTGGTTCACAGCGGTAGCGGTGTCCGTGCAGCTGCAGTCGCGGGCATGGCTGTCATGGGTGCATGGTGGCTGATCGGCTACCGGCGCCGCCGGTTCGGCTGGCTCGCCGACGTCGTCGCCGCCGTGGCACTGGGCGCCATCGCGGTCGCGTTGGCCAACCCGGCCCAAGTGCTGTGCGTGTATTTCGTTGCGCTGTGCTACCGAGCTTTGTTCGGTCGGCAACGCGACATGTGGTTCGCCGGCTTGCTCAGCGCGGGCTCCTACGCAGCAGCGATGGTGGTCGGCAGCGGCTTTGACACGGTCGGTCTGGTCGGCCAAAGCCTGATTCCGGCCGGTCTGGTGCTGCTGGCCGCCCCGGTGCTGCACGAGGTTGTGGCCACCTTGCACAACCATGACCGCGCAGCAGCCAACAGCCAGATCCTCGCCGACGCCGGTGTGGCGTTGCTGTCCTCCGGCTCCCCACGGGGTATCGCGCTGACGGCCTCACAAGCTCGCGCGTCGCCTGCTGATCGCGCATGAGGATTGCCAGGTGGCGTTCGTGCTCGTGGAGGACGGCCGGCTGGTGTACTTCGACGAGTACGGGACCAGCAGCACGCCGTTGCCGCTGCACGCGTTGCCCGACGCCGTCCAGGCCAGCCTCGCGCGTGCCGTGCCCTTCGCCACCCAGGGACTGTTCGCCGGCGCCGGCGGCATGTCCCATGGCTGGTCGCTCGGGTCAGAGGCGCAAATGGTGGTGCCGCTGGTCGGTCAGGACCTGTTGCGGGGCGCCTTCATCCTGTCCGGGCGTGATAGCCGCGTGGAGGCCGGGGCCGCCAGTGCGATGCTGCAGCCTTTGGCTGCGTACGTGACGCTGGCGCTGGAGGAAGCCGGTCTCACCGACGACCTGCTGGCCAGCGAGACACGCTTCCGCTCCCTGGTGCAGAACTGCTCGGACGTGATCGCGGTGGTCGACCGTAGCGGCAGCGTGCGCTACCTCAGCCCCACCGTCACCCGCGTCCTTGGCTATGCGCCCTCGTCGCTGCAGGGTGCGTCGCTGGAAACGCTGCTGCACCCCGCCGACCTGGAGCGCTGGCGCGACTTCTTCGCCGAGGTGCTGCAGGGCAGGGAGCCCGTTTCCTCGGCCTGCCGTCTGCGCCACCATGCCAGCGGCTGGCGCCATACCGAGATCGTCGCCGCCAACCTGCTCGACGAGCCGAGCGTCGCCGGCGTCGTGCTCAACGTCCGCGACGTCAGCCAACGCAAGGTGCTTGAAGAGGAACTGGTCCACCGAGCCTTCCACGACCCCCTTACCGGGCTGCCCAACCGCGCGCAGTTCCTTGACAGGTTGCGGGCCGCGCTGGCGGCGGCCGGCCGCCAGGACAGTCTCGCCGTGCTGTTCATCGACCTCGACGACTTCAAGGCCGTCAACGACACTTTCGGCCATGCGGCGGGCGACAGCGTGCTGATCGACGTCACTGCCCGGCTGGCGGCGTGCCTGCGCCCGGGAGACCTGGCGGCACGGCTGTCCGGTGACGAGTTCGCCGTGCTGCTGGAGGGCATCCAGCAACGCAACGAGGCCGCCCGCGTCAGCGAACGCATCCTGGCCGCCATCGCCGAGCCATTCGCGGTGGTCCGTGAGTCGGTGCGGCTGCGCGCCAGCGTCGGGGTTGCGGTCGGCGGGGTGGGCGTGGAGGACGCCGAGGACCTGCTGCACCGTGCCGACTTGGCCATGTACTCCGCCAAAGGCAACGGCAAGAATCGCTTCGAGCTGTTCCACCCCGACGCCCACGCCTCGCTGGGCAGCCGATGCCAGCTTCGCGCCGACCTGCAGTGGGCCGTGCTGCGTGGCGAGTTGGAGGTCCGCTACCAACCGATCGTCTCGCTGGCGGATCGGCGGATCGTCAGCGCAGAGGCGCTGGTGCGCTGGCGGCACCCCGTGCGAGGCCTGCTCGGTCCTGCCACGTTCATCGCCCTCGCCGAGGAGAGCGACCTCATCGCCGACGTATTCGATGTGGTCCTGCGCGACGCCTGCGACAAGGCGCAGCAATGGCGCCGCGGCGCCGGCGATCAGCCGATCTCGGTCAGCGTCAACCTGTCCGCGGTGCAGCTGCACCAGCCCGAGCTGGTCGACCACGTTGTGCGCGTCCTTGCCGACAGCGGGCTGCCGCCTGCGCTGCTGACCCTGGAGGTCACCGAAAGCATCCTGGTCGGCGACCCGCAAAAAGCGGCCGAAACCCTGGCAACGCTCAAGCAGCTCGGCGTGCGCACCGCCATCGACGACTTCGGCACCGGCTACTCGCACTGGCATACCTGCGGCGGCTACCCATCGACGTGCTCAAGATCGACAAGATGTTCCTGCAGGGGGTCGGCACCAGTGGCGGCGCAGCGCTGGCCCGCACCATCATCGACCTCGGCCGCCAGTTGGGGATGCAAACCGTGGCCGAGGGGATCGAGCTGCCCGCGCAGCGCGATGCGTTGCTGATGCTCGGATGCAACCTGGGGCAGGGCCACCTGTTCTCGCGCGCGGTCAGCAGCACGCGGATGGCCGCCATGGTGGCCGGTCGCCGCCTCGGCGTGGCCTGAATCCGGCACCGCCAACCCCTAGTCTGACCAGATGTTGTGCGGAGGCAAGGTCGTGCTGCGACCCGTGCGTCGGGGCGACCTCGAAGCGCTGTACGCCTGGAAGATCGATCCCGAGCTGTGGCAGCTTGGCAGCGACAAGCCCGTGGTGCCGCTGGGCTTCGAGGCGTACGTCCGCGCGTTGGCGGACCAGGGCGACGACAGTGACGCCGAGTTCGCCATCGAGGTTGATTGCGGCCTGATCGGACGCTGCGGGCTGTTCGACATTGACCTGCTCGCCCGTACTGGCAAGGTCGGTATCACGATCGGCGACCGCGACGCCTGGGGTCACGGCTACGGCAGCGACAGCCTGCGGACCCTTGTGGACTACGCCTTCACGATGCGCAACCTGCAGCGCGTATGGCTGGACACGCTGGCCGGCAACCAGCGCGGCCTGCTCGCCTACCGCGCCGCCGGTTTCACCGAAGAGGGCAGGCTGCGCCGCCACGCCTGGGTCGGCAGTGGCTACGGCGATGTCGTCATCATGGGGATCCTGCGCGACGGGCCGGTGTAGCGCCGTCCTCGAGAGGTCCTTGGGCGCGGCAACACTTGAGCGCCGGGCCACCGCTGGCTCTACGCTGGCGCCGGGGAGTCGGCCAGGCGACCGCGGCGGCCGCAGTGGCCGTCGAGGAAAGTCCGGACTCCGCAGGGCAGGACGCTGGGTAACGCCCAGGCGCGGCGACGCGCGGAACAGTGCCACAGAGAGCAGACCGCCAGCTGCCACTTGCGCCAGGTACTTCGGTGTCTGGCCGCTCGTTGGTGGCTGGTAAGGGTGAAAGGGTGCGGTAAGAGCGCACCGGCGCCGGCGGTGACGTCGGCGGCCAGGTAAACCCCGTCCGGAGCAAGGCCAAGCAGGTGCGCTACAGGTGGCCCGCCGAGCACCAGGTAGGCCGCATGAGGTCGGCGGCAACGTCGGCACCAGATAGATGGTCGCCACCTGCGCTACGGCGCAGGCACAGAATCCGGCTTATCGGCCGGCTCCCCACCTCCCTCGCCGGTCCGACACCGCCGCCTTGAACACGCTGCGACGACCCCGTGGACGACGCCCATGGTCGACGGGCGTCAGATCGAGCCCCTTCACCC